>JACOSH010000245.1 GCA_016178945.1 Acidobacteriota bacterium
CTCCTTGTTTTGCAGCCTCTCCCGCAAGCGCCGCTCCATCTTCTGGGCGACTTCCGGGAACACGTAGTTCTCCTTCACTCTCTTGATCACTCCCTCGACGACCTCTCCGCTTTGGGCCAGCGCCAGGAGAGGGAGAAAGAACACAATTCCACGCCGCATAGTCACAAGCCTACCAGACGTAGCGAAGGCGGAAGGGTTAGGGCTGGGGGCTGCCGCCGCCGGAACCGGATGGGTCGCTGGTTCCCTGGCCGGTGTTGCGCTGAACGGTCAGGATCACCGGGTCGCTCGACTGCGCCATGGCCAGGGATCGCACCTGCACGATATTGAGACCGGGGGGGACGTTGTCGGGCACCTGGGCCAGAATCTGGCCGCCGGAGGTCTGCAAGAGGGGCAGCGAGATGTCATTGAAGGTCACGCAGGAGCCGCCCAGGACCGTGGGCGGAGGAGTAGTATCGGCGGTCCCCGGATCGGCCAGGTTGCGGCCTGTAATGGTGACAAACGAACCGGGCCGGATATTCGCCGTGCCGTCAATGGAGTTGACGACGCCGCGGCCGGGCGTGATCTGGGGCCGGGTGGCGTCGCTGGCCGGGGTGACGGGCGCCACGGTGATGCCGGACAAGGTGATGGAGTAGATGTTCCCCTGCGAATCGGCTACCATCTGGCGCGGCGAGATGTTCCAGCGCTGTCCGGCGAACACACTCAACGGCGGATTCTCCGCCAGCACGCCGACCAGCGCTTCTCCGCCCGTCTTCAGGTCGATCAGCTCCAGGGTGGGGCGCACGTCGTCGCGAGTGGCCGTGCCCACATTCTGGCGCACCGGCGTGGTGACGCGGATAAACTGGCTGGCATTCAGGCCCAGGATCCCGGCGACGTTGCGCTGGCCCGAGCTGACCACGGTGACGGTGGGCGGCAGGCCCTGGGCCGGCGGCGGACCGACGACGGGAACGCCGGGCTTCTCGGCGCCGCCGATCGCGGTCAGCGACGAATTCAGAATCAGGCCGTTCGCCATGAAGTAATTCCCATCCGCCGAAGCGGCCAGCGGTCCGTAATAGCTCTGAATGGGAGGCGTGCCAAAGAGCAGCCGGCCGGCGACGTAGGTGTCGGCCTTGGAATCGTACAGGTAGCCGCGTCCCGTGCCGTCCAGGGTGACGATGAACTCGTTGTTGGACGTGGCCAGCATGGTGAAATTCGGCGCTCCGGGCAGCACGTTGGCGGTGACCGAGTTGGGCGCGCGGACCGTGGCCTGGTTGCCGATCAGTTTCCACTGGGTGCCGTTGGACATCACGAACTGGAGTCCGAACAGTCCCATGGCCATGGCGCGCGGATGGGCCGGGTTAGCGTTTCCTCCACCGCCCTGGCGCGGCAGAGGCGGGAACTCCACGCCGCCCACCACGCGTCCCAGGTCCAGATCGACGATACTGATCGATTCGCCTCCCGTGTTGGCCACGAAGAGGGTGTTGCCGTCGGTGCCCAGCGCCATCATTCGGGGCATCTGGCCGACCGGGATCGCGTCCAGGAAGCGGCGCTTCCGGATATCGAACACTTCAACCCGGTTGTAGCCCGAATTGCTGACATACAGACGGCCCCGCAACTCGTCCAGAGCCAGGTCGTGCAGGCCCTCGTTGCCGCTGGGATACGCCTGGTTGGGACCCGGCGAGTTGTTGGGCGTAGTCGGCAACGGGTAGACCACTCCGCGCTGGTCGGGATTGCGGAAATTCATGTACACGCGGATGGTATTGGGGATGTTGATCGCATCCAGCGAGGCCAAATTGACGTTGAACGAGTTGCCGGTAAGCGTGGCGCCGCCGGTGGTCAGATTGGTTCCGGCTTGGCGAATGACGTTGGTCCGGCCCGGCTCCATCGTGAACTTGATCGTGGAAGGGGCCAGCCCGCTGGTCACCTCGGCCACCAGCGCGGCGCCGGTGTTCGGAACACTGTAGGTCAGCTTTCCTTTGCCCAGGTTGTTGACCCGAACCGTGCCGCGCGCCAGCCCGCGATTGCATTCGTCGACGGCCAGGAAGACGGTGGTGGTTTCGGGCTGCAGAATCGGAAACTCGTAGAGGAGCGACAGCGGCAGGTAAATCATGCCGGACTCCGACAAGGCCCAGGCATCCGCGCCGTCGGAAGTGGCGACCATCTTATTGACGATGCTCTCCGGCAGCTTGATCCCCAACTTGATCCCCAGATTCTGCGCGTCGGAGATCAGCAGGGTGGCGGCGCTGGGCCGCAGGGCCGGCAAGGAAAACTGGGCGGTATTGAACGCGCTGTATAGAGTCGTGCCGTCGGGCGAGAAGGCGCTGCCGCCGAAGTTCTGGCGGATATTGAAATTGCCGCTGAGCGTAAAGGGCGCGTTGGCCGTGTTCTGCTGGCCGATCACGGCCAGTGTCGCCGTGTCGTAGAGCGTGAAGCCGGCCATGAACCGGGAGCCGTCCGGCGCCATGGAAAGGGCGGTGGACTGCCCGGCCACCGTGCGGCTGCGCAGGATCACGCCGGAAGAGACTTCGTACACGAACATGTAGGTGGTGGTCCCGGGGTTCGCCAGGCCGATAATGTAGTTGCCGTCGGGCGTGCGGATCAGCTTGCTGAAGAAAGTGGTGTCGGGCCGGACCAGTTGTGCGGGCGGAAGATTGGGCAGCGTGGAGGGAGGAGGCGGCGTCTGCACCGCCACCAGTTGCTGCTGGGAGCTTTGGGTGCGATCGAAGATCAGCAGCGTATTGGCGGGCGGGTTGCCCGTGCCGGTTCCCACCGTGGAGACCAAAGCCCGGCCGTCGACGCCCACTTCCACGCCCTCGGGGCGGGCCGGAAGCGTCACTGTCTGGACCACGCTGTTGTTGCCCAGGTCGATCACGCTCAGGGAAGCGCTCAACTGGTTGGTGACGTACAGGTAGGCGCTGTCCATCGACATCGCGGCGGCAAGGGGCCGGTTGCCGACCATGATCGAGCCGATGACGCGCTTCTCCGGAATGCCGTAGACATCGAGGCGGTTGGCCCGGTCGTTGACCAGGTACAGGCGCCCGCGCAGCTCATCCAGGACAATGTCGGAGGGGGTTCCGCCCAAGCCGATAATGGACCCATAGGCGGCGCCGGTGGACTGGGCCAATGCCCGCCAGCCCGGCGCGATCAGAACCGCCAGGACGACGGCAAGACGTAAGAGTCGAGACACGGATGAGTACCCTTCCTGGGACGCGGCAAAGCTCTATCTTACACTGTTTAACCCGGCTGGAGGGGCCGAGTTGCTCCCGCGCCCGGCACAACCAACCCCATGGAAACGTGTTATAAACGTAAGGTTTGGAAATCAGGGTACGGAACAAGGACCGTAACACCATCCTTGCGGAAGCCGCCCAGGTCGCCGACGACAGCAAGACCCGGCGGACCGGGTTGCTGAAGCACTCGAGGTTGGAGCCGGGCCAGGGGCTGTGGATTGTCCCGTGTGAATCGGTACACAGCTTTGGCATGAAGTTTGCCATAGACGTACTGTATCTGGACCGGAAGAAAAGGGTAAGGAAAGTCCGTCCGAATATGGTACCCTGGCGTGTCTCCGTCTGTTTGATGGCGCATTCGGTGCTGGAATTGCCGGCCGGGACGGCTGAGGCAACGGGTACTTGCAAGGGCGACCAGTTGGAGTTTGAGCGCGCAGGGTTGGAGTAGAGATGACGAGCCGGTTGGGGTTGCAGGGTCTGACGGTCCTGGCGTTGGCGGGAATGGCGATGTCGTGCGCCCAGCGGCGGGAGATGGCGGCGCGCGCCCCGGTCACGGCCATGGAGCGCCAGATCGCCAATGCCGTGGATGCCGGCGAGGGTGACTGGGTGGTTCGCTCCCTGCGGCAGAAAATGGCGGCCAACCCCGACGATTTGACGACCCGGCTTCAGTTGATGCGCCACTTCGCCACTACCGGCAATCCGGATCTGGCGCTGGAGCATGCCCGGCTGGCCGCGACGCGGTTTCCAGCCTCCCCCGAAATCCACCTGGAGATGGCCAAGGCCTTGCGCGCACTCAAGATGAGGCGCGAAGCGGCGGAAGCCCTGGACCACTACCTGCAAGCGCACTCGCAGCGCGATGCCGACTACTACTCCTGGCTGGGAATCCTGCGGGACGAGCTGGGGCAGTTCGCTCAGGCCGAGAAGGCGCATCGCGCGGCGGTGACGCTGGCGCCAGGCTCCGACTTGATGCACAATAATCTCGGATACTGCCTGCTGCTGCAAGAAAAAAGGCCGGAGGCAGTCGAGGAGTTCCGCCGGGCCTTGAAGCTCAAGCCGAATTCGGAAACGGCGCGCAACAATCTGGGTCTGGCGCTGGCCGGCAACGCTCAGGAAGCGATTGCGCACTGGCAGAACGTGGCCGATCCGGCCACGGCGCACAGCAACATGGCCGCGCTGCTGATCCAGCAGCGGCGGTACGAAGATGCACGCAAGGAACTGGACATCGCGCTGGGCTATGATCGGAAACACGCCGCGGCGCTGGCAAATCTACGATTGGTTTCGCAACTGGACGGCAAGCCGGCGGTCCTGCCCGTCAAGCGCGTAGAGTCGCGCTGGAGCAGGGTGCTGGCGGTCGTCCGGAAGGTCGCAGGAGCATAAACAATTATGAAACAACTGTTTGTTCGTCTTCTCAAGGAAGATCAGGGCCAGGACCTGGTCGAATACGCTTTGATTGTGGCTGCGGTGGGCCTTGCCCTGATCACCACGGTGAATCAGCTCTCGCAAGGCGTGGTGAGTCTGTATTCGAGCATCACCCAGGACCTCAACAGCATCGGCGCCACGGCCCAATAGGCGCCGGTGCGTCGAGATGTGCCCCAGACCGGCGTCTCGGAGGCCCTGCCGCGGGAAGGCTCGTTGCGGCAGGACTCGGGGGTGCGCAGGTGGTTTGTGCCCGACCTGGCGCTGGTCGCGTCTCTCGTCACGCTCTTCTACTGCCTTTTCCTGTTCGAGGGCTACCAGAAGCTTTTTCGAGATTCCGATTCGGGGTGGCATATCCGCGTAGGCGAGTCGATGCTGTCGACCGGGCAACTTCCTCGAACCGACCCGTACTCCTTTTCCCTGGGAGCGAGGCCGTGGTTTGCCTGGGAATGGGGCGCCGACGTGCTGATGGGGGCCGCCCACCGGCTGGCCGGACTCAGCGGGGTGGCTTTCCTTTACGGACTGGCCATCGCGGCGGGCGTCTGGCTTTGGTTCCGGCTCAACTGGATCGCCGAGGGCAACTTCCTGCTGGCCTGCGCGCTGGCCGCGCCCATGCTGACCACGGCCGGCATCCACTGGCTGGCTCGTCCTCACGTGCTGAGCTGGGTCTTTCTCCTGCTGGCAGTGACGGCGGCGGAGCGCCGCCCTAGGCTGGTCTGGATCGGACTGGGCTCGGCCCTGTGGGCCAATATCCACGCCAGCTTTTTCCTGGCTCCCGTGCTGGCTGGACTGTATGCCCTGGCGCACGTGGCGCGCCCGCTGATCTGGGATGCGGATCGGGACCGGGAGCGGGGCCAGGCCAGATGGTATGGTTTGGCGGCGGCGGTGTCCGCAGTCTCAACACTGGTGAATCCGTACGGCTGGAACCTGCACCGGCACGTAATCACCTACCTGTCGGACTCCGAGCTGCTGGCACGGATCGGCGAATTCCAGAGCTTCAACTTCCACGCCGAAGGAGCGCTGCAGATTGGGCTGGCGATGGGGGTCGCCTGGATGGGCGGCATACTGGCGCTGGGTCAAGGGAAGCTGGCGCACTTCCTGTTGGTGGCGCTGATTGCCGGCGCCGCGCTGCGGTCGGCGCGAGGCCTGCCGCTGGTGGGCCTGCTGCTGCTCCCGCTGGCCAACGGGGCCATAACACGGGGACTGGCCAACTGGCAGGGTTTGCAGAGCCGGTTCCGCCGTGGGATCGACAGCTTCCTGGCGTATTCCAGCCGTCTCCGCGGGCTGGACCGCGGTGGAAGCGGCCTGGCCTGGGCGCCGGTGGCGGCGGTCTTCGTCTTTCTAATGCTGAAAACCCCCGGGATCGCCGCCCTGACGGGATTCCCGCCCGATCAATTCCCGGTCGCGGCGGCCGGCCGCCTTCCCGAAAACGCGCGGTTGTTGGCGCCGGACAAGTTCGGCGGGTACCTGATCTACAGGTTCGCAGGGAAGCGTCAGGTCTTTTTCGACGGCCGCAGCGATCTCTACGGCAGCGAGTTCATGAAGGAGTACACGCGGCTGGTGCAGGTGCGTCCCGGCTGGCGCGAGATCGTCGCCAAGTACGGATTCTCGCATGCGTTGCTGCCCAACGACTACTCGCTGGTGGCGGCGCTTCAGGGACTGGGGTGGACCGTCGAGTATCAGGATCAAGTCGCTACGCTGCTGCGCGGGAGCCGGCCATGACGCAAGTCTCTCACGGGCCAGATCTGCCCCAGGTCATTCGGGTGACCCTCAGCGCCGTGCTTCTCACGGCGGCGGCGACGGACTTGCGTTGGCGGCGTATCCCGAACTGGCTGACGTTGCCCGCTTTGCCGGTCGGCCTGACGGCGCAGGCGATGTTTGGCGAAGGCTTCTGGCAGGGACTACTGGGCGCGCTGGCCGGGTTTGCGGCGCTCTTCCTGGTGTTTGCGGCCGGCGGCGGCGGGGCCGGAGATGTCAAGCTGTTTGCCGTGGTAGGAGCTTTTGTGGGCGTCCGGAACTTGTTGCCGGTGTTTGTATTAGTGGCCGTGGCGGGAGGCTTGGCGGCGGTAGTGGTGTCGCTGCGCGCCGGCGCCTTCGGCCGGGTGTTGCGGAATACGGGAGGGATTCTGGGTGCACTGGCGCAAGGCCGTTGGGCGGAGCTCAAGCACCGCAGTGACCTCGACCAGCCGGGAGGCCTCCGGCTGGCCTATGGAGCCGTGATCGCCGCGGGTACCCTGATCTTCCTGTGGTATCCGCGCTGAGGGAAAGATGGATCGACAAAAGATACTGATCATCTTGGGCGTGGCCTGGGTCTCGGCGGCGCTGCTGACGTGGTTCTTTATTTCCAAGACCCGCGGGCCCAAGACGTTGAAAACCTTGAAGGTCATGGCGGCCGTGCGCGATCTGCCGCTGGGCACCCGGCTCCGCAAGACCGATCTGAAGCAAGTCGAGATTCAGGAGAAGGACCTGCCGACGGGCGCGCTGCTGCAGGACAAGGAAGCGATCGACCGCGCGCTGATGGTGCCGGTGTCGGCCAACGAGACGTTGACCAACACCAAGCTGTCCTCGGTCGCCGGCGCCGATGGGGTGCCCTCCACCATCGAGGCGGGCAAGCGTGCCATCTCGGTGCAGATCAGCGACGTCAGCGGCGTGGCCGGGCTGATCCAGCCCAACTCCCGAGTGGACGTCTTCTTCACCCGCCCGGGCACCATGGCCGAGGCCACTACCACCATCATCCTGCAGAACGTCAAAGTGCTGGCCATCGGACGCCTGTATCAGGCCGGCCAGCTAGTGGACCCGAAGGCCCCCAAGATGCCAGTGGCGACCCTGGTGGTGACCCCCGAGGAGGCGCAGAAGCTGGAGCTGGCCAAGAACCAGGGCAAGATCAGCCTGGTCTTGCGCAACCCGCTGGACCAGTCGCAGGAAACGGACGTGCATCCGGTGACCACCGATTCCATCGACCCGCTCATCAGCGCCCGGCTGGCGCGGGCGCGGCGCGGGCGCACCACCAACCTGGGCGGAAAAGTTCCCAATCTGGACGATCCCAAGGTGTGGCAGGACCTGACCGGCGAGAAAAAGGTCACCGACAAGGACAAAGAGAAGGCCGAGGAAGAGGCCAGAAGGAAGAAGGAAGCTGAGAAGCCCAAGCTGGTGGTGGATGTCTTCCGCGGCGACAAGCACGTTCAGGAAATCTTTCGATGAGACACGGTGAACTCTTTTTCGAGGGCCTCGCGGCGCTGGTCCTGGCCGCCGGCGGCCTGAGCGCGCAGACGCTGCCGGCGCGGGAGCTGTCCTTGATCACGGGGCGCGGCGAGCTGCTCCAGTTTGAGAAGGACCTGCAAAAGGTGGTGATCTCGGAGCCCAAGATCGCCGACGCCGTGGTGGTGTCGCCGCGCGAGGTGATGGTCAACGGCAAGAGTCCCGGCAAGGCCACCCTGATCGTCTGGGAGACCGGCGCGACGCCCGGCCGCTGGAACATCACGGTGGCCGACGACACCAGTGACGTCGAGAGATCGAAGAAAGAGCTGCAATCCGGGCTGGGCGAGCACATCAAAGTCGATCTGAGCGGCGATACCGTGGTGCTGACGGGCACCGTGAAGGACGCCGACGAAGCCAAGCGCGCGGCCGGCCTGGCCGGCGCCAGGGCCAAGAACGTGGTCAACCTGTTGCAGACCCCGCCTCCGCCGGAGCCGCGCCAGATTCTGCTGCAGGTGAGATTCGCCAGCATTGATCGCGTGGCGCTGGGTGAATTGGGGTTCAACTTCTTCAGCCGGAACGACAAGCAGATCGGCGAGCTGACCACTCAGCAGTTCCAGTCGCCGCGCTTCAGCCAGTTGCAGTTTCAGAACCAGACCTTCTCCAATGCCACGGTCAACTTTGCGGATCTGCTGAACCTGTTTGCGTTCCGTCCCGACCTGAACATCGGCGCGACCATCAAGGCGATGCAGGCGCGCAACCTGCTCCAGATCCTGGCCGAGCCGAACCTGATCACGCTGGAGGGGAAAGAGGCCAGTTTCCTGGCCGGCGGATCGTTCCCCTTCCCCACCTTGACGACCACGTCGACCGGCGGCGCGACTTCGCCGGTGATTACGGTGCAGTTCCGTCAGTTCGGGGTGCAGTTGAATTTTACGCCCACCGTGACCACTGCCGGGGCGATCCATCTGAAGGTGGCGCCGGAGGTCAGCTCGCTGGATTTCGCCAATGCCGTCACGCTGCAGGGCTTCCTGATTCCAGCCATCGCGCAACGGCGGGCTGAGACCGAAGTGCTGCTGAAGGACGGCGAGAGTTTCGCGATCGCCGGATTGATCGACAATCGCGTGATTCAGACTCTGACGCGCGTGCGGGGCTTGGGCGATCTGCCCATCGTGGGGAATCTGTTCCGCAGCCGCTCGACGCGCAAGTCCAACGACGAGCTGCTGGTGGTGGTGACGCCGCGCTTCGTGCGCCCGCTGAGTCCGGAGGAAAAGGCCAAGCTCCCGGATTTCCAGGAGACGTTCCTGCCCACCGTGGCCGAGCAGAAAGCCAAAAAGAAGAAGAAGCCCGTGGAGCCGAAAGCGGCGGAGTTTACGGGCGCCAAGGGGCATCAGGAGCCGCCGGCCAAAAAATAGCATGGTACGGCGATTCCAACGCGGAGCGATGTCGCTGCAGATGCTGGTACTGATGGTGCCGGTGGTTCTCGGCCTGATGGGGTTTGGGCTGGACCTGGGGCGGTTATACCTGGTGAAGGGCGAGTTGAACCAGGCGGCGGAAGCCATGGCGCAGGCGGCGGCGGCCCGGCTGATCGGGACGGACGCAGCGCCGGATAACGCCACTTCGGCCGCTCGCCGGGCCCTGGACAACGCCAACGGGCATGGGAACAAGTACAACTTCGGGTCTTTGGTGATCGGAGAATCGACCGGTTTCCTGGCCAGCGAGGTGCAGGACCCCTTCTATTACGACTCGGCCGCGGCGGCCATCGGCGAAGACTCCGCCGCGCAGGGCGGGGAGGCGGCCAGCAGCACCGCCAAGCACGTGCGCGTGAATATCAGCGCCGAGGCGCCGCTGCTGTTCTGGGGAGTCCTGTCGCTGGGCCAGGAGCGCAAGACCCGGATCGCCGCGCAGGCGGCCGCGGGAATCAGCGCTCCGCTGTGCGTGGCCTGCGGCATCGAGCCCCTGGCGATCGCGGCGCTGTCGCAAGACGACACCACCGACTTCGGATTCACGGTGGGGACCAAGTACACCTTCGGGTATCAGTGCACCGGGCTGCCCAATCCGGCGCCGCTGACGGGCGGCAGCGGACGGCTTCCCTATCTGATCCTGAACCGGCTCAACGAAGAAACCACCGTGGAGGAGGGCCAACAACTCTATCGCATCGGCGCCCAAGGACTGCCGGGGTCGACCAATTCGGCCCTCTCCTGCATTGCGATCAACGCCGAAGAGCAGGTCTGGGCCAGCGCCACACCCATCCAGTGCAACATGAATCAGGTGCCCAACTCGGTTCGGGCGAACCTGTGCGGCCTGGCATCCCGCTTCCAACCGGACGCTCCGGCGGCCTGCCCGGCGGCGGTGACCGACGTGGATACGCTGGTCACGTCCTACACGCCCGACACCGACACGACCGACCTGGACGACTACACGCAGTATGCGGGCACGGGGCGGCGGCTGATCACGGTGCCGATCGTGGATTCGCTGGTGGCGGCCGGGCCGATGGTCGTGCTGGGCTTCCGGCAGTTCCTGGTGGAACCGGCGCCCGGCGACACCACGCTCCTAGTGGCCGATCAGAACGGGCGTTTCAACGCGCTGTACCTGGGATCGGTGGCGCCGGTCAAGCAAGGACGCTTTGACGGGTGTCAGGCGACGGCGGGGCCGGGGAAGGTGGTCTTGCACCGATGAGGGGGAGACTCAAGAGTCAACGAGGAAACGCGATTCTGGAAACCGCGCTTTTCGTCCCCATCATCCTCACCCTGCTGGTGGGCATGGTGCAGCTCGGCAAGATTACGTACGTCTACTACACACTGCGGAAGACGCTGTATTCGATGGCGCGCTATGTGGCCACGCAGCAGGGCGTCAACTTTTGCGACGAGGCGGACGCCACACTGGAGGCCGCCAAGCGCTTCGCTCTCACGGGCCGGACCGAGGAGGGCGCGGCCGAGCCGCTGCTGCCGCAGTTGACCGCGGATATGATTTCGGTGCGCATCGAGCTGGTGGACGCCGAGACCGGCGATATCGGCGAGTGCGCTTGCGAGGCGACCGGCTGCGACGCGGCCCAGGGCGGGCAGCCGCCGGATTACATCGTGGTGTCGATTCCCAACGGATACGAAGTGCGGCCGCGCATTCCGTTCCTGGCGCTGGAAACCATCCTGCTGCGCCCGGAGGTCCGGGTGCCCTTTGGAGGGACCTGAGCCGATGAGACGCTCGCGCGGGAATTCGGGTCAGGCGACGGTGGAGTTCGCGCTCCTGTATGCGGGGGTGATCGTGCCCCTGACCTTCGCGCTGATTTTCACTTCGGAGATGCTGTGGATCTGGCACAGCGCCGTGGAGTTCACCCGCGACGGCGCGCGCTACGCGGCCACCCACTGCTGGCAGCCGGGCGCGGACAACGTCTTGACCTACATGCGCACCCACGTGCCCCGTATGATGGACATGGACCAGTTTCAGAGCGGCGCCGCCGAGATCACCGTGGAGTACTTCGCCCGTGACCCGGACACCGGGCAGTTGACCGAGTTCACCTGCGACTCCGGGGAGTGCAGCACCAATTGCGTGCCGGACACTGTCAGCATCAGCATCACCAATTACGAGTTCCGGCGTTTCGTAAACTTTCTGGGATTGCCCCCGGTGGGGATCCCAACCTTCAAGACCTCGATGCCGATCGAAAGCGCCGGCTGCGATCCCGAGCAAGGAACCTGCCTGCCGTGACAACCGACAGACTGAGAACTGACAACTGACAACTGCCTTATGTCCAACAGCGTAATCATGATCGCCTCCAGCGATGAGCACTTCCGCGAGATGGTGCGGGAGAACCTGGTGAACATCCCGAATGCCAAGATCGTCTCCGAGTACCAGGAAGTCGCGCCGAACCTGTATATCCGGGTGCTTCAGGACCTGGAGCGCACACCGCATGCCTCGCTTATCCTGGACCTGGCGGGCGACACCGAGAACGGGTTGAAGGCTCTTGAAAAAGTGAAGCAGGCGGCGCCGGACCTGTACGTGATCGCTTCCAACTACCACGCCGACGGGGAGACCGTGATCGGCGCGCTGCGAGCCGGCGCCAACGATTTCCTGGTGCAGCCGCTGCGGCGGACGGATTTTCGCGACGCGGTGACGCGGCTGGAGCGCGCGCCGAAGCGCGCGGCCTCGGGCGAGAGCAAACTGGGCAAGGTGTACAGCTTCATCGGCACCAAGGGCGGCGTGGGAGCCACTTCGCTGGCGGTCAATTTCGCCGCTGTGCTGGCGCAGCGCAAGGTGTCGACGGTGGTTGTGGACCTGGACTGGATCGCCAACGACGTCGCCATGCAGCTCGGCGCGCAGCCGCAATATACGCTGCTGGAGGTGGCCGAGAATCTGAGCCGCATGGACCAGGCGCTGTTTGAAGGGTTCGTCGCGCGCGATCCGCTGGGGTTCTTCCTGGTCGGCCCGCCGGATGCCCTGGAGCAGCGCGGATACTTCACGGAGCCGATGTTCCGCGAGTTCGCTACCTTCCTGGTGGAGAAGTACGACGCCATTGTCGTGGATGGGGGCAAGGCCGTTTCCGACGAGGTGGTGCTGGGGGCCTGCCAGATTTCCAGCACGGTGTTCCTGGTGACTACCCAGGAGTTTCCCTGCATCCGCAACGCCCAGCGTTATATCGCCTACCTGATGCGCATGGGCTTCAATCAGGATCAGATCAAGGTGGTGGTCAACCACTATCAGAAGAAGGTGGGGCCGAACCATGCCAGCCTGGAACAGGTGCAGCAGACCCTGAACCAGCCGGTTTTTTATGGCATCCCCAGCTCGCCGGCGATGCTGGCGGCCGTGAACCGGGCCCGGCCCATGGCTGCCAACCGCGAATCGGCCGGAGAGCTGGACCGGATCTTCCGGGCGTTTGTCGACAAGGCGACCGGCGGAAAGCAGCCGGCGGCGAAGATCGCGTAGGGTTCCATGGGATCACGCACACTAGTTCGTCCGAACAGCGGAGTCGATCGCTGGTTCGAGATCAAGAGCAAAATCCACAGCAAGCTGCTCAACGCGCTCACTCCCGAGCAGCTCAAGACGCTCAACAAGGACAGCGTGCGGGGAGAGATCGGCCTGGTGGTGGAGCGGCTGGTGGTCGAGGAAGGCATCCCGATGACGCTGGCCGAGCGCGAGCGCGTCACCGACGAGATCCTGGACGAGGTCTTCGGGCTGGGGCCGCTGGAGCCCCTGCTCAAGGATCCCTCCATCAGCGACATCCTGGTGAACGGGTACGACAACGTCTACATCGAGCGGGCCGGCCGGCTGGTGGAGACCAACGTCCGTTTCAAGGACCAGGCCCACGTGCGCCTGATCATCGACCGGATCGTATCGGCGGTCGGGCGGCGCATCGACGAGTCCTCGCCGATCGTGGACGCCCGCCTGATGGACGGCTCCCGCGTCTGCGCCGTGATCCCGCCGCTGTCGCTGATCGGGCCGGTGATCTCGATCCGGCGCTACGGAAAGAAGCAGCTCTCCACCGAAGATCTGCTGAAGAACGAGACCTTCACCACGGGCATGCTGGACTTCCTGAGCGGCTGCGTGGAGGCGCGGCTCAACGTGGTGATCTCCGGCGGATCGGGCTCCGGCAAGACCACGCTCCTCAACCTGATGTCGCGGTTCATCCCGGAAGAAGAACGGATTGTGACCATCGAGGACACCGCCGAGCTCCAGTTGCAGCAGTCGCACGTGGTGCGGCTGGAAACGCGTCCCATGAATATCGAAGGAGCCGGAGCGATCACCCAGCGCGACCTGGTGATCAACGCCCTGCGTATGCGCCCGGACCGCATCATCGTGGGCGAGTCGCGGGGGGCCGAGGCGCTGGACATGTTGCAGGCCATGAACACCGGCCACGACGGATCCATGACCACGGTGCATGCCAACGCCCCACGCGACGCGTTCTCGCGGCTGGAGACCATGGTCATGATGGCCAGCCAGCACGTGCCCGACAAGGTGATCCGGCAGCAACTGGCCTCGGCCATCAACATCGTGGCGCACACGGCCCGCTTGAGCGACGGCTCGCGGCGCGTCACCGGCATCGCCGAAGTGGTGGGGGTGGATCACGACCTGGTGGAGATGCAGGACATCTTCGAGTTCGACCGGACCGGGATCAGCGCGCGCGGCAAGGTGCTGGGCAAGTTCCGCGCCACCGGCAACAAGCCGCTTTGCCTGGACCGGCTGAAGGGATATGGGATTCACCTGTCGCCCAGCATTTTCCATGAGGAGCATGAGGTGAAGGACAAGTAGGTTGCCCATGGATTGGATATTTCCATTCCTGTTCTTCAGCGCCTCGCTGCTGACGGCCGGCTACTACATCTGGCAGGCGCCGCGGGAGCGCCAGGCGGAGCTGCTGGCCGGAAGGCTCCGGGAGCTGCGCGTGCACGCCCGGACCGCGCGGGGCGGCGGAGGACCGGCGGACCTGCTGGTTCGCCGCGAGCAGCGCGGCAGACTGGCGGCCTTGGGCGACTTCGTCGCCTGGATCGGCCTGTTGCGGCGGCTGCAGGAGTTTATCGACCAGGCCAACCTGAAGAAGCGCGCCGCCGACGTCCTGGCGCTTTCCATCCTGCTGGCGCTGGGCGTCTTCTTTGTGTTGGGCATCGTGGGCTTGCGCCTGTTTCTATTGCGGCTGTTGTTCGCCGGACTGGTGGGCGCGCTGCCGATCGCCAACATCCTGCGCATCCGGGCCAAACGGCTGCGGAAGTTCGAAGAGCTGCTGCCCGACGCCATCGACTTGTTCACGCGCACCATGCGCGCCGGCCACAACATCCACAGCGGCCTGGAGACCATCGCGACCGAGACCATCAACCCGGTGAAGATGGAATTCAAGAAGCTGATGGAGGAGCTGGCGCTGGGCTCGCAGATCGAGCCGGCCCTCCACAACCTGGGCAAGCGCGTGCCCATCATCGATCTGAAGTTCTTCATCACCGGCCTCATCCTGCAGCGCCAGACTGGGGCCAACATGGTCGGCGTGTTGGAAAACCTGGCCCTGCTGGTCCGGGAACGGCTAAACATGGCGGCCAAGATGAAAGCGCATACCGCGCAGCAGCGCATGTCGGCAGGATTGCTGTGCGCGCTGCCCATCGTGGTGGGCCTGGGCTTCTGGGTGCTGAAGCCCCAGTACATTCACCTGCTGTATACGGACCCGCTGGGCCAGAAGCTGCTGACCTACGGGATCATTTCCGGGATCATCGGCATCCTGGTGATCCGGGAACTGGCGAATCCGAAGTTCTGATATGGGACGACCCTGTCAAGTCCTGTTTTAATTGTTGTCGCCTGGTTGGGGGCTTGGGCCAATTACAGATGCAGAGCCGGTAGCAGGGGGGCGGCTTCTGGAACGGGCTGCTGTTTGTAATCAGCCTGATTCCCGGCGGGGAGGACTGGATTTCGGAGAGTGAGCGCGAGCTGAACCAGGCCGGCATCCGCAACCGGCGGGCGGTGGGCTTGTACGTGCTGTTCAATCTGGCCTTCGTGGGCCTGCTGGCGGCCGGCGCGGTCTGGCTGCAGCGCGACAAGCCGCTGAGCGGGATTCTGGTGGGGATGATCGCGCCGCTCATCCTGGGATACCTGCTGCCGAAACAGGTGCTGCACCGGCTGGTGCGCCGCTACCGGAACCGGCTGCAGGAAGCGCTGCCGGACACCGTGGATCTGCTGGGCATCGTGCTGGGAACCGGCCTGGCGCTGGACCAGGCCATGACGCGCGTCAGCGAGGAGATGCAGCACATCTACCCGGAGCTGGCCAACGAATTCTACACCGTGGTGATGCAGGTGCGCGCGGGCCAGGAGCGCATCGTGGCCTTCAACCAACTGGTGCGGCGCACCGGCATCGAGGACATCAAATCGCTGGCGGCCATGATCGTCCAAAGCGAGAAGTTCGGCACCAGCCTGGCGCAGGCTTTGAAAGTTTACGCCGACGCGCTGCGGACGCGGCGCCGCCTGCGCGCCGAAGCGGCGGTCGGCAAGGCCGGCATCAAGATGCTGTTCCCCATCGTCATCTTCATCCTGCCGGTGTTGTTCGTGATCGCGCTGGGACCCGGCGTGATCAGCGTGATCCACGATCTGGAGCTGCTGAACACGCGGCGGTAGGCTACTCGTCCCGGATCTCGCCGCTCCTCAGCTTGGCGGCGATCTTGGACTGCTCCTTGCGGAACAGCCGGTTTTCCGGATAGTCGCGGGCCAGATCCTGGAGGATTCCCTCCGCCCGGCTGGGCTTCTTCTCGCGCAGGTAGGCCATGGCCAGCAGGATGCGCGCGAAGGGCGCCAGGTAGTGGCCCTTGCTGGCGGCGATCTCCACGCTCTTGATGCCCTGCTCCTTGCTGCCCTTGATGTCGTCGACGCGGACGAACCAGCGGATGAAAAAGGGCAGAGAGCCGATGACATACTCGGTCATGCCGGTGCTGACATGCGCGTCGTAGAAGTTGGGATCGGCTTTCAGAAGGCGCTGTGCGTAGGCGGTGGTGCGCTTGATGTGGGTGAGGCTGCCGAGCTGGCGCTTCTCGACCAGGGCCGTGTAGTCGGTGACGACCCCGCCGGTGACGCACATGCTGAACAACGCGGTGGTGTCGTTGGGACTGGTCTCGAGGATTTTCAGTGCACGCGACTGGGCCTCCTCCACGGCCTGGAACAGCCGCGTCTTGATGGCGGGATCGGGTTTCAGCTTTTTCTTGTCGATGATGCGGCGATCGTCGGCGAAAAACTCGCTCTCCAGGATGCCCAGGCGATCCAGCTCGAAGAACAGGTGGGCCGACGCGCGCATCGCGTAGCCCATGGGATCGTCGGGCCGCGCCTGGATGTGGCGGTCCACGGCGGCGTGGGCGCCGTCGAAATCGAAGTTGTAGAGGCGGTCGAAGACCCGGTCGATTTCGTTGCGGGAGGCGGTGTCCGCGTGCGCCGGCAGGGCCAGGGCGGCGGCCAGGATCAGGCCTGCAAGCGAGCGTCGGCGCATTGGTCCATTCTAGCAGGGCGGGGCAAGCCCCTCGCGTCCGCTAGCTTGACTTTCCCTCGCCGCTCAGATAACTGTGGTCACAAAGCCCCTAGGTCATGATCGGCCAGAGCATCGGGCACTATCGAATCAGCGGGAAGCTCGGCGAGGGCGGCATGGGAGTGGTGTACAAGGCCGAAGACACCAAGCTCAAACGCCCGGTCGCCCTCAAGCTGTTGCCGGAAACACTCTCCCGGGAACCCCAGGCGCTGGCGCGGCTCGAACGGGAAGCGCAGGCCGCTTCGGTTTTGAACCATCCCCATACCTGTACCATCTATGAAGCCGGCGAAGCGGAGGGCTGCGCGTACATCGCCATGGAGTACGTGGAAGGCCAGACCTTGCGGGCCCTGGCCGCCTCCGGGGGAGATTCAGCGAGCCCTGGAATTGGATCCGCACAATTCCTTCTTCCCTGCTCTCCTGGGCATGCAGTTAATCTTGCAGCACCGGTATGACGACGCCATCGCACAGCTACAGAAGGTGCTCGGAGCGGACCCCGCGTCCATCGTCGCGCATTGCAACCTCTGGGAGGCGCTCTCCCTGAAACAGATGTATGAGCAGGCCTTTGCGGAAGCGAAGAAGTGTTCCCCAAGGCGCCTGGCACCCAACCCTTTTCCTAGCAGGTGTCAGGTGTTAGGTGCTGGGTGTCAAGGGGCCGGCGGCTCCCTGACACCTGGCGCCTGAACACCCAACACCTGTATACTCGTTGTCAGGCGGGGCTCTACGGCCCTAACACCTAACACCTGACACCTAACACCTGCTTTTGCCATGTTCCGCGATCGCATCTTTGAAGGCCGCACCGCAGTGATTACTGGAGGGGGCACGGGCCTCGGTCGCGCCTTTGCGCTGCGCTTCTCCGAGCTGGGAGCGAAGGTGGTGCTGGCCAGCCGCAGCCTGGAACATTTGGAGCCGACCGCGGCCGAGATCCGGGCGCGGGGCGGCGTCGCGACGGTGGCGCCCACCGATGTCCGGGTCCCGGAACAGGTGGAGGCGCTCATGAAGACGGCCTACGAAACCTGCGGTTCCATCGACCTCCTGATCAACAACGCGGCCGGCAACTTCCTCTGCCGCGCGGAGAAGCTCAGCTACAACGGCTGGAAGACGGTTGTGGACATCGTGCTGAATGGCAGTTTCTTCTGCTGCCGGGCCGCCTTTCCCTACATGGCCCGGCAGAAATTTGGGCGCATCCTGAGCATTCTGGCCACCTACGCCTCGGGCGCCAGTCCTGGTACCATCCACTCCGCGGCGGCCAAAGCCGGAGTTCAGGCCATGACCCGTACCTTGGCCGTGGAATGGGCCGAACACAACATCCGCGCTAACGCCATCGCTCCCGGCTCCTTCCCCACCCAGGGCGCCAGCTCGCGGCTGTGGGTGGGCAGCGCCGAGGAGGCGGGGGCGCGGGTCCGCGAGCGCGTCCCGGTGGGACGCCACGGCCGGCACGAGGAGTTGGCGGACTTGGCCGCTTATCTTTGTTCAAGTTACGCCGATTACGTCAACGGTGAGACGGTCACCATCGACGGCGCCGCTACCTGGAACCACCCCTCCTTCGAATGGCAAAAACTGTGATCCTGTCATTACCCGATGGATCGTAGGGGGAAGTAAGTAAAATCCTCTCAGCGATCTAGGTCATACTGGGCTTGACTTAGTACTATCAGAACCCTTAATCTGGTCCCAGTTCGGAGACGCTATTATGGAAGACAGTGTCGTGCTAACCCAGGCCAGCCAGAACGGAGATCAGCCCAAGAGTTTCATCAAGATCGTGATCGCCGACGATCACCCGATCTTCCGCGACGGCTTACGAAAACTGCTTTCGTTTGAAGAGGATTTCAAGGTAGTCGCGGAGGCCCGGGACGGCAAGGAAGTGCTCGACATCCTGGAGCAGCATGAGCCGGATATCCTGCTGCTGGACCTAAAAATGCCGGGTTTGGACGGTCTGACCACGCTGCAGCGGCTGCAGAACTCCCGGTTCAAGACCAAAGTCATCGTTCTGACGGCATCGGAGGACAAGAACCAGTTTGTACAGGCTATGAAGTTCGGGACCTCCGGTATCGTCCTCAAGCAGACGGCTACCGATCTGCTGATCAAGAGCATCCGCAAGGTGCATTCCGGAGAGATCTGGCTGGATTCGCATACCACTGCGGCGGTGATGCGGCAGTTC
This sequence comes from Acidobacteriota bacterium, assembly GCA_016178945.1. GTDB lineage: Bacteria > Acidobacteriota > Terriglobia > Bryobacterales > Bryobacteraceae > JACOSH01. The sequence goes on from JACOSH010000245.1 coordinate 18,935, forward strand.
TCCGCTCCCCTGGACGTAGCTCCGTCGGGCACGCGCGACCGTGAGCGGTCCCCGCTCAGCCAGCGCGAGCGGGAAATCGTCACCCTGGTGGCTCAGGGCTTCAAAAACAAAGAGATGGCCGAGAAGATGTTCATCAGCGAGCAGACCGTGAAGAACCACCTGCACAACATCTTCGACAAGCTGGGCGTTTCCGACCGGCTGGAGCTAGCCCTCTACGCGATCCACAAGAACCTGCACACCGGGGCCTAGGGCTGGGCGCCCTTTGCGGTCTCGTACTCCTTCAGCTTGTTATGCAGCGTTTTCAGGCTGATCCCCAGCACTTCGGCGGCCCGGGTCTTGTTGTTCTTGGTGTATTCCAGGGTTCTTAGAATCAGGCCGCGCTCGGCTTCTTCCACCGTGGTTCCAATCCGAAACTGGATCGAGTCTCCGTCGGCGGCGGGTTGAGCGGCGGCTGCAGGGGAGAGGAAAGCGCTGGACAGGTGCTTGCGCTCGATGGTCCCCTGGCCGGCCAGAATCACCGCCCGTTCCAGCACGTTACGCAGCTCCCGCACGTTGCCCGGCCAGTGGTGGTGCCGAAAGAGCTCCAGGACATCCGTCGCGACGCCCGACACCTTGCATTCGTGTTTGCGATTGAGGTCGGCGATCAGAGCTTCGGCAATTTCGGGGATGTCGGACTTGCGCTCCCGCAGCGGCGGCAGATGAATGTGAAACACGTTGAGCCGGTAGTAAAGATCCTCGCGCAACTGCCCCTTGCGGACGGCCTCCTCGGGGAGCTTGTTGGTGGCGGCGACCACCCGGACATCCACCTCGAACTCGGCCTTACCTCCCAACCGGCGCACACGGGAATCCTCCAGGATGCGCAGCAATTTGGCCTGGGTCTGGGCCGGCATCTCGCCGATCTCGTCCAGCAGCAGGGTGCCGCCCTGGGCCAGCTCGAAGCATCCGGCGTGGCGCTCCGAAGCTCCCGTGAAGGCGCCCTTCTCATGGCCGAATAGCTCGCTCTCAATGAGGGTTTCGGGAAGAGCGGCGCAGTTGATGGCGATGAACGGGCCTTGCCGCCGCGCGCTGAGCCGGTGGACGGCGCGGGCCACCAGCTCTTTTCCCGTGCCGCTGTCGCCCGTGATCAGCACACAGGCTTTGCTGGGACCGGCCTGCTGGAGGAGGGAGAAGATCTCCTGCATGCGCGGGGAGGACCCCACCAGGTCCGCCAGCGATCCTTTGTAGCGAAGCTGGGTCTCGAGGGTGCGGTTTTCCTTGCGCAACCCGCCCATGCTGGCCGCCCGGCGCACCAATACTTCCATCGCGGCGGCGCGGACCGGCTTCTCCAGAAACCAAAAGGCGCCCAGCTCGTGCACGGTCTTGACGGCATTCTCCACGCCGCCGTGGGCGGTAAGAACGATGGCGGGGGGCGCGTCGGGCATCTCCTGGAGGCGGCGCAGAAACTCGAAGCCGTCCATGCCCGGCATGCTGAGATCGGTGAGGATCACGTCCACGGGGGCCTGGGCGAGCCTGTTGAGGGCTTCGGCGCCATCGGCGGCAGTTTCGGCGGTCATGCCCCAGGCGGTGACCATGCCGGCAATGCCGGAGCGCTGGCTGGACTCATCATCGACAATCAGGACACGGGTGGGGCGATCCATTGGAGGGATAACTCCATTGTACGCCGGAGCGGGTCAGCCTTCGCGGGTCAACCTTCGTAAGGAAAGCGGTGGACCGCGTTGACGCATTCCGACAGCGCTTCGAGCAGCGTGCGGCCCCAGCCGCAGGGAGTGTAGGGCACGGTCTTCTGATTGGTCTGCCGGTCGGCCTCGGCGAAGAACTTCATGGCCGGATCTCGCGGGGTGTGATACTCCCGCACAGTGATGACGAACTCCAGGCCGCCCGACTTGACCGAGAAGTGGTGCATGAGGGCCAGCTCCTCGGAGGGGTTGGTTTGCGCGAAAGTCCACTCTTGCATGTAGAAGAGCATGATACGCCGCCGGGGGCGCGGTTCGCAAACCGGTACAATGAAGACATGGTACGCGCGGCCTGGCTGCTGCTCATTCTACTGGCGCCGGCACCGGGACTGCCGCAGAAGAAGCCGGCCAAGAAAGCCGCGTCGGCCAAGACGGCGCCGCCGCCCACACCCGCCAGCAAGTGGCCGATTGAAACCGTCGCCGTGGAGGGGCTCCGGCACTACACGCAGGAGCATGTCATCGCCGCCACCGGGCTCCGGGTCGGGCAACTGGCGGGCAAGGAGGAGTTCGAGGCCGCGCGCGACCGGCTGCTGGCCACCGGGCTGTTTGAGACCGTGGGGTATCGCTTCGCGCCGTCGGCCGGGTCCAGCGGCTACGTAGCCACGTTTCAGGTGGTGGAGGTCGAGCCGATTTACCCGGTGCGCTTCGAGCGGCTGGATGTGCCCGACGAGGAGGTGAAGGCGTGGCTGCGCCGGGATCCCTTCTTCGGCGACAAGATCCCGGCCACCAAGCCGATCCTGGAACGGCACGCCCGCGCCATCGAGGAGTATCTGGCGACCAGGAACCGGAAGGACAAGGTGATCGGCAAAGTCGTCAATGAGGGGCCCGACCGCTTCTCCATCCTGTTCCGGCCGGCCGCGCCGGAGCCGGTGGTGGCCGAAGTCAAATTCGAAGGCAACGAGGTGCTCCCTTCTTCCGCGCTGCTGAACACCTTTTCCGGAGTCGCGTTTGGAGCGGTCTTTCGCGAGCCAGCCTTCCGCCAGATGCTGGACGTGGGGGTCCGTCCGCTGTACGAAGCGCGCGGGCGGATCCGCGTGCAGTGGACCAAAATCCAGGTCGAGAAGGCCAAGACAGTGGAAGGCCTGCGGGTGACCGTCACGGTCGATGAGGGTCCCAGCTTCGACCTGGGCGAGGTGAAGCTGGCGGGCCAGGCGCCGGCCAAGAACCTGCTCAAGGAAGGCGCCTTCAAGTCCGGCGAGCTGGCGAACTTCGACGAGATTCAGGCCGGGCTGGAGCGCATGAAGAAGAGCCTGCGCCGCCAAGGGTACATGCACAACGAGATCCAGGTGGAACGGACGCTGAACGACAAGACCAAGAGCGTGGATCTCACGTTGAAGGTGGAGCCGGGTCCCCAGTTTACCTTCGGAAAACTGGCCATCGAGGGCCTGGATATCCACGGAGAGGCGGCGGTGAAGAAAATGTGGGCGCTGAAGGAAGGCCAGCCGTTCAACGCCGACTATCCGGACTATTTTCTCCAGCGCATCCGGGAAGATGGCCTGTTCGACGATCTGGGGGCGACCAAGGCGGCGACCGTGGTGGACGAGCAGGCGCAGCGCGTGGCCGTCACTCTGATTTTTCGTGGAGCTTCCAAAGGGCCTGGCGAAGGATCCCCAGCCAGAGGGGAGCGTCGGCGGCGCTGAGGCTGAGACGCCGCACCAGGCGGCTAATCTTGTTCTCGGTTGACGCAGCGACCACCGGATTGACGTAGCCGCTTTCGCGGCAGAGCTCCAGCAGCATGCGGGTGATCTGTTCGAGATCGCCGGCGCGGGCGGGCTTGCGCGCTTTGACCGGGGCCAGGCGCCCGCGCGGATTGCGCGTCAGCTCGTACAGGCAGACGGCGACGGCTTGCCCCAGGTTCATGGACTGATCGGGATCGGCGGTCGAAATCCGCAGCAGCCAGTGGCAGTGGCTGAGATCGTCGTTGGACAGGCCGAATTTCTCCGAGCCAAACAGCAGCGCGACATTCCCCGGCTGCATCCGGCGCCGCATCTCGCGCGCGCCGGGCTCCAGCTTGCGTAGCGGATGTTGCGGCTGGCGATGTCCGACCGAGGTGGTCCCGACCACCAGAGCGGCATCGGCCACGGCATCGGCGACGGAAGCGTACTCCCGCGCGGCGCGGAGGACGGACGCCGCGCCCACCGCCGAGCGAGCTTCGCGGAAAGCCACCTGGTAGGGGTTCACCAGGCGCAGATCGGCGAATCCGAAGTTGTTCATGGCCCGCGCGGCGGCCCCGATATTGAGCGGGTTGCGCGGCGCGACCAGAACCACCGCCAGGGGCATCGCTCGCCCTGGCTAGCGGCCGAAGATGAAGCGCGCGCGGCGGGGATCGGCTCCGCCGTGGAGCGCTCGCTGGCCTTGCCCGTCGTCGACGATTTGAATCACCGTGGGGGCCGAGGCGTTGCCCCAGTCCCCGGTGACGCTGACGCGGTGACCGAGCGCCGACAATTTGTCGGCGGCGGCTCTAGGCATCCGGCCCTCCAGGTTCAGGCGCCCCGCGGCGAACTCGTGGCCGCCGAAGGAGGAGAAAAAGTGCTCGGTCTGGAAGCGTGGCGCTTCCACGGCCTCCTGGGGCGTCATGCCGAAGTCGATGATGTTCAGCAACACTTGCAGCATGGCCTGATCCTGGTTGTCGCCGCCGGGCGTCGACATGGCCAGAAAGGGTTTGCCGTCTTTGAGCACGATGGTCGGACTGAGAGTCACGCGCGGACGCTTGCCGGGCTTGAGCTCGTTTGGATGGCCAGGAGTCAGCAGCAGCGTCTGAAGGCGCGAGCCGAGGGGGATGCCCGTGTCGCCGGCGATCACCGAGGGAAGCCAGGCGCCGCTGGGGGTGGCGGAAAAGACGTTGCCCAGACGATCCACGACGTTGACGCAGGTGGTGTCCTGCACCTCGCCGGCGGATCCGGAGGTCTTGGGCATCGGCAGCGGGCTGGCGAGTGCGCCGGGGCGATGGTCGAGGGAAGCGCGCTGCGGATCGATCAGCTTGCGGCGCTCGGCGGCATACTCCTTGGAGAGCAGGATCTGCTCGGGGATCTCGGTGAACTTGGGATCGCCGTAGTAGCGGTCCCGGTCGGCGAAAGCGAGCTTGACCACTTCGACCACGGTGTGAAGATACTCCGGGCTGTTGTGGCCCAGGGATTTGAGGTCGTAGCCTTCAAGCAGGTTCAGCGCTTCGATCATCACCGGACCC
>JACOSH010000246.1 GCA_016178945.1 Acidobacteriota bacterium
CCCCAACCAGGCGACAACAATTAAAACAGGACTTGACAGGGTCGTCCCATATCAGAACAGAAACTTCAGGCCGAGCTGCAGCGTGCGTGGATCGCGCGTGGAGTTCACCTCGCCGAACGAGCCGCGGGTCGATTCGGTCACCACGCTGTTGGGATTGGGCAGACTCAGCCCAGTGTTTACGCCCGCCCACTGGGTGTGGTTGAAGGTATTGAAGGTCTCGACGCGGAACTGGACGTTCATCCGCTCATTGAGCCGGGTGTTCTTGAAGAAGGAGATGTCCCACTGATTGATGCCGGGCAGGCGGAGCACAGTTCTTCCGGTGTTGCCCAGATCGCCGTCGGTGGGACGTCCGAAGGCAAAGACGTTGAAATAATTCCGCCGCGTCCGCTCGGACGGATAGAGATCCGTGCCGAGGTAATTGGCGCGCTGTCCGCCGCCCAGGGTGCCGAGGTTGCCGTTGGCGCTGACGCCGGCCGGAGGGCCGCTCCAGAAGCGGACGATGCCGTTGGCCTGCCAGCCGTTGAGCAGGCCCTTCACCAGAGCGCCCGCCGACTTGGCCTTGGGAAGCTCGTAGACGAAATCGATGGTGGCGATCGCCTTGCGGTCGTAGCCGGCCAGTCCGTATTCGCGATGGCGGTCCTTGTAGTAGCCGATGGAGGTACCGTCGCCATCCACCTCGCTCATGGCCTTGGACCAGGTGTAGTTGAAGTTGCCGGTCAGGCCGGTCGCGAAGCGCCGGGTGATTCGCGCCTGGAGCGCGTTATAGCTGGAGATGGCGCCGAATTCGGTAAACGGAATGCCGGTGAAGCCCTTGTAGGGCCGCAGCGCATTGGTGGTGCCGTTGACCGCGGTCAGGACACCGGCGCGCAGCGTAGTGCCCAGGTCGAGCTGGTTCAGGTCGCGGCGGTATTGCAGGTGGCGGCCGGCGTTGCCGATGTAGGAAGCGTCCAACGAATTGGCGCGCCCCAGCTCGCGCTGTACGCCGATCGACCAGGAGTAGACGGTCGGGATCTGCCCGGCGCCGTCGAAGGAAGAAAGCCCCACCGGGAAGCGCACGCCCTGGGCGATCAGCGCCGGCGAGACCTCGTCCGTGCGGCCGTTGTAGACGCTGGGTGTATACAGCAGGGGCGGATTGCCCAGCCCATCGAAGTTGTTCACGTTTTGCCGGATGCGCTCGTGGAAGATGCCGGCCCCGCCGCGGATGGAGGTCTTGCCGTTTCCGCCGGGATCGTAGGCGAAGCCGAAGCGCGGCCCGAAATTGTTCCAGCGATGCTGGGCAAAACCATTGGGGATTCCGCTCTTGCCCTCTTCGATCAATCCGTTGAAGGGATCGCCCGAGCCGGGCACGATGCTCCCGTTGCGCAGACCGGGCCGGATGTCGATCTGGACGGCCTTGGACGGATCATAGCGGCTGGGATCGAAGTAGTTCTGCAGATACTTCCCGTAAGTGTAAGTCGGCCCCAAGTACGCCCATCGCAGGCCGTATTCCAGGGTCAGCTTGCGGTTCAGCTTCCAGGAATCCTGGAGGAAGGCCTCGGCGCCGAAGAACTTGAAGGCGCCGTAGAATCGCCCGTTGGACTGGCTGAGGCTGGTGTAATTGCCCAGCAGCATGTTGGCGAACATGTTGCCGCTGTCGCGGATGTTCTCGGTGTTGGAAGCGAAGTTGAAGTTGGCGACGTCGGTCCAGGAGGGCTGCTGGCCGTTGAGATTCATGTTGAAGAAGAAGCCGGTCTTGTAGGTGTGGGAGCCGCGGGCCAGGGTGAGATTGTCGGTCCAGGCGAACTGCTTGGCGTCGCTGGCCCAGCCGGACGGGAAGCCGGCGTAGTTGCAGGTTCCAATGCCGCAGTTGAAGCGCGGGAAGCGGTTCCGCAGGTTGGATTCCGGATAGAGCTCCTTGAACGTGAAACCGAGCGAGTCGCGGCTATACTGCGCCTCGGTGGTGCCGTCGATCACGTCGACCACCTGGGTCAGGCGGTTGTAGCCGAAGATGAACTCGTTGGTCACGTGCGGGGAGATCACATTGACCAGGTTGTAGGACCAGCTCGAGCCGGGCTTCTTGCGGTACTGGGGGAAGACCGGAGAGGGCAGGGTGGTGAAGATGCCCAGGCCTTGCTCCTCGCGCTGGGAATCGTCGGCCCAGCGGAAGAAAAAGTTGAGCTTCGAGCTGAGGTTCCAGTCGATGCGGGCGACCTTGCCGTCTTTGGTGAACCCGTACTGCTGCTGGTAGGGGTAGCGGACCAGTTCCGGCGAGCCCGGAGTTCCCGGCGCGCCGGAGCGGTCGAAGAAGCTCAGGACCTTGACGAAGGCGGGGGCGTTGCGGCTCCACTCCGGCTGGGGGATCAAGTTGTTCAGATAGGGATCGCCGCCGATGATGCGGCCGTTGGGTTCGCGCACCACCGTGCCGGGGCGGAAGACCTGCCCGACGCGAAAACCGGTCGGCCGGCCGTCGGTGGTGAGCAGCGGCTGATCGCGATAGAGGCGGCTCAGATCGCCGCGCAGCAGGTCCTGGTGCGGGATGTCGATGAAATTCCCGCCGATGGGGCGCGTGGCGCGCGTGCCCTCGTAGTTGAAGAAGAAGAACAGGCGCTTGTCCTGACGCGTGGAGATCTTGGGCAGGAGCACCGGACCGCTGACGTTGAAGCCGTACTGGTTGAAGCGCAGCTTCTGAGTGGTCCCGGTGGTGTCGAAGGGCAGGCGCGCGTCCATGGCGTTGTTGCGGAAGAATTCATACAACGTGCCGTGATAGCTCGTGCCGCCGCTCTTGGTATTGATGGCGATCAGGATGCCGGGATTGCGGCCGTACTCGGCGTTGAAGGTCGAGGTCTGGACCTTGAACTCGCCGACCGCATCCAGGCTGATCTGGGTATACTGGCCGTCGTTGGCGCCGACGTCGGTGTTGATGGCGCCGTCCAGAAACACGTTGTTGTTGCTGCCGCGCAGCCCGTTGACGTTGAACGCATCGGTGTTGTTGAAGGCCAGCCGGAAGTCCGAGCGGTCGTTGGAGACCACGCCCGGCAGCGTACGCATCAGGGATTGGAACTCGCGCCCGTTGAGGCTCAGCTCCAGCACCTGGCGGGAGGTGATGGTGAAGGACTTGTTGGCGGTCGCGGTCTCCACCAGCGGGGCGGAAGCTTCGACCGTGATCGACTCGGTGGTCTGGCCAAGCTGCATGGTGACCGTGCCGAGATCCAGGATCTGGTTCTGATCGAGTTTCAGAGCGGGGCGCTCCAGGGTCTTGAAACCCGCGACCTCGGAGCGCAGGGTGTACGTGCCCGGCAGCAGGGTGCGCAGGTAGAAACGCCCGTCGGTGCCGGTGACGGTCTCGCGGACCACCAGTTGCTTGGATTCGTCGGTGGCGGAGATCTTGGCGTTGGCGATGGCGGCATTCTGGGCATCGAGCAGGACGCCCTGAATGGTGCCGGTCTGGCCGGCGGCCAGGCCGGCCAAGCTAAGCACGAGCAGGAAAGCGCGTATAGAAGGCATGAGTTTGTCCTAACCCCCCGGATTTTTGTCTCCAGTATACACCTGTCACCTGGCCGGGAGGTTCTGCATCGCTACAATGAGGGCAGAATGAGGACCACCGCTTTTCTCTCGATGCTGGCGCTCTCGGCCGCGGCGCCGGGCCAGCCGCTTTCATTGCGCGAGGCCGCACGGCTGGCGCTGGCCAGACATCCCTCGATCGAAGCCGGGGAGGCCCGGGTCAAGGCCGCCGAGAGCCGCATCGACCAGGCCCGCAGCGGTCTGCGGCCCAAAGTCAACTATTCCGAGTCGTACCTCCGCGGAAATAACCCGGTCTATGTTTTCAGCTCGCTCCTGACGCAGCGCCAGTTCGGGGAACAGAACTTCCAGATCGGACCTCTAAACCGGCCCGACGCGCTCAACAATTTCCAAAGCCAGCTCACGGTCGAGCAGCCCATCTATGACGCCGGCCAGGTCCGGCAGCAGACCCGCTCGGCGCAGTTGGGGCGCGGGCTGGCGCAAGAAGACCGGCGCCGCACCGGGATGACCCTGATCGCGGCGGTGGTGCGGAACTACCACGGAGCGGTGCTGGCGCAAGAGAGCCTGAACGTGGCCAGGGAGGCGGTGCGGTCGGCCGAGGCCGATCTGGCGCGGGCCGAAGCGGTCCGGGCAGCCGGGATGTCGACCGACGCCGACGTGCTGTCGATCCGGGTACACCTGGCGGCCATGCGCGAGCAGGAAATCCGGCGCGGCTACGATCTGAGCGTGGCCCGCGCCGCGCTGAACGAGGCGCTGGGACTACCGATGGATACGCCGCACGAGCTGTCCACGCCGCTGACGCTTTCCGCGGCCAGCGCAGGCACGCTGGCCGAGTACGAAGACAAGGCCGCCCGGGAGCGGCCGGAAGCCCGGCAGGTCCGGCTGGCCGCGGAGCTGGCGGAGACGCAATCCGCGGCCGCCCGTTCGGCCCTGAAGCCGCAGGTGGGATTCCGTGGGGCGCTGGAAGCGGATCGCCAGCGGTTCGTCACCCGGGGCGGGGGAAACTGGCTGATCGCCGCCACGCTGCGTTGGAACCTGTTCAACGGCTTGGGCGACAAGGCGCGGATCGAGGAAGCCAGCCACGCACTGGCGGGCGCCCGGGCCGAGCAGCGGCAGACCGAGGCCGGTATCCGGCTGCAGGTGCGGCGCGCGGATGCCGATCGCAAGGGCGCCGGCGAGCGCATCGCCGTGGCCGACGCGGCCGTCGCCATGGCGGAGGAAAGCCTGCGCATCACCAAGAACCGGTATGAGAATGGCTTGAACACGGTCACCGATCTGTTGCGCAACGAAACGGCGCTGCTGGAAGCCCGGACGCGCCGGTTGGCGGCCATCCACGATAGCCGGGTAGCCACCGCGGCCCTGGAGCTGGCCGCGGGAACCCTGAGCCTGGATTCGGAGATTCTGCAATGAAACCGGCCCTTCTACTGATTGCCGCCGCACTCGCGCTCAGTTGCGGCAAACCCGATCACCCGCCAGCCCCAGCCTCCGAGGCGGCGCTTCCGGTCCGGACCACCCGGGTCGTGAGCGTCGAGGCGATGGGCAGCTACGAAGCCAGCGGTACGGTGCGGGCGCGCACGACCACGGTCCTGTCGAGCAAAGCGATGGGCTACGTCCGCGAGGTGAAAGTGCAGGCCGGCGATAGGGTGCGCGCCGGCGACCTGCTGGTGATGCTGGACGCGCGGGACCTGGAGACCGGACAGGCGCAGGCCGAAGCCGCGTTGCGGGAAGCGCGCAGCGCGCTGCCCGAAGCGGCCGCCGGGATCGCCGCGGCCCAGGCCGGTCTGGAGCTGTCGCAAGCGACGCTGCGGCGCATCGAGGACCTGCTCGACAAGAAATCGGTCTCCCGCCAGGAGTTCGACGAAGCGCAAGCCAGGCGGCGAGTGGCCGCGGCCCAGCACGAAATGGCGGTAGCCAAACGCTCGCAGGTGGAGTCCCGGATCCGCCAGGCGGAAGAAGCCGTGAAGAACGCCGCCATCCTGCGCGGCTATGCCGAGATCCGCGCACCGTTTGCCGGACTGGTGACGGAGCGGAAGGTGGAGCCAGGCAGCCTGGCTGCGCCCGGGACGCCGCTGCTGACCATCGAGCAGCCCAGCTACCGCTTGGAGGCTTCGGTGGAGGAATCGCGGCTGGCGTCGATCCGCGGCGGCCAAGCGGTGAAGGTCGTTCTGGACGCGCTGGGCCAGACCTTCACGGGGCAGATCTCGGAGATCGTCCCAGCGGTCGACGCGGCCAGCCGGTCGTTTGTGGTCAAGATCGATCTGCCGGCCGCGCCCGCGCTGCGCTCGGGCATCTTCGGTCGCGCCCGCTTCCCGAGCGCGCCGCGGCAGGCGCTGTGGATCCCGGCCGGCGCGCTGGCGGAACAGGGACAGGTCGAATCCGTGTTCGTGGTGGAAGACGGCGCCGCGCGCACCCGCCTGGTCACGACCGGAGGCCGGGCGGAGGGGCGCATCGAGATCCTCTCCGGATTGGGACCCTCGGACCGGGTGATCTCGCCGCGGCCCGCCGGGCTCCGGGACGGACGGAAAGTGAAGGCAGACGGTGAGTGAGCCTCTCGGAACGGCCGGAAAACTGGCGCGCGCCTGGATCGACTCCAAGCTGACGCCCCTGGTGATTGGCGCCTCCCTGCTGCTGGGCGCCTTCTCGGTGTGGAAGCTGCCGCGCGAGGAAGAGCCGCAGATCATCGTCCCCATGATCGATGTGTTTGTGGCCATGCCGGGGGCCACGCCGCGCGAGGTGGAGGAGCGCGTCACCAAGCCGATGGAGAAGCTGCTGTGGGAGATCCCCGGCGTCGAGTATATCTACTCGACCTCCATGCCCGGCAGCGCCATGGCGGTGGTGCGGTTCCGCGTGGGCGAGGACGAGGAGAAGAGCATCGTCAAGCTGAACCAGAAGATGTTCGCCAACTTCGACCTGATCCCGCCGGGGGCTTCGCCGCCGCTGGTCAAGCCGCGCTCGATCGACGACGTCCCGATTCTGGCCTTGACGTTTTCGAGCGATCGCTTCGATGCCCTGGAGTTGCGCCGGGTCGCCGCGCAGGTGCATGACGCCGTCAAGCAGGTCTCGGAGGTGTCGGCGGTCCAGATCATCGGCGGGCAGCGGCGCCAGGTTCGAGTCACGCTGGATGAGCGGCGTCTGGCCGGCTACGGGTTGTCGCCGCTCGAAGTGGTTCAGGCGCTGGGCGGGGCCAACCGGCGCCTGGCCTCCGGGAAATACTCGGCGGGCAATCGGGAGGTGCTGCTGGAGACCGGCGAGTTCCTGCGGACCGTGGAGGATGTGCGCCAGGTGGTGGCGGGCGCCGTCAACGGGAAAGCGATCTTTGTGCGCGACGTCGCGGAGGTGAGCGATGGCGGCGGGGAGCCCTCGGAATACGTCCAGACGGGCGCCTCGGGGCGGTTTCAAACCGCCGTCACGCTGGCCATCTCCAAGCGCAAGGGCGCCAACGCCATCGCCGTGTCCGGCGACGTGCTGCGGCGCGTGGAGGCGCTCAAAGGCACGCTCATCCCCGGAGACATCGCGGTGGCCGCCACGCGGAATTACGGCGAAACCGCGGCCGAGAAATCCAACGAGCTGCTGTTTCACATGGGGATCGCGGTGGTCTCGGTCAGCCTGCTGATCGGCATCACCCTGGGGATCCGGGAATCGCTCATCGTGTTCACGGCCATCCCGGTGACCCTGGCCCTCACCCTGACGGTCTTCTTTCTGTACGGCTACACGCTCAACCGCATCACCTTGTTCGCCCTGATCTTCTCGATCGGCATCCTGGTGGACGACGCGATCGTGGTGGTGGAGAACATCGCGCGGCACTGGCGGATGGCGGAGAACCGGGACAAGTCCCTGGCCGAAGTCGCGGTGAGGGCGGTGGACGAAGTCGGCAACCCGACCATCCTGGCCACTCTGGCCGTGATCGCGGCTATCCTGCCGATGGCCTTCGTGGGCGGCCTGATGGGTCCCTACATGCGCCCGATCCCGATCGGCGCCAGCGCGGCCATGGTGTTCTCGCTGCTGGTGGCCTTCATGGTGACGCCCTGGGCGGCGATCCGCATCCTGCGGCCGCACGCCGCGCACGGACAAGCCGAACAGGAGGACCTGGTGACGCGGCTGTACCGCCGCTGGATGAGCCAGCTCCTGCACCGCGGCGCGCTGCGCTACGGCTTCCTGGCGGGCGTGACCCTGCTGCTGCTGGGCTCGATGGCGCTGGTCTACATCCAGTTCGTGCAGGTGAAGATGCTGCCCTTCGACAATAAGAGCGAGTTCCAGGTGATCGTCGACATGCCGGAGGGGACTCCGCTCGAGGAGACGGCCCGCGTCACGCGCGCGCTGGCCGAGCGGGTCCTGAAGGAGCCGGAGGTGGTGAACGTCCAGACCTACGCGGGGACCGCCTCCCCCTACAACTTCAACGGCCTGGTGCGCCACTACTACCTGCGCCGCGGCTCGAACGTGGCCGACATCCAGGTCAACCTGCTGCCGAAGCACGACCGGGACCCGCAGAGCCACGCGATCGCCAAGCGGGTGCGCGCGGCGCTGGAGCCTCTGGCGCGCGCCCATCGCGCCAACATCAAAGTGGCGGAGACGCCGCCGGGCCCGCCCGTGCTCGAAACCCTGGTGGCCGAAGTGTATGGCCCCACTCAGCAGGGCCAGTTGCAGGTCGCGCGTCAAATCAAGGGCATCCTGGAAAACCTCAACGGAGTGGTGGACGTGGATTGGTACGTGGAAGACGACCAGCCCAAGCAGCGCCTGGTGGTCGACCAGGAAAAAGCCGCGCTGCACGGCATCTCGCGCGACGACATCGCCCGCACGATGGAGGCGGCGTCGGCGGGCGCGCCGGCCGGCTTGCTGCACGTGGCGGCGTCCAAGGAAGACATCCCCATACTGGTGCGGCTGGATCGCGCCACGCGCTCCGACATCGAGCGCATACGGGACCTGCGGCTGCGGGCGCGCAACGGCGGCAGCCTGCCCCTGCGCGAGCTGGTGCGCGTGGAAAACACGCTGGAGGATCGCAGCATCTATCACAAGAACCTGATGCCGGTCACCTACGTGACGGCCGACGTGGCCGGGGCCATGGAGAGCCCGGTGTACGCCATCCTGGCGCTGGGGCCGAAGATCTCGGAAATCCAGATCCCGGAAGGCTACCAGGTCGAGCAGTACACCGCCCGCCAGCCCTTCGACGACTCCCGCTACGCCATGAAGTGGGACGGCGAGTGGCACATTACCTACGAGGTCTTCCGCGACCTGGGAATCGCCTTTGGCGCGGTCCTGATCCTGATCTATGTGCTGGTGGTGGGCTGGTTCCAGTCCTTCCTGACGCCTCTGATCATCATGGCGGCGATCCCCTTCTCGCTGGTGGGGATCCTGCCGGCCCACGGGCTGCTGCACGCCTTCTTCACCGCGACCTCCATGATCGGCTTCATCGCCGGGGCGGGCATCGTGGTGAGGAACTCGATCATCCTGGTGGATTTCATCGAGCTGCGGCTGAGGGAAGGGATGCCGCTCGATGCGGCCGTGATCGACGCCGGCGCGGTGCGGTTCCGCCCCATGATGCTGACCGCGGCCGCGGTGGTGGTGGGCTCGACCGTGATCCTGTTCGACCCGATTTTCCAGGGGCTGGCCGTGGCGATGATGGCCGGCGAGATCGCCTCGCTGGCCCTGTCGCGCATGACCGTCCCGATTGTGTACTACATCATGAACCGCAGGAGGGAGAAAGCATGACCATCCATCGTTATCTCAGGGCGATCGCGGGCGCGTTCGTCCTCGCCAGCCTGGCGCTGGGCTACCTGGTGCACCCCGGGTGGTATTTGTTCACCGCCTTCGTGGGGCTCAACCTGTTCCAGTCGGCTTTCACGGACTGGTGCCCGATGATGACGTTTCTGAGGAAGTTGGGGGCCAAGGAGGGGTGAGTTACAGGGGCTACCCCTTTGGGTCCGGTAGAATATCTGACGTGCGTGGGGAGATGACATGAAGCGATCGCGGGGGACAGGCCAGTGGGTGTATGTGTTGAAAATCGTCCTCCGGGGTGTACGGCCCCCGGTGTGGCGCCGCGTGCAGGCGCCGGGCAGCGTTCGCCTCTCGATGCTGCACGAGGTGATCCAGACGCTGTTCGGTTGGACGGATACGCACCTCCACCTGTTTCAAATAGGCACCACGTCCTTCGGCCAGCCGGATGATTTTGATGAGGTGGTCACCGGCGAGGACGGCATCACGCTGGCGCAGGCCCTCGGAAAGCGGGTGCGGCGTTTCTCGTACGTCTACGACTTTGGTAATCATTGGGTACACGACATTGACGTGGAGAAGGTCTTGACCGATTCGGGGGGTGAGCGGCTGCTATGCCTCGCAGGCCGGAGGCATCGGCCGCCGGAGGATTGCGGCGGGCCGAGGGGCTACGCCGAGTTCCTCGCTGCCTGGCGCAACCCGCGTCATCCGGAGCATGTTCGGGAGCGCCCAGGCGGCAGCTTCGATCCGGAGGAGTTCGATATCGCAGCGGTCACGCGGTCCTTGGCGCGGTTGACGGTGATTGGTTTGACACTTGTGGACCAAAGGGTTGACGACTGAGGTTCAGACACGATATTATTAGACTAGTCTCTTCGACTGGTCGCCACATGCGGGAAATACAAGCCTCTGAAGCTAAGACTCATCTTCCCAGACTCCTCGATGAGGTGGAGCGCGGTGAGACCCTGATCATCACTCGCCACGGTCGCCCCATTGCCAGGATCGTTCCCGAGCCGGATCGCCGGCAGACGGAGATCGACCAAGCGATTGCAAACATCACCGCTCTCCGCAAACGCACCGGCCGCATCACGCTCGAGGAATTGCGATCGGCCCGCGAGGAGGGGCGAAAGTAGTAGTGCCCTTCGTACTCGATGCCTCGGTTGCGGCGTGCTGGGCCTTCCAGGACGAGGACCATCCGCAAGCCGATCTGGCCCTGGCCCAAGTCCGCGCGGACGAGGCCGTGGCGCCGGCTCTGTTGTGGTACGAAGTGCGGAACATTCTGATCGTGAACGAACGCCGCAAGAGGCTCACCGAGTCCGGCACGCGCGCGTTTCTGCACGATCTTTCCAAGCTGCCGATAAGGGTGGATCGCATGCCGGACGAGGGGCAGGTTCTGCGGCTAGCCCGGACCCACAGGTTGTCGGTCTATGATGCCGTCTACCTGGAGCTGGCCCAGCGGGAGAGCTTGCATCTGGCAACGCTCGATGTGGACCTTGCCAAGGCGGCTCTGGCCGAAGGGGTGCCGCTGCTTGGAGAAAACCGAACGGTCGTATAGAGTGAAGTTGTGACGGCAGTGGAGGCGTTCGAGTTGACAACCCAGGGGGGCTCGACGGACTTTGCGCGGTTGATCCGGGCCTGCGAGTTGTTCGGACCCTACTGCTTGATCGGCGGGTTGGCGGTCAATTGTTACGTTGAGCCAGTCTACACGCTCGACGCCGATATCGTCGCGATCGCTTCAGGTCTTTCCAACCTCTGTGCGCACCTCCGGGCGCAAGGCTTCAAGACCGAGGAACATCCGTATTCGGTGAATGCGCTGGCGCCGGGAAGCGACCTTCGAATGCAGTTCACCACGGACGAAAGATACCAGCCGTTCCTGGCCCGGTCCGTGGAAGGTGAGGTTCTGGGAATCCGTGTGAGGACCGCTTGCCTGGAGGACGTCACGCTCGGCAAGCTCTGGGCCTACAGCGATCCGCGCCGGCGCCTTAGCAAACGGAAGAAAGACGAACTCGACCTGATCCGGCTTGCGGAGGCGCATCCTGAGTTGAGATCCCGATACCCTAGCGAGCTCCAGGAGCAACTCGACCGTGGATGAGATAACCTGCCAATTCCATCCTCGACCGGTATGTCAGAGGCGCGGACGTACCGCCGGAGGAAATCCAGAAGGTATGGCGCGACATTACCACACCCGGTGGGGCCGATTCGACGGTCTACTCGCAGTTCCTGGCCGAAGTCCGGTCCGTGAACAAGGGCCTGGCGGACAATCTCAAAGTGCGCGTGCTTGCCGGCGACCCTCCCATCGATTGGGCTCAGATCAAAGGCCGCGAGGATTGGCCCAGAATGGCGTCCACGCGAGACAGTTTCGGCGCCGAGTTGGTGGGACGGGAGATTCTGCAAAAGGGCCACAAGGCTCTTCTCATTTACGGCGCCGGACACGTCTGGCGAAACGCCCGGGGCGGCTCCATCCCCGCCGACTCAACGCTGGTACCACTCCTCCAGGTCAACAAACCCGTCTCCCCCGCCTCGTCAACGTACTCGACTGCTGTGGAGTCACGTGGCTGGCGCGCGCTCCGGCGACGCCGATCCGGACTTTTTCAGGACGCGGGTGCAGTCAAGGGCTTCCGGCGCGCCGGTACGAGCCGGGCTTGCCTTCCTGGGCGTTACTCCGCAAGGCGCGACTCTGTAAGGCAGAAGGCAGTGGGTCAGTTGCCTTTGGCCGCTCGCGTCGCTCCGTAGACAGACCGAATCCATCCAAGTGCAGATCGAGTCCAACGAATCGATTGGCCGCTATACTGGGTGGAGGATATGGAAATGCAGTTAAACGAGCGAGAAGCCTCGTTGGTGGAAGCCTTCCGGCGCCTGCCTCCCGACACGGCGACGGAACTATCCGCGCTCGCGGAACGATTGGCGGAACTCGCGCCGAACGGGAGGATCGACTGGTCCGATTCCTGGTCCGATGAAGACTTGAATGAATTCAGGGCCGCATCGCTGCGGCGCCTCGACGCTGAGGAATCAGAGGACCGGGATTGAGACCCGGAGACGTAGTGGTCGGCGTCCTTGTAGGCGCCCAGGAAACCAAGGTCCGGCCGGCCGTGGTAATCGCGAGCGCCGCGTATCTCGCCGAGCGTCCGGATGTGCTGGTGGGGATTCTCACCACGAAGTTGCCCAGGGCGCCGGGCTCAACAGATTACATCCTTCGGGATTGGGCCGAAACCTCACGATGCAACACGGGGAGCTTTGTGAGCCTAAGCCTACGATACGGAAGAGACTCGCCGGCAGTTGGCCGTGTCACGCCCTAGGCGTAGAAGTACCTAGCCCGCAATGCCCGAGCTGTCCTCTTGAGCCGATTGGTCCTGGTAAACGCCGATTCCGGAAACTGGCGGTCCGAGATTCCAGGTGCAAACTGACCCACTACCAACGGAGAGTGCCGGGCTACCGCACCGCCAGCCTGGCGGGATTGCTGGAGGCGCCGCCGATCGAAATGACCAGGTCCTGCAACCCGGCCTGGGGGATACCCGGGGCGCG
>JACOSH010000162.1 GCA_016178945.1 Acidobacteriota bacterium
GGCCCGTGCGGACCGCGGCGGGCGGGGGCAGGGGAGCCGGCGGGGCGGCGGCGAGTTCGCGCTTCTTGGCTTCGTACTCCTCCTTACTCAGAATGCCGGCCTTGTAGGCGCTATCGAGCGCGGTCGACCGATCCGCGCCGCTCTTGGCGCGTTGCCCGCAGGCGGCGCCGGCGGTCGCCCGCAGAATTATGGAGAGAATGAGTAAACGGCTCTTCACGCGAGCCTCCTCGGCGTGCCTCATCGGCCGGGATTGGAAGGAGTTGCTATTGCACATTCTATCCGGGGTCCCTTGCCTTCAGCGCGCTTGGCACTCCTTCATCCGTGACAGGCGGCGTGACGACTCGCTGAAAGGCGTGCTTCCCTCCGTGCCCAGGCGTCACGCACGCCACATCGTGAAGATCATCGTTAAGCCGTGTGCGGGAAACCGCGAGCAGGGTTTGAAAGGGCGTTGATGGAAACGGCCGGCGCTAAACGCTGGAAACCGCGCCATAATCTACCAATGCACCTGTCCGTTGAACTCGATTGCTCGATTGGGACTATGACGGCCGTGCTCGATCTACCCAGCTTCATGAATTACGGCGAGACGTGCGAGGAGGCCATCAGCAGCACACCAAGGCTCGCCATTGAGGTGATCGAATCAAACACGGCGAGTTGCCCCGTCGGCTCTCAACGTTGCGTTTCTAGTGCTCAGTGAGCTTGGCCGAGATGGTGGCTGGTTGTACAAACCATACAAACCCCTAAACCCCTCAAAATCGAGGGTTGTCAAACGGAGAAAGGCGTCGTAAAGTGGGTTACGCGAGGCCCGCTACTACGAACGGGGGTCTGGGCATTCCTTTTCGCGTCCCACGGGGCAATTGAGAGGCTCATGTCCGAGCACGAGGCAGAATCTGCGGAACGGGTGGTGATCACAGCCAGCGAACTGGCTCACGCCGAGCCGAGCGAGGGAGGCCGTGCGACAGCAGGCCGGGGTCCAGCGGTTCCATGGTGGGGTGTACTAATCGGCTCTGTGTTGACCCTCTGCCTCCCCCTCCTGTGCGGTGTGTCGATTGCTATGCGAATAGCTCTCCGGCATCGTGACCGCTGGAGAATCACATTGACAACCTTCCTGTGCACCCTACTCATCATCAGTGGTCTGATCACTTCCGTCGCAGGGACGTATGTTTGGTTGCTGAAGTCCTCTCCGGTGCAAGAGCCGGCGCCCCTGCCCCTGGGGTTGGTGTCCCATGACCTTGCCAACTCATTCCCCTCTTTGCCCGCGGGAACCCCAATGACGGCAGTCGAAATCGCCGCCCGAACGAGGTTGCTGGTTTTCATAGTGATGCCGGACCCGGGCAGGCCACTTCGGGAAGCCTACTTGGAGAATTCTCCCGTAGGCGCGGCGGCACTGCTGATGGCCGATGAAGCGGGATACCTATTGGCCACTAACCGACACGTCGCGGAGCCACCTATCCCTTTCTTCAAGAATCATGCGGAGCGTGTGCTGGTGGTGTCGAGCCAGGGCAGTTACGCCTATGCCGACGTAATAGCTCGGCACCAGAATCTCGACCTCGCTCTGTTGTGGATCCAGCGCCGAAGCGGTCGTACCAGTTTTCGTCAACCGATCACTCATTATCCGGAGATGGTCGTGGGAAGCTCCGTGTATGTGGTTGGGCACCCAGAGAGGCTATTTTTCACCCTGAGTAGCGGCCTCGTTTCGAGGGTGGGCGGCGACAGTACCGTACAACTCTCCGCTCCCATTAGTCCGGGCAACAGCGGCGGCCCAGCTTACGACACTTTCGGCAACTTGCTGGGCCTGATAACGTTTGCCGTAGATAAGCGGACAACACCAAACGCGGAAAACTTGAATTTCGCAACGCGGGCCGATGCATTCCTAACCGAGACCGGCTGGAACTTCCGCGGCGAGGGTAAAGGGATGCTGAAGAGGTTCTTTCAGCAGGATCCGAATCGGGAACGATAATATGCCATCGATCAATGTCACGGTTTACGACTCGACAGAGAACAAGAGGGTTCCGGTAGAATTGCCGGACGACGCTCCCGTAAATAAGATCATCGCTGTGTTGATCGATAAGTTACGACTTCCCAAGACCGGCCCTGACGGCGCGCCTCTCAGCTACAAGTTCCATCATAAGAACTCCGGCAGGCAGATTCAGGACGCGCAGACTCTTGCCGCCTCCGGTGTACAGGAAGGGGACGTTCTCCGACTACAGCCGGAGATAACGGCCGGCTCCATGCGTGTAGGCCGGTAACATGGGACAAGACTCGTTCCGTATCGCAGCAACCGACGTAGTCGAAGATCGCTTTAGCCGTTTCCGCTTGTTGCAGTGGTGGGACCAGGAGCGCATTCGCAATGCGAACGTCGCCGTTGTAGGTGCTGGCGCCCTGGGGAACGAGATTCTCAAGAACCTTGCCCTGCTTGGCTTCGAGCGTGTTGTCGTAGTTGATTCCGACCGCATCGAACTATCGAATCTTTCTCGCAGCGTGTTGTACAGAGTAGACGATGTCGGTCGGACAAAGGCAGAGACGGCCGCAGCCGCATTCCGCTGTCTTTACGACCGAGCCTCAGTAGTCGGGCTCCCCGGCAACATCCTTTTCGATGTCGGCGTCGGTCTGTTTGACTGGGCCGATGTCATCATCGCAGGTTTAGATAATCGGGAAGCCCGACTGTGGATCAACCGTTGCGCATGGAATATGGGGCGCCCGTGGATAGATGGCGCGATTGAGGGATTGAGCGGTGTGGCCCGCGTTTTCCTGCCGGGGCAACCTCCGTGCTATGAGTGCACGCTGGGCGAAGCGGATTGGCGCCTTCTGGATCGCCGCATGTCCTGCAACTTGCTTACGCGACACGAAATGGACACGGGAAGGGTGCCCACAACGCCTACCACCGCAGCGGTGATCGCGGGCATCCAGGTTCAAGAGGCGTTGAAGTACATCCATCGACTTCCGGTGCTTCAGAGCAAGGCGTACGTGTTCGACGGGATCCACCACACATCCTACGTGGTCGAGTACACGGAAAATCCGGAATGCTTCGGGCATCATGTGCATGAAAGGGTCGTCCGGGTGCAAGAGACTTCGTCGGACCTTACCCTGAACGACCTGTACACGGCCGCTCAGGCCGAACTGCATACGGACAACGCCGTACTGGAGTTCAGCCGCGAAATCATTCACAAGCTGGTATGCCCAACGTGTGGCCGGGAAGAAGAGTTATTCGCTCCAGTTGGGACGGTGGGCCTCCATCGCGCGAGATGCGCAGGGGACGGCGCCACCAGGGCCGTGATCGCGGTCCACAACTACACCGGTTCCGAGAGCTATGGTTGCCGGAAGCTGAACGATCTCGGACTGCCGTTGTGGGACGTATATGTCGCGCGCGCGGGGGAGAGCGAAATCGCGTTCCTGATTTCCGGGGACGCGGCCTCCGTCGTTGGCCCTCTTTCGATACACGACGAGGCGGCACTATGAAGCGCAGTTCCAAAGTATCGCAGAAGCACCGTCACGCAGCCGAATCGCCAGCGGTCGGTGTGCAGATCGAAATCAAGTGCCGGGTGCTACGTGAGATTCGCAAGCACGCCCGGTCGTCAATGAACGTCGAGATCTGCGGTGTGCTAGTCGGAGCAAGGAACGGAGAGAAAACCGTAGTAGATGCCTCGATTCCGGGAGAGGAAGCTCGTCAAGGCGGCAGCCACGTTACTTTCACGCAAGAAACCTGGACCCACATCTACCAAGTAAAGGACTCCCGGTTTCCCGACAAGCGGATCGTCGGTTGGTATCACTCGCATCCTGGGTTCGGCATATTTCTCTCCGAACACGACACCTTTATTCATCGCAACTTCTTTTCAGATCCCAGTCAGATCGCATGGGTCTATGATCCCCATAGCGACGAGGAGGGCTGTTTCGCGTGGGAGCATGGAGACATCAAACGCCTTGATGCCATCACGCTTCGCGATGAGCCATGCGAGTCCGGGGGAACGGGGGACCACAGACCGAGCGAATATGTCGGCGAGGAACCGGAGCAACCAGGGCCGGAGCCGGGAGGGCGTCGGGCTCGTATTGTCCGCTGGGTGGCGTTGATCCTTTCGCATGCATTCGCGTTGCTCCTGGGTCTGGTGGTTGGCGCACTCCTGACGCCCCGGGTCATTGTCATACCCGACAGGACAGGGTCGCGGCCAGCGATTTTGTCGCCTCCACACCCGAGCCGCTCCGCCGCTTCGGAGGAGGGCCGAAAGAAATGAATCCCGACATGGAGAACGACAGCGGTAAGATCCGGATCACCTTGGAGGACCTGAACTGCGTCAATATTCCCGATCCACACGGAGTGCCTGGAGGCCAAACCCGTACCTACGGCAACGTCACGGAGAACTCTTTGCCGGCCAAGCTGGAGGAATCCAGCGGCAGCATCCTCATGAAGGGCTGGTGTTATCTCGGGCTGGCGGGAGTGATCGGAGCGGTCCTGGGATGGGCCATTTGCGAGCCGCGCTTCGCAGATGGCGGTGTCCCGACTTGGGCCAACCATATCATGTTCCCGCTCATGCTCGTGTTGACATGCGCTGCGTTCGGCATTGCAGAGAGTGTTGTTGAGCGATCTCCACGCAAGGCAGCAGTTCGTGGGCTATTGTCGCTGGGCATTGGCGCCGTGCTGGGTTTCGTTTTTTACTTCATCGCGAACATCATCTTCACAATAGGGCTATCGATTCTGTCTGAGTCTGGTGGCCTATCGGTCAGTAGTCCGGGGCTATGGATCACTCGCGGAATCGCCTGGATGGGTTTTGGTGTCGCTGGTGGGGTGGTTTACGGAATCGTCGGTCAGTCCGGTAAGAAATGCCTCTACGGAATCGCTGGCGGTGTCTTGGGCGCAGGGCTGGGAGGGCTGGTCTTCGATCCGATATCCCTAGCAACTGGCGGCGCGGGCGCGAGCCGTGCCGTGGGGATGGCGCTCTTCGGGGCGGCGACCGGAATCTCCATGGGGCTGGTAGAAAGCGCATTGAAAGATCGGTGGGTGTATGTGTCGGCGGGTCCTTTGGCCGGGAAACAATTCATTCTTTACAAACCCCTTACCACGATAGGCAGCAACCAGTCTTGCGACATTTACTTGTTTAAGGATCCAACGGTTCGACCGCAGCATGCCGTGATCGAACTACGCGGACCGCGTGCTCTCGTACGCGCCGCGGGTCCCGTTTACCTTCAGGGCAGACCGGTCAGAGAGGCGATGCTCGAGTCCGGCAATTCCATCCAGATAGGGCGGTACGCATTTTTGTACCGGGACCGGGAGCGCGCCATAAGATGAACCCCGTGTGTCCCTACTGCAATGCGGAAATCGAGTTGGCCGGTCTGGCCAGGATTGATTGCTCGATCTGCGGCGCGGCACATCACGTTGACTGCTGGCACGAAAACGGTGGGTGCACGGTGTTCGGCTGCGCCTCAGCCCCCGGCGAGGGCCCCACGCTGACGGTAGGGCTCTCCGACCTGGCGGCCCCTCCCCCACCACCGCCGCCTCCGCCACGCGGCTTTGCGGCTTCACCCCCACCGCCCCCTCCCCCGCCTCCTCAACCGAATGCGGCGCCGACGTTGTCGTTCGGTGCTTACAATCAATCGGCCACGGCGCGCCCGGACGGTCCTCTTGACTACGTGGCACCTCCCAAGAACCGGGTCGCCTACATTCTGCTTGGGATCTTCTTGGGGTTTTTCGGCGCGCACAATTTCTACGCGGGTTACACGGCCCGCGCGATCGCCCAGCTCTGCATAACGATCTGCACGTTGTTTTTTGGTACGATTGTCTCGTGGATATGGGCCATCGTCGAAGTCTGCACGGTGGACCGGGACAGCCGAAACGTCTATATGGTCTAGGGGTCTTCGATGAACTACTACGTTACCCGTGATGGCCAGCAATACGGTCCGTATTCGCTGGCTGACCTGCAACGGTATTTGGCCCAGGGGAATATTCAGCCTACCGACCTTGCTCGAAGCGAGGCGCTGGACCAATGGGTCCCGGTTCAACAGATCGTGGGAAACATTGCCGTCCAACAGGCACCGCCGGCTCCGGTGAGTTATGGCCAGGTTCCGGTTTATGCGCAGGGCTCTGCCAGTGTAGCAGCCCAGCCGGCGCTGGCACCCACTGGGCCGATTCCGCCGGGTCTCCACTGGGCAGTGGTATTGCTATTGACCGTGGTTACGTGCTACGTTTTCGCTTTCATCTGGATATTTGTGGAAGCGACCTACGCTCACAAGCTCCGAACGAGCAGCAAGCCGCTGCTGTTCTATGGCCTGGGGATTCCCGCAGCCTTCGTGGCGGGCATTATGTCCGCAATCCCCGACTTAAAGGTCTCCTCGAGTTTCGTTGAGCTCGCCGGCGCGGCGCTGATTATCGCTGGTCACTTCAGCCTCAAGAACGCTCTCGAAGAATACTATAATCACGTTGAGCCCATCAATCTTCAATTGAGCGGGAGGATGACTTTTTTCTTCAACGTTTTCTACTTCCAATTCCATCTGAGCAAGATTCGGGCGTGGAAGAAGACGGGTGTTTTGAACTCAGGAGCAGCAAGCTTTCGGGACGCTCAACCGCAGAAAGGAATCATCTATACGCAGTCGGAGATTGAGGCCATGCGAGACCGCTCCTCTCAAGAGTGACTAGCCGTGATAAGGCGATGGCCGCCGCGAGTTCAGGCGCTGACGACCTTGGGTGCGACAGTTACCGTAGCTTCTCTTGCTGTGGCATTTCGCCCCTTTGCACCACGCGTCTTACCACTGCTACCCGGTTCACGAGCACCTCGGCATTCTTGTGTCCGAAGTGCGGAGGTACGCGGGCAGCAGCAGCCGTCCTCGTTGGCCATGGGGCAAAGGTGTTCGGGAGAATCTTCTGATCGTTGCCCTAAGCCCGTTTGCGTTGATTTGCGCGGCATTGCGGGCGTACTCGGCTGTTCGTTGGGACCGCTGGCGACCAGTTCAGGGTCCAACTGTGATGCTCAAGTCCCTGTTGGCAACCAGCTCTGTTCACCTTCGCCCCGACATATGAAAGCGCTCTTCCGGTGACTCAAAATGGTATCCCCGAGAATAAGACGGCTTACTCAGGATCACAATAGATTACAGGCAAGATTTGCTGACTGGCCATTGATCCGGCTCACGGGAACGGCAGGGCTGCCTCCCGAGTACTATCGCCTGACGTACTCCATCCGTGGACTGTACGTCGATTCAAGTGGTCAGATCCTGGAACGAACCGAACATATCTTGGAAATTAACTTGTCTCTCGGATACCCGCGACGTGCCCCCCAGTGCCGCATGCTCACTCCGGTATTCCATCCGAATTTTGACGAGGCCAGCGTGTGCATCGGTGACTTCTGGGCTCCTTCAGAGCGATTGGATGATCTGATCGTTCGTATCGGCCGCATGATCGCGTACCAGGAATACAACACAAAGAGCCCCCTTAACGGACTTGCGGCCCGCTGGGCGGCGGAGAATCCGCAGTTCTTGCCTATCGAGAGTCGCGAAATGGCGCCACCATTGCTCGACAATCGGGAAATCGAGCTCCGCAGCCGCGATTTGGCCTGAAGCGTGACGGTCCAAGTAGATGGCTCCACTGACCCCTGGTCGAAGAGAATCGCAATTTCATGAGCCCCTGCCCGCCAGGGCCACGCGAGCCTAGTCTTGCGTTATACTAGCAGCATTTATGGGAACCCGATTTCTGCTGCTTGCCACCCTGAGCCTGACCTTAGCGGCCTGGGCCGCTGGTCCGCCCTACGCCATCACCAACGCCAAGATCGTTCTCTCGCCCGACCGGAGCATTGCCCAAGGCGTGATCGTACTGCGCGACGGCCTGATCCAGGCCGTCGGCGAAAACATCGCCGTGCCGCCCGACGCGCGCGTCTATGACGCCAAGGGACTCACCGTCTACCCCGGTCTCATCGATAGCTACACGCACTTCGGCTTCCCGCCGCCAGTGCGGCCCACAGGAGGCCCGCAGGGCGGCGGCGGCTTCGGCCAAGCCTCCGTTCCCGAGGATGTGAACTCACCCGAGCGCTATCTCGCGCCCAAGCCGGTCAACCTCAACGCCGACCTTTCCGCCGCGGCCAAGATGGCCGTCTCCAACCAACCCGACCCGCGCCGCAACCTGGGTTTTACGACCGTCCTGGCCGTGCCCCGCGACGGCAACTGGCAAGGCTCGAGCGCCCTGGTCAACCTGGCCGGCGCGCCGTCGGAGATGGTGGTCCGCGCCTCTCTCGCCATGCACGTCTCCTTTGGCTCGCAGCGGGGATCGTACCCGTCCTCGCTGATGGGCGTGTTCGCGGTGCTGCGCCAGACGCTGCTCACCGCCCAGCAGTATCGCGACGCCCTGGCGCTCTATGAGAAGACGGGAGGTCGCGGAATCCCGCGCCCGGGCTACGACCCGGTCAGCGCGGCGCTGCTCCCCGTGCTGGATGGAAAAGTGCCGGTCATGTTCGCCGCCGACCGCGCCGAAGAGATCCGCCGGGCCGTTCGCTTCGCCGATGAATTCCACCTGCGCCCGATGATCTACGGCGGCGCCGAAGCCTGGCGTGTGACTGAGCTGCTGAAGGCGCGCGATATCCCGGTTCTGGTCGATCTGGCGTTCCGGGTTCCCTCCGCCGGCGGAATGTTCGGCGCACGCGGCGGAGGCGCCGAGGCGCCGGCCAACAGCCCGCGCCGCTTCGACGTGGAGTCCAACCCGGGGCGTCTGGAAAAGGCCAGCGTCCGGTTCGCCTTCGCCAGCGGTTCGCTCGATCGGCCGGACCAAATCCCGGCGCAGGTCCGCCTCGCCATCCAGCGCGGCCTGAGCAAGGGCGCCGCCCTCCGCGCGCTCACCAGCTCGCCGGCCGAGATCTTGGGCGCCGGCGCCCAGCTCGGGTCCCTGGAATCGGGCAAGATCGCCAACCTCACGCTGCTGGACGGCGAAGCGTTTGAAGCCAATACCAAGGTGAAGGCCGTGATCATCGACGGCGCGTTTCATTTCCCCTCGGAGGCCCCCGCCGGAATGCCGGCCTTCCGCGCGGGCGGCGGTCGTCCCCCGGCCGTTGCCGGCAAGATCAAGGAGGCCGGCAAGACCGTATCCGCGCCCGGCGACGCCAGGATCATCGACGCTTCGGGCCGCTTCGTGATGCCCGGCATTATCGACTCGCACTCGCACTCGGCCATGAGCGGAGGCGTCAATGAAATGGCCCCGGCCATCACCGCCCAGGTGCGCGTCGCCGACGTGCTCGACCCGGAGGACATCGACCTGTACCGCGCGCTGGCCGGCGGCACGACCACGCTCAACATCCTGCACGGCAGCGCCAACGCCATCGGCGGCCAGAACGCCACCATCAAGATCAAGTGGGGACGGCCCGTGGAAGAGATGCTCTTCCCCGGCGCTCCGCGCGGCATCAAGATGGCGCTGGGCGAGAATCCCAAGCGCTCCAACTTCTCCCAGGGGACGCCCCGCTTCCCCGCCACGCGCATGGGCGTCGAGAACGTGATCCGGGAGAGCTTCACCCGCGCCCGCGAATACGCCAAGGCGTGGGAGGATTACGAGGCCCGGAAGGCCCGCGGCGAGACCGTCCTGCCGCCCCGGCGCAACCTCACCCTGGACGCGCTGCGCGACGTGCTGGCCGGCAAGATCCTGGTTCACGCCCACTGCTACCGCGCCGACGAGATCTCCATGCTGCTGGACCTGGCCGACGAGTTCGGCTTCAAGATCCGCTCCCTCCAGCACGTGCTGGAAGGCTACAAGGTGATGGAGAAGATCAAGAAACACGGCGCGGGCGCTTCCACTTTCGCGGACAACTGGGGCTACAAGATGGAAGCCTGGGACGGCACTGCCTACAACGCCGCCCTGATGGCCAAGTTTGGCATTCGAACCGCCGTCAATTCGGACAGCGATGAGCGCGCGCGCCGCCTCTACCAGGAAGCCGCCAAGACCATGAAGTACGGCGGTCTCACCGAGACCGAGGCGCTGCGCACCATCACCATGGATCCGGCCTGGATGCTGGGAATCGACCAGCGGGTCGGCTCCATCGAGCCGGGCAAGGACGCCGATCTGGCCATCTTCAACGGCCATCCGTTCAGTCCTTACGCGCGTGTCGAGATGACCCTGATCGACGGCCAGGTCTTCTTCGACCGCGCCCGCGATCTGGAAAAGCGAATCCCCTGGAAGGAAGAATTCGACCCCGAGCCGGAAACGCGTCCCACCCGCCCCACGGAGGTGATCCAATGAAAAAATCTTCCTTCTTTCTTTTGCTCTTTGCCTTTTCCGCGCTGGGCGAAACGCAGGCCATCCTGAACGTCCGCATCCTGCCGGTGACGGCCGCCCCCATCGAGCGCGGCACCCTCCTGATCAAAGACGGCAAGATCGCGGCCCTGGGGGTCAAAGTCGCGCTCCCGCCCGGTACCGTCAAGATCGACGGCACGGGCCTGACCGTATATCCCGGCCTCGTGGACGCCTACACGTCCATCGGTATGTCCGAGATCTCCTCGGTGCGCGGATCGGTGGATACCAACGAGATCGGTCCCTATAACCCGCAGGTGCAGTCCTGGATCGCGGTCAACCCGCACAGCGAGATGCTGCGCACGGCCCGGGTCAACGGAATCACCTCGGCGCTGGTGGCGCCGGGCGGCAATGCCGTGGCCGGAACCGCCGCCGCCATCGACCTGTTCGGCAAGTATCCCGATCAGATGCTGCTGCGCCGGGTGGGAGTGGTGATCAATGTGCCCAGCATCTACCGGCGAACTGGCCGCGATTTCGAAGCCCTGGTCGCGGGCCCGCCGGACCCGGAGAACCGCCGCCAGCGGGTGGCCGAAGAGATCGCCCGGCTGAAGCAGTTCCTGCGCGAGGCCAAAGCCTATGCCGCGCTCAAGTCGGTCAGCGTGCGCCATGCGGCGCTGGAGGCCATGGCGCCGGTGATGCGCGGTGAAGTCGCGGCCATCTGCCCCGCCGATCATTTCCGCGATATCCGCGCGGCCGTCGAGCTGGGGCAGGAGTTCGGCCTGAAGGTGATCATCGCGGGCGGAGCCGAGGCCGCCAAGGTCGCCGCGCTGCTCAAGGAGAAGAACGTTCCGGTCCTCTATGGCGCCGTCAACTCCCTTCCGCGCCAGCAGGAGGATACCTACGACGTGAATTTCGCCACGCCCGAGGCGCTGCGCCGGGCCGGAGTACGTTTCGCCATCGTCACCGGCGGTGGGGGCGGCATGGGCGCGGGAGGCGCCGAGGCGCGCAATCTCCCCTACATGGCCGCGATGTCCGCCGCTTTCGGTCTGGAGCGGGAAGACGCCCTGCGGGCCATCACGCTCTGGCCCGCCGAATTACTGGGTATCGCCGACCGCGTCGGGTCGCTCGAAACTGGCAAGCTCGCCAATCTGCTGGTCACCAAGGGCGACCCGCTCGACATTCGCTCGGAAGTCAAGTACGTCTTCATCGAAGGCAAGCAGGTGCCGCTGGAGTCGCGCAATACGGAGTTGTACGAGAAATTCGTGGAATAAGGAGCGGGTCTCCGCGTCCCACCCAATGCCATAATGAGAGGCGGAGATCACGCCGTGTCCACCCTCTCACTCGCGCTGGAACAAGAGACCAACCCCTGGCTGGCCGCAGCCGCGCGCTTTGACGAAGCCGCCGCCAAGCTCGGACTCGATGACGGCATGTGCAAGGTCTTGCGCAGCCCGACCAAGGAGCTCATCGTCCACATCCCGGTCGGGCTGGACGACGGGCGCCTGGAGGTCTTCACCGGGTATCGCGTCCTGCATTCCATCGCTCGCGGGCCCGGCAAGGGCGGCATTCGCTACTCCCCCGACGTGACCCTGGATGAAGTGCGCGCCCTGGCCTCCTGGATGACCTGGAAATGCGCGGTGGTCAACATCCCTTTCGGCGGGGCCAAGGGCGGAGTGGTGTGCGACCCCACCATGCTCTCGGACGGCGAGCTGGAGCGCATCACTCGGCGGTACACCGCCGAGATCATCGACATTTTGGGGCCGGAAAAGGATGTGCCCGCGCCGGATGTCAACACCAACGAGCGCGTGATGGCCTGGATCATGGACACCTACTCGATGCACGTGGGCCACACCACCACCGCCGTGGTGACCGGCAAGCCCATGGATCTGGGCGGCTCGCGCGGCCGCACCGAAGCCACTGGGCGTGGCTGCATGATGGTCACGCTGAAGGCGCTCAAGCGCCTGGGCATGTTCTCCTCCACCAGCCGCGTGGTGATTCAGGGATTCGGCAACGTCGGCGGCATGGCCGCGCGCCTGATGAGCCGCCAGGGCTTCAAGATCGTTTGTATCGTCGAGTACGACGGCGCGGTGTATAACCCGCATGGCCTCGACATCGGCGCCCTGATGGAGCACAAGAAGGAGACCGGCTCCATCCTGGATTTTCCCGAGGCCGAGAACATCGACAAGAAAGAAGCGCTCTACCTCGACTGTGAAGTGCTCCTTCCGGCCGCCACCGAGAACGTCATCACCTCGCAGAATGCCGGCCGCCTCCGCTGCCGCATCCTGTGCGAGGGCGCCAATGGCCCGACCACCGCCGTGGCCGACCAGATCCTGGCCGAGAACGGCGTCTTCGTGATCCCCGACATCCTGGCCAACGCCGGCGGCGTCACCGTCTCCTACTTCGAATGGGTGCAGGACCGCCAGGGCTTCTTCTGGAACGAGCAGCTCGTCAACGAGCGGCTGGAAGAGATCATGAACGCCAGCTTCGACGCGGTGGTCGGCTATGCCGATAAGCACGGCGTGAACAACCGCACCGCCGCCTACATGCTGGCGCTCGACCGCGTGGCGTTTGCCATCAAGCTGCGCGGGATCTACGCGTAGTATGTCCGGGGACGCATCCACGCCGCTGATGCGGCAGTACCACGCGGTCAAGCAGCAGGTCCGGGGCGCGCTACTGATGTTCCGCCTCGGCGACTTCTACGAGCTTTTCTACGACGACGCCGTCACCGCCGCCCGGGAGCTGGAAATCACCCTCACCTCGCGCAACAAGGAAAAAGGAGTGGCCATCCCCATGTGCGGCGTGCCTTACCACGCCGTGGAAGGATACATGGCCCGGCTGATTCAGAAGGGCTACAGGGTCGCGCTCTGCGACCAAGTGGAGGACCCGCGCTATGCCAAGAAGCTGGTGAAGCGCGAGCTTACACGTATCGTCACCCCGGGCACCGCGACCGACGCGCACCTGCTGCGCTCGCACGAAAACAACTACCTGGCGGCGGTGGCGCGAGGCGGCGATCGCGCGGGGCTGGCGCACGTGGATATATCGACGGGCGAGTTCCGCGCGACCGAGATGGCGGCGGCGGAGCTGCCGGCCGCGCTCGAGGGTCTGCGCGCGCGCGAGGTCCTCACTCCGGCGGACTTGCCGCTGCTCGCCTCCGTCCGGACGGAGCTCGACGAATGGATCTTCACCTTCGACTACGCCGGCCGCACGTTGCGCGAGCACTTTCGCCTGCTCTCGCTCGACGGACGCGGTCTGGCCGGACACCCGCTTGCAGTCTCGGCCGCGGGCGCCATCCTGCACTACCTGCGCGACACCCAGCGCGCGGCGCTCGATCATCTCGATCCTCCCAGCTTTTACGACCGCGCGGACTCGATGTTGCTCGACGCGGTCACGGTGCGCAACCTGGAGCTGATCGAGCCGATCTTCGCCGGCGAAGGCGCGACCCTGATCTGCGTGCTCGACCAGACCGCGACCGGCATGGGCGGCCGCCTGCTCCGCCAGCGGCTGCTCAATCCGTCGCTCGATCCCCCCGAGATCGAGGCGCGGCTCGGAGCCGTGGGCGAGCTGCTCGAACAGACCATCCTCCGCGCCGAGCTGCGCAAGGATCTGGCCGGCGTGCTCGATCTCGAGCGGCTGCTTGCCAAGGTCACGCTTGGCACCGCCGGACCGCGCGACCTGCTGGCGCTCGGCCGCTCGCTCGAGCGTGTCCCCGCGCTCCGGGAGCGCGTGCGCGACTGCCGCGCCGCCCGCTTGCACGGCGTTTTCGAGCGGCTGGACGATGTTCCCGAGGTCCGCAACCGGATTCTCGAAGCTATCGCCGAGGAGCCGCCCGCCAACCTCGCCGACAGCGGCACGATCCGCGCCGGCTACAACGCGGAGCTGGACGACCTGCGCGACCTGAGCCGCAACTCGCGCGGCTACA
>JACOSH010000247.1 GCA_016178945.1 Acidobacteriota bacterium
CGCGTTCCGCCCGACGCGCCGGATCTGGAGGTCTACGACGTCGAGTTCCCCGGCGAGGCCGGAACGATGTTCGGGCATCTGGCCTATCCGCGCAGCGGCGAGCCGCGCAACTACCCGGCCGTGATCGTGGTGCACGAGACTCGCGGTTTGGTGGATCACCACAAGGATGTGACGCGGCGCGTGGCGCGCGCCGGGTTCGTCGGGCTGGGAGTCGATCTGCTCTCGCGCCAGGGCGGCACGCAGAAGTTTCCCGATCCGGCGCAGCAGACCCAGGCTTATGGTCGCACCACGCAGGACGAACGGCGCGCCGATCTGATCGCCGGCCTGACCTATCTGAAGACCCTGGGAGTGGTGCGCTACGACCGCATCGGCATCGTCGGCTTTTGCGCCGGCGGCGGCAACGTGTGGGACTTCATCGTCAACGTGGAGGAAACCGCCGCCGCCGTGCCCTTTTACGGCGCGCCGCCCACGCTCGACCAACTGGAGAAGGTCAAGACTCCGGTGCTGGGCATCTACGCCGAGCGGGACCCGGCGTTGAGCATGCGCATGCTGCCCATCGCCGACGCCATGCTGCGCCTGCGCAAAACCGTCGGCCTGTTCGTCTATGAAGGCGTTGGTCACGCCTTTCACAACGATACGGGGGCGGCCTACAACGCGGAGGCGGCCTGCGACGCCTGGGCCCGCACCATCGCCTTCTTCAACAAGTACCTGCGGGCGGCGTGAGCTCCTGGGACCAGCGCTACCTCCAGGGCGAGCATCTGCACGAGTCGCCGTCCTCCCTACTGACGGCGGCGGTTGCGGAGCTCCCGCCGGGCGGGGCGCTCGACCTGGCGTGCGGGCCCGGACGCAACGCCATTTGGCTGGCGCAGCGGGGCTGGCGGGTGATCGCCGTCGATAGCTCGCCGGTCGCGCTGGATCTCCTGCGCCAGCGCGCCGTCCAGGCGGGCGTGACGGTCGACGCGCGGCTGGCCGATCTGGAGCGGGACGAGTTCGTCATCGCGCCGGAGAGCTTCGACCTGATCTGCGACATCCGCTACCTCCAGCGCGATCTGTTTCCCCGCATCCAGGCGGGCCTGCGCCCGGGCGGAATGGTGGTGGCCGAGATCCTGCTGGGCGCCGGCCGCTTCCACATGAGCCCAGGCGAGCTCCGTGGCTGCTTCCAGGACCTCGACATCCTGCGCTACGACGAAGCTTCGGGCGTGGCCGCGGAGCTGGTGGCGCTCAAGCCTCAGCGTGGCGGCATCTGACGCGCCAGCTTCTGCTTCGCGTCGCGCAGGTGGCCCGGAATCTCCGCGGCGGGGCCGCCGATCTCCAGCACCAGGACGCCCTGATAGCGGATGCGGCGCAGCGCGGCGAACAGGCGTGGGTAGTCGACAAAGCCGTGGATGAGAGGCTTGTGCTCGTCCCAGGTGGGCGGGTCGATATCGTGAACATGGAAGTGGAAGACCTTCTCCACAAGCTGCTCGACGATGGCCAGGGTCGTATCGTTGTAGGCCCGGATACCCTCGGGCGTGGCGCGGTCTTCCGGCTTTACCTTGGCGATCAGCTCGGCGTAGCGGCGCTGGTGGCCCACATCGATGGTCGCGCCAACGTGGCTGTGGTCGATCTCGCGGATCAGGCTCACGAATTCGCGCACCGAGCGCGGATAGCCGGTTTCCAGGCCCAGCCGCAGTCCCAGCCCCCGCGCCCGGTCGCCCCACTGGCGGAAGCGCGCCAGGTAGCGCGGCGAGAGGGTCACCGGCTGCGGATGCAGCACCGCCAACCTCGCGCCGAAGAAGGCCGCTCCATCCATCGCGATCTCGACGGTACGAGCGTCTGCTTCCGAGGCCATGTAGTCGAGTCCGGTGTAGGGCAGATGCGCGGTGAGGTGGCGGAAGCCGGAGAGCGCGCGCCGGATCAGCCGCCGCTGCCCGTCATCCAGGCGATCGAACTGAAAGCCGGGAAAGCGGCCGGGCGTGGGTTCCGGAACGCCCATGGTGTGGAACTCCAGGGCGGAGAATCCCAATCGCTTCACCGTGTGGATGGCGTCAAGCAGGCCGTAGCCTTCGATGGCCGTGTTGGCGCCGAGCGGCCACGGAAGGCGGGCGCCCCAGGCAGCCGCCACGCAGGCCCCCAGCAGAGTTCGCCGGGTCATCGAGCCTTGGAGTCTTTGACGTCATAACACCACAGCGTGCCCAGGTCGCGGATGTAGAGCCGCCCGTTGGCGACCACCGGGTAGGCCCAGGCCATTTCCCTGGCGCGGACACGCTTGGGCTGCTCCGCCGGGGTGAAGCGTCCCTTCTCCCGGTAGGCCTCCGGCGTCGCCTCCACCAGCGCCACATCGCCGTGCTCGCCGTGGACGTAGAAGTGGCCGTCGGCGTACTGGACCGCTCCGGGGCCGACGCCCTCGGCCTGCCATCGGATCTTGCCGGTCAGAAATTCGGCGGCCACCATTCCCTTGGGATTTGTGCCGTACAGGTAGGCCCCCAGCAGAACCTGCCCGCCCAGGGTGTTGGGCACGTCGCGCTCGAAATAGACCTCCTCGGCCGTCACTCCGTCCTGAGTGGCGTGCAACTGGACCAGCGCGCCGCCGAAGCGGCGGGCGTTGGCGCTGTAGACATAGCCCCGGTCGGCGACCGGCGTGGGGATGTTGGCCGGGCCCGTGCTGGTGCGCTCGTAGCGCCAGAGAAACTGGCCGGTCTTGGCGTCCACGCCGACCACGCCCTTGTCCAGAAACTGGACGTACTGCTTGCGGCCGCCGGCCTCGATGGCAATCGCGGAGGAGTAGGCCGCAGCGTCGCCACCCGGCACGGCCGATTTCCAGATGACCGCGCCGGTTCGCTTGTCGAGCGCCGCCAGCGTGGCCTCATTTCCGCCCGGCGTGACCACCAGGACGTCCCCATCGATCAACGGCGACTCCGAATACGCCCACTTGCCGGGCTTGCCGCCGAAATCGCGGCGCAGGCTTTTCTGCCAGCGCGGCTTGCCGGTGGCCGTATCCAGGCACGCCAGGTCGCCGTCCGAGCCCAAGGCGTACAACGCGTCTCCATCCACGGTGGGCGTGGACCGCGCCATCGGGTAAGGCGGTTCCTGGTTCGGATTCCCGACGTTGCCGATGCGCACGGACCAAACCGGCTTGCCGTCCTGGACCGAGAGGGCCTGCACGGCCTCGTGGTCCATGCCCCGATTGCTAAGCAGGTAGAGGCGCGGCCCCACCACGGCGGGCGTCGCGTAGCCGTCGCCAACGTCCGTGAGCTGCCACAGCAGCGCCGGACCCTGCTTGGGCCATTGCTTCAGCAGGCCGCTCTCCTGGGAGATTCCGTTCCGCTGCGGTCCGCGCCACTGCGGCCAGTCGGCGGCGACCGCTGGAGTGAGGATTCCAAAGCCGGCCATCACCAGAAACCATCCACGCGCTCTCATGCCGAACCTCCTTGCGAGTGAAACATCCATCCTACACGTTTTCCGGTCGCGCGCCCGGCTTGTACGGATCATCCAAAGGAGGTTGCCTTGAAGGTATGAGCAACAGCACAGCGCAGCTCTTGGATGCGTTCGAGGCTCTGCCGGAGGACCAAAAGAGGGCATTCACCGCGGAGTTCCTCCGAAGAGCGGTTCCGTCCGATTCAGGACCCTTGGACGATGAAGTGACCGCGCACGCTGCCGACCAGTTGTTCGCGACGTTAGACGACGAAAATGACGCCGGCGCGCGGCGAAAGTTTGGCAGTTCGATCTCGGAATGGCCGAGAGGGTCCGCCCAGCGTTGGTGGTGAGCGTAGGCTACACCGATGTTGACCGGGCATTGTGACCCGGCTACCTCGGCTTGGGGACTCGCGCCGTCCAGTTCAGCTCCACGGTCATCGGTTTCTGCATCTCTTCGATCGGCTCCGCGAGGAAAAACTTGGCGCCGTCGCTGGTGACGGCATATTGCTCGATGGTGGGGGCGGGCCGCAAACGGGTTTCGAACAGGACCTTCGGAATCCCAGTCTCAATGGCAGTAGCGCCGGCCTTCACGTCGACCGACATCATCTTGCCGTCCAGGGTCAGATAGAACAGTTCCTTGCCGTCTCCTCTCCAGAGCACCTGGGCGCCTCCGTTGTTGGAAACCTGACGCCGGTCCGCAAAGCCCGGGAAAGAAGCCAGGTAGATCTCCCATCTCCCCGATTCGTTGGAACCGTAGGCAATCCATTTCTGGTCGGGCGACACGTGCGGTTCGTCCTTGGTGAACTCGGAGTGCAGCAGGATCTGGGGCTTTCTCTCTCCGGCCAGCGGAAGCCGGGCGTAGGTTCTTCACTGGAAATTGCCGAAGACAATCGAGCCGTCTTTCAACCAGCACTCGGCCACTTTTCTCTCGGGAGAGGCAAACAGGAGTTCCTCCTGGCCGCTGCCCACCGTCTTCCGATAAAGGTCCATGGCCCCGCCGCGGTCCGAGCTGAACGCCACCTGCCGGCCATCCGGAGACCAGACCGGATCGGTGTCGTTCCCGGGGTCGAAGGTCAACCGCGACAGGATATTGCTTCCCAGCTCCAGCAGCCAGATGTCCCAGGTGGTCGTCCTCGGGTCCCTCCGTTCGACGACCAGCCGCTTTCCATCCGGCGACAGGGCGAGTTGACGGTACCAGGCAGGCTCGCCGGCGGTACCCAGGCCTTTGCCGTCGCGTGCATACGAGGCGATGCGCAGGTTGGCGGAATTGCCGCTCCGGAACACCATTGTTCCCTCTTCGGAAACCGAGTACAGGGATCCCGCCATGTCGGCCGTTCGGCCCACGCCTTCGGCAATGGGAAACGCTTCTCCGGTCGTTTGGAGTTTCCCCGGATCGAACGGTTGCGCCAGCAGGGTTTCCTGACGGGTGAACAGGAGAAAGCCTGGCGGCGAGAATCCCGGCGTGGCGTCACTCGACACCACCAACTGGCTCTCGCTGGAATCCAGCGAGGCCCGGTAAATGCCGTTCAAGCCCTTGGCGCTTCGCGATTGGTAGAGGAAGTGCCGGCCATCGGGCAGGAAGTGGGGCCAAAGCTGGGCCGTTTCCTGCCGCGCCTTGTTCAGCGGCAGCAGGATCTTGGACTCGCCGCCCGACGCGGGAACATGCCGTAACGCTTCGGAACCGGAGGCGAACACGATGACGCCGTTGCGATTCCAGGTCCCTCCTCCGCCGATCGCGGCCGTGTCGCACAGGGCCAGCGGAGGACCGCCGGCCACGTCGACCCTCTTGAGCTTGCCGCTTCCGAAGAAAGCGACGGACCGGCTGTCCGGCGACCAGAACGGAAAGTAGGCATTCTCGGTTCCGGTCATTGGGTGGGCTTCCAGCGAGTCCAAGGGCCGAATCCAGAGCATGCTATTGCCGCCCCCTACGGCGCCGGTAAAGGCCAGGCGCCGGCCGTCCGGCGAAATCACCGGCAGATCAAACCACCGGTAGGTGACCTTGTCGGGCTGGGCCACGCTGAACCGCACGGGCCGTACATCGGGCGGCCGCTCCCGGAAGTGAATGATTGCCACGGTCGCCAGCGACACCAGCAGGGCGCCCACGCCCCCCAACAACGCGGGCGGCTGCCTGCGGGGAGGGGAAGGCGCGACCGCGGGACTCTCGATCCGTGGCGAAACGCCCCCCGGATCCGCCAGATATCTCTGCAACGCGATGCGCGCTTCGCCGATGTCCCGCAGCCGGCTCTTCACGTCCCGGTCCAGACACCGCCGCACCAAATCCCGGATCGCCGGCGGCGTTCCCTCGGGCAGCTTGTTCGCGTCGATCTCGGCGCGCAGCACATCGGCCAGCGTGTGCGACACGGTTTCGCCTTCAAACAGGCGGCGTCCGCTCAGCATCTCCCACACCACTACCCCGAACGACCAGATATCGGCCCGCTTGTCGACCGGCTTGCCGCTGGCCTGTTCCGGGCTCATGTACGCCGCCGTCCCCAGGATCACGCCGGCCTGAGTCGCCGCCAGCGTCAGCGTGGGCGAGTTGGATTGATCGGCGGCCGCGGCAGGTCCTTCCGCCGCCTTGGCCAGCCCGAAGTCCAGCACCTTGACGGTTCCCTCGGGCGTGATCTTGACGTTGGCCGGTTTCAGATCCCGATGGACCACGCCCTTCTCATGCGCATATTCCAGCGCCTCGGCGATTTGCCTGGCGACCGCCAGCGACTCGTGGAGCGGCATCGGACCCGCCGCGATCCGGCCGGCCAGCGTCGGCCCTTCCACCAGCTCCATGGCCAGAGCTCGAACGCCGTCCGATTCCTCCAGCCCGTGGATCGCCGCGATATTCGGATGATTGAGCGAAGCGAGTACCTGCGCCTCGCGCTGGAAGCGGGCCATACGATCGGCGTTGCCGGCGAACGCCGCCGACAGCACCTTCAGCGCGACGTCGCGGCCCAGCTTCGCATCCCGGGCGCGGTACACCACGCCCATGCCCCCTTCGCCCAGTTTGTCCAGGACTTCGTAGTGGGAGATTTTTTGGCCCGTCATGCCCTGACGACCCGCTCCTTGGCCTTGTCCCAGGCGACGTACTGCCGCTTCCGCATCGACTGGACGCCCATGCCGCAAGCCACCACGCCGTAGTAGCCCAGCCGGCAGTCGCACTTGAGCGGCTCGTTCTTGCGGATCGCGTTGTGCAGGTTGCGGTGGTGCAGCTCGGTCGACTCCGCGCCGGTCTTCTCGTGGACGATCTCCTTCATCTCTTTGGCGAACTCGCGCTGCGGCCGGATCACGAAGCCGGTGCGCGTGAAGTGCAAGGTGGCTTTGTGCCCGCGGATCACGTGATCGACCGCCGTGTCGTTGGCCATCGAGGAGACCAGCAGCACGTCCGGCCCTCCCGGATACTGGAGCAGGATGTTCATGGTGTCGGGGATTTCGGCCGCGGTGTGGACGAACTCGTACTTGCCTCCGGTGGCCACTGCCCGCTCCGGAAAAGTGAGGCCGCAGGCCTTGATGATGCGGGTCACGCGGTGGATGAACAGATCGCTGGCGATGCCGGAGGAATAGTCCCAATAGCGCCGCCAGCAGAAAAATCGGTCCGGATCGTAGGGACGCTTGGGCGCCTGGCCGAGCCAGGTCTTCCAGTCCAGATTCTCGCCGGGCCGGACATCCGGGTCCGGCTTGCGAGTCCAAAAATCGCCGCCCGTGTGGTTGCGGGAGTAGTCGATCTGGCAGATTACGATCTTCCCCAGCACGCCCTCCTGGATGTAGCGGTGGGCCGTCTCGTAGGAGTCGTCCGACATGCCCTGCACGCCGACCTGCATCTTGACGCCGGCCTGCCCGATCCGGGCCACCACCTTCTTGGACTGCTCGATGGTGCGGGTCATGGGCTTCTCGCAATAGATGTGCTTGCCCGCGCCGGCTGCATCCATCGTGATCGGATAGTGCCAGTGCTCGGGCGTTGCGATCAGGACGTAATCGACATCCTTGTTGTCCAGGACCGCCCGGTAATCCTTGTAGAGCTTTCCGCCGGTGAGTTGCGCGGCCTGCTGCAAGTGCTTCTCATAGACGTCGCACACGGCCACGATCTCGGTGTTGTCCTGTTCCTTGGTGCGCACCAGCCCGCGCATGTGACCGGTCGCCATGCCGCCGCAGCCGATCACGCCGATCCTCAGCCGGTCATTGGCGCCCAGCAGCCGCGAATAGCTTCCGGCGGCCAGCGCGGTGGCCGTAAACCGCCTTCGGGTGAGTGTCTCCATGCACAGATTGTACTACCGGTGGATCTCGCCTACGGCCCCGCCCGCCTAGACAAACAGCGTCGACACTTCCATTGCCGAGCGCTGGCCCTCCACCACCACGATGCCGCTGTCGGACACATAGTGGGAACGGCGGTCCGCGTCCAGGTCGTAGCCGATCTGGGCGTCGGCGGGTACCCTCACGTTCTTGTCGAGGATGGCCCGGCGAATCTTGGCGCGCCTTCCGATGTCGACGTTGTCCAGGATCACCGAGTCCTCCACCAGCGCGCCCGAGTGGACCCGCACTCCGCGGAACAGCACGGAATTGCGCACCGATCCTCCCGAGAGAATGCAGTTGCTGGAGACCAGCGAGTCGATGGCCTGGCCGCGGCGGTCCTCGTCGTCGAAGGTGAACTTGGCGGGCGGGTCGGGATAGGCCACCGTGCGCAGCGGCCATTGCGGATTGTACAGGTTCAGCGCGGGGGCTACGGCCCGCAGGTCGAGATTGGCTTCGTAATAGGCGTCGATGGTTCCCACGTCGCGCCAGTAGGGAACCGCCCCCGCGGCCTCTCCCGGGATGACGTTGGTCTGGAAATCGTAGGCGTACATTTCGCGGCGCCCGACCATGGAGGGCAGGATGTCGCGCCCGAAATCGTGAGAGCTGAGCGGATCCTCGGCGTCGGTGTTGAGCTCGTCCCGCAGCGCGCGCGTCGCGAACACGTAGTTCCCCATCGAGGCGTAGACGCGTGTTGGATCGCCGGGAATCGTGGGAGCGTCGGCCTTCTTCTCGTGGAACCCGATGATGCGTCCGTCGGGCGCGGTCTCGATCACGCCGAACTCGCTGGCCAGGCGCTTTTCCACGGGAAGCGCGGCGATGGTCACGTGGGCCCGCTTGTGCTCGTGGTATTCGATCATGCTGGTGATGTTCATGCGATAGATGTGATCGGCGCCGAAGATCGCCACCACGTGCGGATCGGATTGTTCGATGAGGTTGATGTTCTGGTAAATGGCGTCGGCCGTGCCCTGATACCAGGCTTCGTCCTTGGCCCTCATCTGCGCCGGCACCGGGATGATGAACTGGTTCTTCAGCAGGCCTCCGAACTGCCACCCCTCGCTCAGGTGCTGGAGCAGCGACTGGCTCTTGAACTGGGTGAGCACGTAAATCGAGTTGATGCCGGAGTTGATGAAGTTACTGAGGACAAAATCGACGATGCGGTACTTTCCGCCAAAGGGCACGGCGGGTTTGGCGCGCTCCTTGGTGAGCGGATAAAGCCGGGTCCCTTTTCCGCCGGCCAGCACGATCCCGAGCACACGCAGCCGCATCGTCGTCCCCCTTCCCCAGCCGAATTGGTATTGTAGACATCGGTGCGGCGGGGATGCAACCTTGGCCGCCTTGCGCGTGATTCCTCCGGTCGGGTATGCTCTTGGGTTCTCTCCCCTTGGCAAAAACCCGTCGAACCACAAAGACTCCGCCGGCTCCTCCGCCGCCCGCGCCCTCGGACTGGCTTTCCGGATGGCGCCCCCTGGCCGTTCTGGCGCTGGCGGTCGTGGTCTTCTACTGGACGCCGCTGACCTCCCCCGATGCCAGCATCCAGTGGGACGCCGTCGACACTCATTACTCGCCGCAGAAGTACTTCGCCGGCCGGCTGTGGAGCGGCCCACTCCCCTTCTGGACGCCCTACATTTTTTCGGGCTTTCCCTTCCTGGCAGACCCGCAGGTCGGGGCCTGGTATCCGCCCAATTGGCCGTTTTTCCTGGCCGGCGTGACTCCTCGCGCGATCCAGGGCGAACTGGCGCTGCACGGCCTGCTGGCCTGCCTGGGGACCTACCTGCTGGCTCTGGGCCACGTCGATCACCGCGCCGGAGCGCTGCTCGCCGCCCTCGCCTATGGGCTCTCGGGATTCTTCGCCGGCCACAGCTCGCACGTGGGCATCTTCTCGGCGGCCGCCGGACTGCCCTGGCTCCTGCTGGCGCTCGATCGCGGCTGGATGGCGCTTGGCGGCGCGATTGGCGGCTGCCTGATTCTGGCCGGCCATTTTCAGACCGCGCTGTACGCCTTCGCCGCTTTGACCCTGTTCGCCGTCGCGCGGCGGAAATGGACGCGCGTACCGGCCATCGCCGTACTGGCCGCATTGATTGCCTGCATCCAGGTCCTGCCGGGCCTGGAGCTGACCGCGCACTCGATTCGCGCCGGGGCAGACTACTCCCGATCCACCGACGGCGTGCTGCCGCCGGCAGGGCTCGCGACGCTGGTCGCGCCCAACTTTCTGGGGGCGCTGTCGGGCGCCTACACCGGGCCGCCGGACATCACCCAGTACTACCTCTATGGCGGTTTGCTCCTGCTCCCCCTGGCTGCGCTGGGATTGCGGAATGCGCAGCTCCGTCTCACCGCGCTGCTCCTGATTGTTCCCGCCCTCTGGTACGCGCTCGGCCCCGCGGCGGGACTCTACCGGCTGATCGCGCTGCTGCCGGGATTCCGCAACGTGCGCGCGCCGGTGCACGACTGGTTCGTCGTGTCACTCGGCCTGGCCTTGCTGGCCGGCGCCGGCGCTGCCTTCGTGCTGGAACGCTGGAGAAAGGCGTACCTGGGGCCGTTGCTGATCCTGGTCCTGTTTGCCGACCTGCTGTATTGGAATTCCTGGAATAATTCGCTGGCCTATGCGCGGTCGAGCTACGAAGAGTTGTACGGCAACAAGGAAACTGGAGTGGCTTCGAAAGTGGCGGCGTCGCAGCCCGCCCTCAGCCGTTTCCACGCTCCGGACCGGCTTTCGGCGTTCGGCCCCATGAACCACCCGCTGGACCTGAAGCTGGAAGCGACCTACGGATACAACCCGCTGGAACTGGCGGCCTATGCGGCCTATCGCGACGCGATGAGCCGGAATCCGAAGCTGCTCGACGCGCTCAACGTCAGCCGCGTGCTCAGACCCCAGAGAGGCGCGGTGGAGCCGAACCCCACGGCGCTTCCGCGGGCGTATTTCGCCGGCGAGCCGGCGCGTACGGCTTCCGTCGTCTGGCACGACGAGCAGGGCTACCGGATCCATTGCCGCGCCGGCGCGGCCGGTTTGCTGCGCGTAAGCGTGCCGTACTTCCCCGGATGGCGCGCGACCGCGGGCGGCGTGGATTTGCCGGTCCAGCGCGTGGATGAGGCGCTCATCGGAGTGGCCGTGCCGGCCGGCGAGCGCGAGATTACGCTGCGCTTCCATTCCAACTATTTCGGCCTGGGTGCGGCCCTCAGCGCCGCCGGGCTCTTGCTGGCCGCGGCGCTTGCCCTTTGGGAGCGGCGGACAGGCTGAGAATATGGCGAAGAAGGACCGCCAGCGCAAAGACCAGACGCGCCCGGCGCCGCCCGTCGAGCGATGGTCGGCGCGCGTCCTGGAGTTCCTCGACCGCTACGCCGCCGCGATCGCGGTGGCGCTGGTTGTCGTGGGCTCGCTCCGCATCGTCTCGACCTACACGGTCTTCAACCACACCATCGACGAGCCCGCCCACCTCGCGTGCGGCATGGAGTGGCTCGACAAGAAGGTCTATCGCTACGAAGAGCAGCACCCGCCGCTGGCCCGCGTGGCCGCCGCGCTCGGACCGTACCTGGACGGTGCGCATACTCAGGGGAGACCGTGGCTATACAACGAAGGCGCCGCGATCCTCTATTACCGGAACCGGTACGATCGCACCCTGTCGCTGGCTCGCCTCGGCATCCTGCCGTTCTTCTGGCTGGCCTCGACCGTGGTGTTCCTCTGGACACGGCGCTGCTTCGGAAAGCCGGCGGGCGTGGCGGCTCTCCTGCTGTTCACGTCGCTGCCCCCGGTGCTGGCGCATGCCGGCCTGGCCACCACCGACATGGCGCTGGCCGCCACGCTCGGCGCGGCGTTCCTGGCGTTGCTCGAGTGGCTGGACCGGCCGGGCGTTATGCGGACGCTGTGGTTAGGCGCCGCCTTGGGTCTGATGGCGCTCTCCAAGTTCTCTTCTCTGGCCTTCTTCCCGGCTGCCCTACTGGTGCTGGCCGCCTGCCGGCTGAAGCAACGCCGTCCGGCAGTGTCCGAAATCCGCTGCTACGCGCTCCCGGCCCTTGGGGCCTTCGTGCTGGCGCTG
The DNA here is from genome assembly GCA_016178945.1 of Acidobacteriota bacterium. GTDB lineage: Bacteria > Acidobacteriota > Terriglobia > Bryobacterales > Bryobacteraceae > JACOSH01. The sequence continues at coordinate 11,706 of JACOSH010000247.1, forward strand.
GCCCTGTTGTGGGCGGGCTATCGATTCTCCTTCGGCAAGACGCCCGTCTCCGATCTCTCGCTGCCGGCGCCGGAGATCTATCGCGGCATCCAAACCGTGATCGACCACAACCGGGGCGGACACCCAGGCTACCTGTTGGGCGAGTACAGCGAGCACGGCTGGTGGGTGTACTACCTGGTCGCTCTGGCGGTGAAGACGCCGCTGCCGTTTCTGGCTCTGTTGGGCGTGGGCCTGTTCTTCAAGCGGGATATCGGGCTGATCGCCTTCGTTGCTGGGATCCTGCTGGTGGCCGTGTTCAGCCGGATCAACATCGGCATCCGGCATGTACTGCCGGTGTACATCGCCCTGGCGGCGATCGCGGGCACCGGCGCCGTCGATCTGCTCCGCCGCGGGGGCTGGCCGGCGCGCGCAGGCGCGGCTCTGCTGCTGGTGCTTGCCGCGACCTCGGCGCTGAGTCATCCCGATTATCTGGCCTACTTCAACGCGCTGGCCGGGAGCGAGCCGGAAAAGATCCTGGTGGATTCGGACCTCGATTGGGGGCAGGACATGAAGCGCCTGGGGCAACGCCTGCACGAAGTGGGCGCGCGCGAGGTCTACTTTAATCCGTTCATCGTCGCCCACCTGGAGGCCGTGCACGGATTCCCGCCCATCAAACCGCTGGACCCAGTAGCGCCCCTGCCCGGATGGAACGCGGTCGGCCTGACGGTCCTGAAGCTGGACCGGCTGGGGCTCAAACGCGAGCATCCCGAGATCCAGGCGTGGCCCGAACGGACCCCGGCGCCCGAGCGTGTCGGCCAATCGACGCTGCTCTACTATTTCGCGCCGGGGGACCCGCGTGTGGCGCGCTAGCTCGAAGCGCCGCGCTCAGCGCCCGAACAGGCGCTTGCGCCAGTCGCCCACGCTCTGCTTGACCCGGCCGTACCACGAGGATTCGGGCGGGGGCGCCGGCTCCCCGCGGGCGCTGGCCAGCAGCGGCAGTTCCGCGCGCGCCGGTTCCGGCGGGGGCTCGGGCGCCGGCTCATCGCCGGAAAGGCGCACTTTGTTGTCCCAGTAGGCGTAGCTGCGGCGATACCGCCGTCCGTCCTTCTTGACGATCTGGACCTTGAAGCCCGGAAGCTTGCCGGTCATCTTCGCGCGCATCTGTTTGGGTGGATCCACGGGTTGGAGCAGCACCGGGAAAAACCCCTTCAGGTTTCGCTCGATGTAGGCAGTCTCGTAGCGATGGCGCCGCACGCTCCAGATGAAGACCCGCAGGCTGTCGAAATCGTGCGGCTGCAAGCCTTGCTCGACCGTGGTCCAGAGCCACGTCTTCTTCGTCTCCTCGCCATCGCGGGTCTCGCCCAGCGCGAAGTAGGAGCTGATGCGGCGGCCCTCGGCATACTGGGCCACTTCAACCGGAATCGCCATGTACAGGCGCCGGGTGAGCACCCAACCGACTTGACCCGCCGCGTTGCGAATCAGCGTCCAGTCGTCCGGCGGCGCGGCCTTGGGTTCGGCGGCGGTCGCTTGCGGTCTCGACAGCTCGGCCCAGTCCTCTGGCGGTGGGGGCGGCGCCGGAAGCGGCGGCGCCGGCAGGTCCGCCTTCCCCTTCTTCTTTTCTTTCTTCGAGCGGGTCTTCACCGGCGCCGCCTTGGCCGCCGGCACGCCGATGCGGCGCGCCACCGGAGAATCGTGCGGGGTCAACCGCCGCCCGATTACGTCGACCTTCTCTCCCTCCTTGATCTGCAGGAAACTCGGAGACTGGCGCTCGGGCTGGGTATGGACGTTGAGGAGGTCGAAACTGGCGGCGACACCCTGCGACGGGCTGGATCGCGATTCCTAGGCCAGCCGCCGCAGCTCGCTGACTTCTCCGGCGCTGAGCAGCATGCGCTCGTCGGCCCAGCCTTCGATCCCCTTTGGCGTCCGCACCCTGTAGAAACGCCGCCGCTGCTGCACGATCTCCAGCCGCTCCCCGTGATTCACGGCGGCCACCACCGCCGAGCGTGGGGCGATTTCC
>JACOSH010000240.1 GCA_016178945.1 Acidobacteriota bacterium
ACACCACCATCTTCCCGTCCGGCGACAGGTCCGGGCTGGACACTTCCTCGGCCGAAGAAACCAGCAGGGTCAGGCGACCCGACCCCACGCGCTCGCGCGACAACGTGGGCGGCCACTTCCAGAGTGCGCCGCCCAGACCCGCCAGCAGCACCGCGCCCGCCAGCAGCTTCGCCCGTCTCCATCGCCGGGGCACGGCTGCCGCCGGCTGCATAGCCGGGATCCGGACCGAAGTTCCCGAAGTCCGGCGGCGGTCGAAGCGCCTCAGGTCGACCGCCACGTCGCCCATCGACTGGTAACGGTCCCTGGGGTCTTTTTCCAGCGCCTTCTCGACGATCAGCGAGAGTTCCATCGGGATGCCGGGGCGTAATTCGGAGAGCGCCCGCGGCGGCTGCCGCAGGATGGCGTACAGCAGATCCGTGTCGGTCTCGCCGGTAAAGGGCCGCTCGCCCGCCAGCATCTCGAACAGCAGGACGCCGAGCGAGAAGACGTCGCTGCGCGCGTCGGCGGGCTTGCCGCCCAGTTGCTCCGGCGACATGTAAGGAACGGTGCCTGCGATCTGCCCCTGGAGCGTCGGAGCGGAGTAGAACTGCGGCGCGTTGGGATCGGCGGCGGGCACTCGTCCAGCGGCAGTCCTCCCGGGCGGATGACCTGCCGCAGGGTCTGGCCCTCCACGTACTCCATGGCGATAAAATGAACCAGGCCGCCGGTCGCTTCCGCGGTATCGATGTCGTAGATGGTGACAATGTTCGGATGATTCAGCGCGGAGGCCGCGCGGGCTTCCTGCACGAACCGGCGCCGCCGCTCCGGATCGGCGACCATGTCCGGCGGCAGGATCTTCAGGGCGGCCCAGCGCTGCAGGCGCGTGTCGCGCGCCTTGTACACCACGCCCATTCCGCCCGCGCCGATGCGCTCGACGATCTCGTACTGCTTGATCCGCTGGCCGGTCATGCTCGGCGGCCTGAACACGCCCCAATGCATTATATGCCGGAGCCGCGGGCGCCGCCCTGCGCTATTCCCGCAACCACCTGCCGTAGAATTGCCTGACCGCGTTCTCGAAGATGAGCTGGAACCCGTCGGGGGTCGGGTGGACGCCGTCCGGCATCGCGGCGCCGCTCGTGAAGGAGAGGTCGCCGCCGGGATACGGATCGTGGTCCGGAGGCCCGCCGGGCAAACGCACCGCCAGCGGTTTCAACGCTTCCCCAGCGCCGTACCGGTGCTGCAGCAGTCCCCAGTTCTGCGCGTAGAAGCAGCGGGGCGTCTTCTTCGCGATGGCGAGCTTCTCCCGGCCCAGCTCGACCAGCGCCGCATTGAATATCTTCGCGCTGACCCCGAAGAAAGCGCCTTCGAATCCCGTCTTGTACACCTTGGCCATGAGGGCCGGATCCAGGTGATCCGGCCGCTGGACCAGGATGTCGTCCACCACCGCTTGAATGTCTTTGCGGATGACCACCCACTGCGCCTGTCGCTGCTCCGCCGTGAGCTTCGACAGGCCGGTGGTCGAGGCGAAGCGCAGGAAATCGTTTCCTCCGATGCACAAGTGAACTTTGTCCAGCTTTTCCTTGTGATTCGCCGCCCATTGATCGGCTCGCGACCCGCCCAGCGCCGTATCGGCCCCCTCCGTCTCATACCGCGCCAGGCCATGCGCCGCGAGCGCCTTGTCGCGGTTCTTCCCCTTCACGGTCGCGTCACGGTGTTACGCGAGGCTCAGGAATAAGTGATCGAGGTCAACCGCGAGCTCCGCGCGACTGGCATTTCGAGCTCCGGCATGGGCTTCGCCTCGAAGAGCTTCCGGCAGGGCACCGCCAGCCAGCGCGCCACGCGCGTCGCCTTCTGTCTGCGGGCGCTGTCCGTCGAAATGCCCGTCTTCGCGTACATCTGGCGATACAACTTGGAGATGAACAGGAAGGCCAGCCGGCCCCGCAGCGTGGGCACGCACTTCGACCGTTCCCAAATCTCCCTCAGGCCGTAGAAGCTGTCCCAGACTCCCTGCGTCCGCTCGCAGATCTCGTCCGTCGTCATGGTCTCGTGCGGGCTGAACATCTTCGGTCGCACGCTCGCGGGGATCAGCCAGTAGCGAGTGATCGGAACTCCTCCCACATGAGGGACGCTCCCGTTCATGTTCTTCTCCCAGCGATCGAAGTCCACCGTGCCGGGAAAGGGAGTCATCATCACAAACTGCGCGAAGGTCAGGCCAGCCTTCTTTGCCAGGGCGGCCGTCGCCGCGAAGGTATCGGCGCGGTCCGTCGGAAGTCCGAAGATGAATGAGCCGAGCACGTGCACGCCGTGCTCCTTGAACGTAGCCAGCCGCGTGGCCAGGTCGTCGCCGGCCGAGTTGAAGTTCTTGAAGACGGACTTCAGCCCTTCTTCGGTGACCGACTCCACCCCCACCAGCGCGCCCTTGATGCGGGCCTGGCGCATCGCGTCGAGAAACTGCGTGTCTTCGCCGGCTTCCATGGTGATCTGGGTAAAAAAAACCATGTCGGCGGGAAGCTTGGCCAGCTTCTCCATCAACTCGAACCGCTCCGAGCGCATCTCTTTCAGCTCCGCGACGCGCTGCGCGTTGCCCTGCTTCTCGGCGAGGTCGATGTCGGTCAGGGTGACGGGGTAGAAGTTGTCGTCCGCCAGCGCGATGAAGCGGAATCCGAGCCGCCGCAAGCGCACGATCTCTTCGACCACCACGTCGGACGCGCGCTGCCGCGGCTTCTGGCCGTCGGTGCGCCACACCGAGCAGAACGAGCAGTGCTTCGGGCAACCGCGCACGGTTTGCACGGAGGCCCACATGTAGCGGTCGCGCGGGGCGAGATCCCAGCGCGCCTGCAGGAACTGCTCTCCCGAAATCCGTCCGCCGTCATAGGTCACCTTGGCCGCGCCTCGCGCCAGGTCGGCGATCACCTGGGCCCAAACCACGTCGCCGTCGCCCTTGACAACCGCGTGAGCGCCCCCAAGCTCAAGGACCTCTTCCGGATACAAGGTTGCGTGGATGCCGCCGAACACGACCCAGGCGCCCCGTTCACGCGCCATGCGGCCCACTTCCATGCCACGCAGAGCATTGCCGGTATGGATGCCGATGCCCACAATGTCGCCCGGCTGTATGCAGTCGGGCTGAATCTGCTCGAGTGTCTCGTCGGTGATGAGGGGATCGCCGTACTCGGAGGGAGTCGCGGCGGCCAGTACGTACAACCATCGCGGCGTGATTACGCCGATTCCGAAGGAAGTATCGCTCGGATTAACGAGGTGAACGCGCATGGCTGAAGTCCCGCCTTCCTGAACAAGTAATTCTTCCCGGCGTTGGGATTCAGAGGACTGGCCTGGACGTCTCTGGAAACGCAGCGCTGAATGAACAGCAACAAGCATACCAGAAACCAAACCCGCGTGCTCACGTCCGTGCTCGGTAAAGCGAATCGTAAGCACTCATAACAACGGGTACCGTTGGCGAAACCCTCCGAGCCGCGACGGTTACGGAGCGGTGGCTGATCCCGGAATGGCCCCTCCCAACGTGGGTGGAATCGCCCAATAGCTGCGGCCGTGGCGCGCAGCTAAACTGGGAGTATGAGGGTGATGTAGAAAATCGTCTGGCGCCAACACCAGGCCGGGGACGAGCTGTTCCTGGTGGTCCAAGGCCGCTTCCGCATGGAGTTCCGCGATCGCGATGTCTGGCTGGAAGAAGGCGAGTTCCTGATCGTCCCGCGAGGCGTCGAACACCGTCCGGTGGCGTTGGAAGCTCACCGCCAGGCCCGCGCATCGTCAACCGGCTTTGAAACCGCGGATGGAAAAAGCGGCTTTGATCCGCGTTCATCGGCGTTCATCTGCGGTTGCTCTGCTTGTACCGCATCCACAAACGCAGGAAGTGACGCCGGAGGCCGGGCTCGGTAGGATCCTCGAATGCCGTCCGGCTGTGCAGGACGAAACGGTTGTTGACGAACTGCATGTCGCCGCGCTGCATCTGGAAACGAACCGCCAGGCCGTCGCGCCGGCACGCGCTCTCCAAGGCATCCAGGGGATCGGTGTCCGCCGGACTCAACCGCGCGCACGCCGTCTCATGTCCCCTCATGAGGTTAAAGCGGAAGTAGCGGATCGACAGCGAATCGTGGCAGGCGAACACCGGCGCCAGGATCGTCGACGACTCGCCGGGACGCAACTCCGCCCGGCGATCGAAGTAATAGGGAGCGTAGAGACGCCTCAGGCACTCAGGGCGCTCCTCCCGCAGGATGTTGTGAACCGTCTGCGCGCTGACGATCGCGGTTTCCCCGCCGGCCTTGGCCGTCCGCAAAGCCAGCAGCGCGACGATGTCGGGAGTATAGCCGGCGTAGGCCGCGGAGGAATCGGTGTGAAAGTCGATCGCCGAAGCGGTCCTGGAGATGCGGACTCCAGTCGCGCCGTAGTCCCGATGGAAATCGTAGCCCTCGTCGCGCACGGAGAACAAGTACTCGTCTTTGACGTTCTGGGGGATCGGCGCGCCCAGGTAAGTAGCAATTCCCCAATAGATGAGGGAAGCTTCGCGGTCGTTGTAATTGTCGATGGGCAGCCCGCGGATGAGGACGAAGCCGCGCCCCGACTCGAGCTCCCGGCGCAAGGCGGCTCCATCCGCGGCGAAAGAGGGAGCGGGGAAATCCGTCCGGGTCAGCGTGGAGAGGTCCTTGCCCGCGTCTTGAACCCGCCGCATGGCTCGATCCAGCTCTGCCAGAGCCGCGGGCGGAAGCCGGTAGGTCCAGGCTTCCGGGCTCGCGAAGTCGCCGCCCCGCCACGCTCCTCGGCCCGTGAACGGGGCGTCATGAACGGAGGTTGTAGGGGCAGTCATGGCCGGCTGGAGTCCAGTGTATCGCAGCGGGGAAGAGCTTCACTTATCCGGCCGCGCCGAATAGGCGTTGGTCAGGTGACGTCGGCGTAGACGCTGGGCTGGCCGTAGAACATCGGCAGGACGATCCGCTCGAGCTTGTCGTAGAGCGAGGCCGCGTCCTGGGCGTCGTCGCCGCCGTCTTGCCGTCCCTGATCGACCAGCAGGTGACTCCTTCCACGTGGCCTTCCATCCACCATCCGTCGAGCACGCTGAAGCTGGGGACTCCGTTGAGAGCGGCCTTCATGCCGCTGGTTTTCCTGCGGGCGATTGGGGGTGTTCAGCCAGAGGTCGGCGCCACTGGTCAGGTACTGCGCCCAGCGCATCTCATGGTTCTCGACGTAAACCACCTTCACCGCATCCTGGAGGGCGCGGCCGGCCTCCCAGACCTGCCGGATGAGAGCCTTGCCGGCCGTATCGCCGCGGTGGGCCTTGCCGCAATAAACCAATTGCAGCGGGCCGACTTGTTGCGGCCTTGGCACACAGCTAAACTGGAAACATGCGGTGATGTTCCGGAGGCTGGCGACGGTGGCCTGGCGCTCATGCAGAAAATCAACTTGCGCGAGAAGTTTTCCCTGTTCGACGAGCACTGGAAGCCCAAGATCGTGGGCGAGCTCAACGGCCAGCAGGTGAAGCTGGTGAAGTTCGCGGGTCCGTTCGTCTGGCACCAACACCAGGCCGGGGACGAGCTGTTCCTGGTGGTCCAAGGCCGCTTCCGCATGGAGTTCCGCGATCGCGATGTCTGGCTGGAAGAAGGGGAGTTCCTGATCGTGCCGCGCGGCGTCGAACACCGTCCGGTGGCGGACCAGGAAGTTCATGTTCTGCTGTTTGAGCCGGCCGGCACGTTGAACACGGGCGACGCACAGAGTGCGCTGACCGCCGCGGCGCTGGACCGGATCTGATCACCGCGAGGCCGCCACGGCGTCCTGATACCGGATACACAAGCGCAGTTACAATCAAAGTGCCGGGGTGCATCTCGTACGGCCGGGCGGACAAGGAAGCCGCACGAAACGCCTGTGGAGCGATTCAGCTTCTCGCGGCTCACAAAGAGCCGGTCCACGAAGGGCACGAGGGTCTTCCGGTCTTCAGTGCGTTTTGTTCAAGTGACCGCTTCACATGTTCGGTAGCAAATTCCTGACGGCAATTATTTCCGAACAACTTCGCAGTGCGAGCGGGCGAGGTTCCGTTGTGCGAGCCTCTTGCTTCTAGGATGCGTTCGCGGTCATCAGGACTGCGAATCCTTCCCGCGAAGTGACGATCATTCGTGAGCACCGCCGGGATTGAGCGCTCCCTCATCCGGTCCATCGAGATGCAGTCAGTCATGCTGTAGTGCTTATCTCCACGCCCCTCGTAGAGCGCCAGCCCGCGCAGAAAAGATCCGCGTGACTGGGGAATTACTTCCACTCCGGGATGGGTCAGAAGCGTATGCACCATCCTGGCTGCTTGCTCTCGGGAGCGCTCGCCCCCAGCCAGCGCAGTCAAAAACTCGATCAGCGCCTCATCCGTCGTCACCAGACGAACCGTTCCGAGCAGTCGGCGCGCCCTGCTTGCCGATGCCGCCCATGGATCGTTCGGTCGAACGATAGCAATCCAATAAACTGTGTCCGCAAAAACCGCTGTCACTTTTTCGGAGTTCCGTACAGATAGTGATCCAGGTCGTTAGTCAGGTCGGAAGGCAGACGATCCCACTCCTC
>JACOSH010000241.1 GCA_016178945.1 Acidobacteriota bacterium
CGGCCTTCAACGTCTCGCCCGGATTCCCCGCGAACACGGTGAACGCGTCCCGGCGCCGCTCGATGCGGATGCGCCGGGGCATCTTCAGATCCAGACGCAACTCCTGCGTCGTGGCGGAAGCCGCCGGACGGAACTGAAGCGACGTCAGGCCGTCGCCGTGCAGAGCGATGTCGGCGTAAGCCGAACCGGGCTCCAGGTTTTGCCGGATCATCAACACGGCCTTCCGGTGCGCCACTGCGCCCGCGCCCACGAACTCGACGTCGGCCGTCAGCGCCATGTCGCCGGAAAGCTTCTTCCAGACGAAATGAAAGGCGTCGACGCCCGCCCAGATGTTCGCGCCGCCGCCGGCGACCCGATAGTGGCCCGTCTGGTCAACCGTGTACGAGCCTCTGGCGGGGGTTTCTCCGACGTCCGTGCTCGATTCGAAAATGGCGTCCTGCGCGGCGAGCGGCGCGGCGAAAGCCAGAGCCAGGATGCCGAGTATGTTTCTGTTCGTCATGGCTACTCCTCACGCAGCGCCACCGCCGGATACACGCGCACCGCTCGCCGGGCCGGCGCCCAGGCGTTTGCCAGGCCCACCAGGAGCATGATCCCGATCACAACCGTGACGGTCACGCCGTCGGTGGTTTCAAAGCCCCGCACCAGGCTGGCCGTCCAGCGGCCCACCACGGCGGACGCCCCAGGCCCGCCAAGACCCCTAGGACTACCACAACCAGGCCTTGTCGCATCACCTGGAGACGCACGGCGCGCGCGCCGGCGCCCAGCGCCATGCGGATGCCGATCTCACGGGTGCGCTGCGTGACCAGGTAGCTTACCACACCGTACAACCCCGCCGAGGTCAGCACCGTCGCCAGGCCCGCGAAGAAGGCCAGCAGCCACGCGCGCAACCGGCGCTGCCACATCGATTCGCTGGCGATCCGCTCCAACGATTCCACTTCGAGCAACGCCAGGGAGGGATGGTTCCTTCGGATCACTTCGCGGACGGCGGGGATCAGCGACTCCGGGTCCACGGCGGTCCGCATCAGCAGGTGAACCAGGGACAAAAAATCGCGCGCCCTTGAGATTGACCGGCCTTCTCATGGAAGCCGCGCACGTCAGTAAGCGGTCACAGTTCGATTCCTTCACGGTATAATGCAATCAGTCTGGCGGTCGCGCACACAACCAGTAGAGGAGTATCCAGTCCATGCGTTTGAACAAACTTGCGGTTGCCGTTTCCTATCTTGTGTTGTCGCTCTGTCCGGCGGCAGCGGTGGCCGCATTTAGCATTGATAACGTCGCGAACTTCGGCAGCCGGATTGCCATGGGCTTGCCCGGCTATGGCATAGCGCAGGGCAGCATTTTCGTGGCCGCCGGCAAGGGTGTGGGGCCAGACCAGGCCATGCAGGCCGCATTCCCGCTGCCGGCCGCGGACGGCCTGGGCGGCGTCAGCATCAAGGTCAGCGTGGGCGGCGCCACGCTGGACGCCATCATGGTTTATGTTTCGGCTAACGAGGTGGCGGCGATTCTTCCTTCCGCCGCGCCACTGGGGACCGGAACCGTGACTGTGACCAACGGCGACTCGACGGCGACCGCGCCCATCACGGTGGTCCGGTCCGCGTTTGGCATGTTTGCCGCTGCCTCCGGCGGGCAATTCGGGGGAGTGGCGGTCAGTGGGGGCCAAGTCCCGGCCCTGGCGTTCAACGTGGATGCGGACGGGGTGACCACTCCGAACGCCTTGGCGCAAGCGGCTCGACCCGGCCAGAACGTGATGATCAACGGAACGGGCTTGGGAGCGATCTCCAGCGACGAGACCCAAGGTGGAGCGACGGATGTGCCTACCACCGATATCAAGGTATGGGTGGGAAGCAAGCCGGCCACCGTGGTATCGGCCGGGCGAGGCTCCTGCTGCACCGGGCTGGACCCGACCTTCCCGATTCCGCAGGGAATCGCCGCCTGGGACGTGATCGTGCTTACGGTCCCGGATGGCCTGGCGGGTTGTCAGGTATCCGTCGCCGTGCAGACCGGGAACATCGTGAGCAATATCGGGTCGATCGCGGTTACGCCGGACGGGGGAGCGTGCGTGGACCTGAACACTTTTGACGTCACTACACCAACGGGCGTCATCAAGATAGGCAACATCTTACTGACGCGGGTGCTGGTCAAGTCGTCTACCGGCGGCGCCAACAGCGAAGTGACCGCCGACAGCGGCGCGGTAGCGTTCACTCAGGTCGATGTGGGAGAGAATCCAGCGCGGGGGTCCACAGCGCTTCTCCAGGCGCTGGGCGGGACGCCCGGAAGTTGCACCATCAGCCTGTCGCGCGTTGACCCCCCTTCCGGGGGAACGGATCCGGGCGGCTCCGGAACGCCGGTCGTGTTCCTCGACGCCGGTCCGGCCATCAATCTCAAGGGACCGAGCGGCGTCAAACAACTGCCCAAGCAGCGGGGAGTGTACAGCGCCGCCGATGTCCTCACGAAGATCTTGGTGCCGGGTTTGCCACCCATCAACACCGGCGGCCCCGGTTTTCTGGAGGGCGGCGCCTTCACGATGGATAACGGAAACGGCGGCCCCGACATTGCGGGGTTCAGCGTCAGCCTGAATAATCCCAAGCCTCTCGTCTGGGAAAACATGGACCAGGTCACGGTTGTGAATCGCGCGCAAGGCGTCACGGTGCGGTGGAGCGGAGGGGATCCGGGCGGCCTGGTGAGGATCGCCGGCACATCCATTCAGTTCCAGGGACGGGTCAGTTTCAGCGGGATTTTCCTTTGCACGGAGCGGGTGAGCGCCGGGCAGTTCACCGTGCCTGCCTTCGTCACCCTGGGCTTGCCGCAGGTCGCCACCAATGCTTTGCCGAACCAAGGGTCGCTGCTGTTGTCCACCACCAACGGGCAGTATGTCGCCATTCCGGGTGTCGACTTCACCCAGTTCCTTTCGACAAGCGGCGTCGGTAAGAGCGTAACGTATCCCTAGCGTGCCGCCGCCCCGCTGTTCAGCCTCTACCTTTTTGGCGACGCTGGCCGCCTGGTGCTTGCCGAGAGTCATCTGACCGGCAGATCGAGCCGGCCTTCTCGATTGTCGAGCAGCTTTGCAAGAGCGTGAAACGGTAGCACGGCGGCGAGCAGCGCGAGCGCTGGGTATGGTAGGGTGGGTTACGCTGGGGCCGCTACTTTCAACGGAAGTCCGGGGATTCCCTCGGGAACTAGGACAAGAAAACATGCAACGCAAAACATCGCGATCGGTGGCGGCGGCAGTTGCCGCAGGGCTCGTGTGTGCCGCCCTCACATGCGAGGCAGGACAGAGTGCGCCGTCTCCCGGGAGTCGCGCAAAACCTCCGCGGCCGGTCAGGCTTTTTGTGTTTGACTGCGGAACTCTCCACATCGCCGATACGGGACGCTTCCGGATAAAGAAGGAAGAGATCGTTACGAGCGATTTGTCTGTCGCGTGTTTTCTGGTATCGCATCCGAAGGGGACCTTAATTTGGGATTCGGGCGCAGTCCCCGACACCGCTTGGAAGCCCACTGGGGCTGCGGTGAGGCGCCATGTCATCCTCTCCGATTCGCAGCAGCGAGATGTCACGATGGTCAAAGCTTTGAAGCCGCAACTGGCCGCGGTGGGCTATGCCCCGTCCGACATCACTTACCTCGCCCTCTCGCACTACCATTATGATCACACCGCCAACGCAAACGAGTTTGCAGGCGCCACATGGCTGGTGCGGCGGGCGGAGCGAGACGCCATGTTCGCTGAGCCGCCTCCGGGCACGACGCTACCCTCGAGCTATGCAGCTCTTCGGAACACTAAGACACTCATCCTGGAGAACGATGAGCATGATGTGTTCGGCGATGGGACCGTCGTTATCAAACGCGCTCCCGGGCACACCCCGGGTCACCAGGTTCTGTATCTGAAGCTGGCCAAGACCGGAGGGGTCGTCCTGTCTGGGGATCTGTACCACTATCCGCAGATGCGCGCTCTGGAACGCGTGGCGACATTCGATTTTGATCAGGAGCAGACGCGCTCCAGTAGAGCGGACATCGAAGCATTCCTAAAAAAGACGGGCGCAACACTTTGGATTCAGCACGACTTTACAGCCAACGCGAAGCTCAAGAAGGCACCCGACTACTACGAGTAGGCTTCCCAACCAGGCTACGTTGCACTTCCTCAGCCGAACGGGCAGACCTCGAAGATCGTGACCGAATCGGGATCATGCCCGACTAGCCGTGCAGGTTCGAAATCGCCGCGCGGTACAATCGCGGTAGGCCAATGCCCAGATCTCTCCTCACCCTCTGCCTTCTGCTGGCGCTGGCCGCCTGTAAGCCCTCCGCCGAAGAGTCGCACACCCAGGCGATCATCGGCGCGGTGTTGATTGACGGCAACGGCGGGCCGCCCATCACGGATTCGGTGGTGGTGGTTTCCGGATCGCGTATCCGGGGGGCCGGCTCGCGCGCCAATGTGCCGGTACCGGCCGGCTCGGACAAGATCGATGGCCGCGGCCGTTTCCTGGTCCCCGGCCTGATCGACCTGCACGTGCATCTGGGGACGCGCGGCGGCCCCGGCTTCACCGCCTCCGACTACACGCGCCAGCGGATCGAGAAAAATCTCAACGCCTACCTGTATTTCGGGATCACCACGGTGCGAAGCGCCGGCGCCGACCGGGAGGCCGGTTTTGAGGTACGCAAGGCGCAGCGGGATGGCGCGCCGCTGGGCGCGCGGATGTTCACGGCGGGCCGGGGGTTCACCGCGCCGGGCGGTCCTCCTTCGCAGGAGATCGGCAAGATCACGCGGCAAACCGACGATCCGGACGACGCGCGGCGCCAGGTGACGGAGCTGGCCTCTCAACAGGCCGACTTGATCAAGATCTGGGTCGACGACGCGCATGGCAAGCAGCCGAAGGTCAAGCGCGAGGTGATCGAGGCGATCCTCGAGGAAGCGCGCAAGCACAAAATCCCGGTGGTGGCCCACATCGCCACCCTGGCCGACACCGCGCACCTGGTCGATGCGGGCGCGGCCGGCTTCCTGCACATGATTCGCGACACCGAGGAGATCGACCCGGCCTTCATCGTCAAACTGCGCGACCTGCGCCTGGTCTTCGCGCCGACGCTGGTGCGGCAGGAGCTGGCCTGGCTCTATACCGAGAAGCCGCGGTTGCTCGACGACCCCGGCGCGGCGCGCACCCTGGAGCCCGAGGTGATCGCGGCGGTGCGAGCGCTGCCCAAGGGGCAGCCTTCCGAGACCGCCCTCCTGGAATTCGAACGCGCCCGGCGCAACACGCGCCGCCTGGCCTCGTCCGGCGTGCTGATCGGCGTGGGGTCCGACGGCGGCTCGTCCATCGACTTCCCCGGCCTGATGACCCATCGCGAGATCGAGCTTCTGGTCGAGTCCGGCTTCTCGGCGGTGGAGGCCCTCACCGCCGCTACCCGAAATGGCGCGATCGCCCTGGGCAAGCTCGACGAGCTGGGGACGCTCGAAGCCGGTAAGCGCGCCGACCTGCTGCTGCTCGAAGCCAACCCGCTCGAAGACGTGCGCAACCTCCGCAAGATCGACCGCCTGATGCGCGACGGCCAGTGGATCGAGCGCGACAAGCTGGTTGTGAAGTAGCACACGCCCGCTGAGAATTAGCTGGTTGGCGGGCTCCGGATGTATCTCGCAAAGAACGCCAAGATCGCCAAGAAGAACAGCACCGGCAAGCCAGTTGGAGAATCCGCGCGGTGGTTCTGCCTGTTATCCTGATAGTTCATGTCCTACGACGTCGTTGTGATTGGCAGCGGCCCCGGGGGCTACAGCGCCGCCGTGCGCGCCGGGCAGTATGGGCTGCGCGCCGCCCTCATTGAAAAGGACCCCAAGCTGGGAGGAACCTGCCTGCACGTGGGATGCATTCCCACCAAGGCGCTGCTCCACACCGCCGACGTATGGAGCCATTTCGTGCACGCCGCCGACGAGGGCATCGAGTGCGACAACCCGCGCCTGAATTACCCCAAGGTCATCGAGCGCAAGAACAAGATCGTCGCCAAGCACGCCAAAGGCGTCGAGTTCCTCATGAAGAAGAACCGGGTCGAGGTCGTCAAGGGCTACGGCGCGCTCCGGGGCAATGGCCGGATCGAGGTGCGCGACGGCTCGGGCGCGACGGCGATCGAGGCCCGGAACATCATCATCGCCACCGGATCGGAAGCGCGGATGCTGCCCGGCTTGCAGCCCGATCCGGAGATCATCCTCACCAACATCGAGATTCTGAATCTGACCGCGGCGCCCAAGTCCCTGGTCGTCATCGGGGCCGGGGCGGTGGGGGTGGAGTTCGCTTCCATTTTCCACCGTTTCGGGACCCAGGTCACGGTACTGGAGATGCTGCCGCGCGCCGTGCCCGTGGAAGACGAGGAGGTTTCCAAAGAACTGGAGCGGGTCTTCAAGAAATCGGGAATTCGCGTGGAGACCGGCGCAAAGGCGGAGAATATCCGCAAGACCGGCCAGGGCGTGCGGTTAAGCGTGACGCTGTCGAACGGCAAGCAGGAGGATCTGGAAGCCGAGAAGCTGCTGGTGGCCGTGGGGCGCAAGCCCAACACGGAGTCGATCGGGCTGGAGAACACGCGCATCGAGCAGGATCGCGGCTTCATCAACGTGGATGCGTACCAGCAGACCGCCGAGCCCGGCGTATACGCGATCGGCGACGTGGTGGCGGGGACGCCGCAACTGGCGCACGTAGCCAGCATGGAAGGCATGGTGGCGGTGGCCCACATGGCCGGCAAGCCGGTGCGCCCCGTGAACAAGAACCGCATTCCCGGAGCCACTTACACCGAACCCGGCATCGGCAGCGTGGGCCTCACCGAAGCCCAGGCGCGCGCCCAGGGCTACAAAGTCAAGACCGGCAAGTTTCCCTTCGCGGCCAACAGCAAGGCGAGCATCCTGGGGAGTCACGACGGCTTTGTGAAAGTGGTGACCGAGGAGCGCTACGGCGAGATCCTGGGCGTGCACATCATCGGACCCTCGGCCTACGAGCTGATTGCCGAAGCGGTGGCGGCGATGGAGGCCGAGGCCACGGTGGAGACCCTGATGTCGACGATCCACGCGCATCCCACGCTCTACGAGGCGATGGGAGAGGCGTTCAACTCGGTCTACGGACTGGCGATTAATGCGTAAGTGCGAAGTGCGCGATCTCGGCCGGATCGGGTACGCGGAGGCCTACGAGCTGCAACGGACGCTGGTGGAGCAGCGCAAGCAGGGGCTCATTCCAGACCAGTTGCTGTTGCTGGAGCATCCCCATACCGTCACACTGGGCCGCAACGGAAAGCTCGACCACCTGCTGGCGGGCGAGGATGCGCTGCGCGCGGCGGGGATCGCTTTTTGCGAGACGGACCGGGGCGGCGACATCACCTACCACGGCCCGGGCCAGATCGTGGGATATCCGATCCTGGACTTGCGCGAATGGAAGCGCGATGTGGGGGCCTATGTGCGAGCGCTCGAGCAGGTCCAGATCGACGCGCTGGCCTACTTCGGCATTGCCGCCGGGCGCGTGTGCAACTGCACGGGCGTGTGGGTCGGCGACGCCAAGATCGCGGCGATCGGCGTGCACATCAGCCGCTGGGTCACGTCGCATGGCTTCGCTCTCAACGTGAGCACGGATTTGAGCCACTTCCAGTACATCGTCCCCTGCGGCTTGACCAAGCCGGTGACCTCGATGGCGGCGCTGGGAGTTCGCGCGAGCCTGGAGGAGGTGAAGGCGAGGGTGGCGGAGAGTTTTGGGAGAGTTGTCCAGTACACTGAAGACTGACTACGGACAACCGACAACTTCGGAGAAAGCTATGACCGACGTCGTGATGCCCCAGATGGGCGAGAGCATTGTGGAAGGGACCCTCACTAGATGGCTCAAGAAGCCGGGTGAGCGCGTGGAGCGGGATGAGCCGCTGTTTGAGATCTCGACCGACAAGGTGGATACCGAGATCCCTTCGCCGGCCGCCGGCGTGTTGAGCGAGGTGCTGGTGGTTGAGGGGACCACGGTGGGGATCAACACTGTGGTGGCCCGGATCGGCGATGGGGTGGAGGCTGCCGCCGCGCCTCCGCCGGCTGCTGCTCCGCCTCCGCTGGTTGCCGCTCCGGCGCCGCCGCCCGTGGAAGCCGCGCCCGAGGAGAGCGGCCCGCTGTCGCCCCTGGTCCGCCGTATGGCACGAGAGCATGGGATCGCCCTGGCGCGGATCAAAGGCAGCGGCGCCGGAGGCCGGATTACCAAGCAGGATGTGGAGGCCTACATCGCGCAACAGAGCGCCGCGCCCGCCGCGGCTGCGCCGGTCGAGGCCCGCGTTCCGGTTCCGCCTCCGCGCGCCGAACAGGCCAAGATCCGGGTGGAGCCCATGAGCACCATGCGCGCCAGGATCGCCGAGCATATGGTGCTGAGCAAGCGAACGTCGGCCCATGTCACCACCATTCACAAGGTCGATATGACCAAGGTCGCCAAAGCCCGCGCCAAGGCGAAGGACGACTTCCAGTCGCGCTACGGCATGTCCCTGACCTACCTGCCGTTCGTCACCCGCGCCACCGCGGAAGCGCTGCGCGCCTTCCCGCTGCTGAACGCTTCGATCGACGGCAACAATATCGTCTACCACAACGAGATTCACATTGGCATCGCGGTGGCCCTGGAGAACGGCTTGATCGTGCCGGTGATCCGCCACGCCGGCGAGAAGAACGTGGTCGGCCTGCAGCGCGCGATCGTCGATCTGGCCGCGCGCGCACGCTCCCGGCAACTGAAGCCCGACGAAGTGCAGGGGGGCACCTTCTCGATCAGCAATTTCGGCGGGTTCGGCAGCGTGATCGCCACGCCGGTGATCAACCAGCCGCAAGTGGCCATCCTGGGCGTGGGGGTGGTCGAAAAGACGCCGGTGGTGATCGACGACGCCATCGCCATCCGCTCCATCTGCTACCTTTCGCTGAGCTTCGACCACCGCCTGATCGACGGCGCCCTGGGCGACCAGTTCACCCATCGCATCAAGACGGTGCTGGAGAATTGGTCGGAGGAAGTTCTGTAGCGCTCCACCCGTCTAGTACCATTACCCTTGGGACTGCCGCCGCAACTTGTGGCCGGGATCTTGTGTTATGTTCGGTAAAGGGACGCTTTCCGCGTGCGCCCGCCTGGTCCGACCATCATGAGAAAAACCTACGCCGCTCTCTTTGTTTGCTTGCCGATGTGGATGGCCTCGCCGCTGCACGCGCAGACGATCCTGAACCAGCGGGCTTCGCGCGTGGTGGGCCAGCCCCGCGCCGATATTACCTCCAACGCCGCCAACCTGATCGAAGGGCGCGAGTTCAACAACCCGCAGGGGATCGCCATCGACACCACGGTGAATCCGCCGGTCCTCTACGTCAGCGATACGGGCAATAACCGCATCCTGGCGTGGAAGAACGCCTCTTCGTTCACCAACGGCGCCAAAGCCGATTTCGTTATCGGCCAAAACGATCTCCAGTCCAACAGCCGGGGTGGACCGGGCACCGCGCTCTCCACCGGCCTCTCGGTTCCCTCGGGACTGATCACCGACGGGAGCGGCAACCTCTACGTACTGGATGCGGGCAACAACCGCATCCTGCGCTTTCCCAAGCCGTATGCCCAAACCGAGCAACTGCCCAACCTGGTGATCGGCCAGACGAATTTCAACTCGAATGCAGCCAATGCCGGAGGTATTTCGGAAAAAACCATCGCCACGAATATAGGGGGCGTGGCGTTCGGGTCGGCCTTCGCATTCGATCGCGACGGGAACCTCTGGTTCCTGGATTACGGGAATTTCCGCGTGCTCCGCTACAGCGCCTCGGCGCTGGGTTCGGACGCCTCGAACGGACCCGCGGCCGAGATGGTGCTGGGCCAAGTGGACTTTTCGAGCATTACCGGCCGGCTCCAGGCCATCTCCCAGAATCGATCGAACAAGAGCGGCTTTAGCACGCCGACCGGATTGGCCCTGGATCCTTCGGGACGCCTATTCGTCTCCGACGCCGCTCTGAGCCGGGTGCTGGTCTACACGCCCCCGTTTCAGACCGGCAAGGACGCTGCACGGATCATGGGGATACTGCCGCCCAACACGCCGGCGCCCTGCACTGGAGGCGTCGCCGCCGGCGACATTCTGACTCTGGGACCGGAAGGCATCTTCATGATGGGCGGCCAGCCGGGCATCGTGGACGTGAGCAACAACCGCATCCTGCTGTTCGACGCGTTCGACCAGTGGCCGGCGGGCGATGTCTCGCCGCGCGCCCGGTCGGTGGGACCTGTCGGCCAAGTCGATTTTTGCGGCAACAAGGGCAACCGCGGGCAGCCCACTGCGGGACCCAACACGCTGTTCGGGCCCTCCCACGCCGCCGTCACTGCCAGCGAATTGTTCGTGATCGATTCCTTCAACCACCGGGTTCTGGTGTTTCCTCTGACCGGTCTTGGCCAGACAGCCACGGCGACCCGGCTGTTGGGCCAGGACGCCTTTCATCTGAATTCCCCCAATCTGGTGGAAGGCCGGGAGTTCGATTTCGTCCGGGCCACCACGCAGGGAGTTGCCGTGGATGCCGGCTTGGTGATGGATCTGAAATCCGATCCGCCGCATTTGTACGTCGCCGACACCTTCAACAACCGGGTTCTGGGCTTCCGCGATGCGCGCAGGATCCGCCCGGGAGATACGGCCGACCTGGTGATCGGCCAGCCGGACATGCAGCAGACCTTGATTAACTATCCGGCCAACGACGTCGACAGGCCCACCGCTCGCAGCCTCTTCCAGCCCACCGGCGTGGTGCTGGATTCCGATGGGAATCTCTACGTGGCGGACAACGGCAACAGCCGCGTGCTGCGCTTCAAAGCGCCCTTCGATCAGCCCGAGCTGAACTATCCGGCGGCCGACCTGGTGCTCGGCCAAGGGAACTTCACCACCAAGATCACCGACGCCACGCCGACCCGCATGCGCGCGCCCTACGGCCTGGCTTTCGCCGGCGACAATGGGTTGCTGGTCTCCGATATCGCCCACCACCGGGTGCTGTTGTTCCGCGGGAAACCGGCGGACCTGACCAGCGGGCAGGCGGCCTTCAAGGTCTTCGGACAGCCGGATTTCACCACCATCACTGCGGGCAACGCCGACAATAAGATGAACGGCCCGCACCACATCTCCACCGACACCGACGACCGGCTGTATGTCGCCGACACCGGCAACAACCGCATCCTGATCTTCAACCGCGCGCCGGTCGCCGAGACCAACCCGCGCGCCGCCACCATCCTGGGCGCGGGCGCCCCACGAGGGGTCTTCGTCAGCCAGGTGAGCGGGGAGATTTGGGTGTCGGAGTCCAACGCCAACCGCCTGCTCCGCTTTCCCAGGTTCGACGACCTGGCGATCCAGAACAATCAAGCCAACTTTGCGCTTGGCCTGAATGGCGGCGTGTTCGCGCCGGCCATCGCTCAGGATTCCTTTGGCGACGTCCTGATCGCCGACAACGCCAACCGGGTGGCGATCTACTATCCCACCCTGGCGGGGGTCTTTAACGCCGCCAACCTGATGCGCAGCCGGGCCCTGGCGCCGGGCACGATTGCCACGGTCTATCCCCAGCAGAACCGGCAGTTCGCGGACGATGCGGAAACAGCGTCCACGGCGACCTGGCCTAAGGAGATGCGGGATCTTCAAGTGCTGGTCAACGAGTCGCCGGCGCCGCTCTATTACGTGGGTGTGGGGCTGATCAGCTTTCAGGTGCCCTACGGCACCCCGGCCAATGGTCAGGTCGAGCTGCAGGTGGTTCGCAAATCGACCGGGCAAATCTTGGCCGCGGGCCAGATGGACATGGACATCGCCTCGCCGGGCTTCTTCACCACGGGCGGCAACGGAGTCGGGCAGCTCGCGGCCCTCAACGAAGACGGCACGCTCAACACACCGGCGAATCCGGCTGCCCGCGGTACGGTGTTGACCATCTTTGGCACGGGCTTTGGAAACTTTGCGGGCCTTCCCGCCGATGGCGAGCCGGCCACGGGTGCCTTGGAGACTCCGGACAAGCCCCGCGTGATTTTCGCCCTTCCGCCCAATACGCCCGATCCGGAGGTGCTTTATTCCGGCGTGGCCCCGTTCAACGTGGGGATGTGGCAGATCAACTTCCGGATCCCCATGGCGGTCGCCCCGGCCAGCGCGGTCCGCATCGCCATCATCTACAAGAGCATCGCCAGCGCCGATGCGCAGCGCAATGTGATCACCACCATTGCCGTGAAGCAGTAGGGAGCATGATCACTGCCTCTGAAGACGTGATGATTCTGACCAGGGCCGAATTTCAACGCCTGCCCGAAGGGTTCTGGGAAGTTGTGGATGGGAGGGCCATACTCTTGCCTGCACCGGAGTACGAGCACCAGGAAGTCGCCGGCGCCTTGTTTCTGGAGTTATCCCGGGCGCTCAAGGCCCTTGGCAGGGGCCATGTGGTGTGCACCGTCAATGTGTTTGCACCGGTTCGGCCGCGTGTCCACGCGGAGATTCAGAACCGGATCCCCGATCTGGTGGTGTCGCTTCACAGGCCCAAAGGCAACTTCGAGATCGGACAGCCTCCGGAGCTGGTTGTCGAGATTCTTTCCACACCCCGCGGCAACGTCGAGCGCAGCGAGAAGCTGGACGACTACGCACGCGCGCGCGTTCCCGAATACTGGATTGTTGATCCGTTTCATCGCGCCGTGGAAGTCTACTTGCTGAACAACGGCGACTACGTGCTGTCAGCCACGGTGGCGGGCGCCCTGCGGTCGGCTGCGATTCCCGGTCTGGAGATCGATCTGGGCGCGGTCTGGCAAACCGCTTGCTGACGCGCGCGGCTCTGATGGAGCGCGCACGCGTTGTCGCGCGGGCCGGAGAGAACTTACGACGACCCGTATGCGCTAGGATAACAGCATGATCGCCTCGATTGAGGATGTGATGATTCTGACCATGGCCGATTTCGAGCGCCTGCCGGAAGGCTTCTGGGAAGTGGTGGACGGCAGGGCTATTCTCTTGCCTGGGCCGGAGTTTCGCCATCAGAAACTCACGGTCGCGCTGGCGTTGGAACTTTCCTCAACGCTGAAGGCCCTTGGCACGGGCCATGTTGTCCCGACGGTCAGTGTAGGGATTCCGGTTCCTCCCGGAGTTCGCAGTGAGATTCAGATTCGCATACCCGACCTGGTAGTTTCGCTTCACGAGCCCGACAAGATCTTTGAAGCCGGAGCGCCACCGGAGCTGGTGATCGAAATTCTTTCCACGCGCCGCGGCAATGTCGAGCGCACGCAGAAACTGGACGACTACTCACGCGCCGGTATTCCGGAGTACTGGATCGTGAATCCGTTCGAATGCGCCGTCGAGGTGTATCTGCTCAAGGACGGCGATTACGAACTGGCCCCCATGCCGAATCCGCTGAGGTCGACCGCAATTGAGGGCCTCGTGATCGACGTCAGCAATGTGTGGCGCGTGCTGGACTAGTGGTGATGGCGCTGGTCGCCTTCTCCTTCAGAAGCTGTGAAAAATATCGGCCAACCGCTTCCTCACGGTCGCGGCTCTGTAACATTCGTGCTGCAACGAATGCACTTATTCGCTTAGAACTCCAGCCGGATACCCATGGTGATGATGCGGGCGCCGACCGACGGTCCGGTTGGACGCCCGAAGTTCGGATTGCCCACGGCTCCGACCACACCGCCGAAGTTAGTCCGGTTAAAGAGGTTGAACGCATCGGCTCGATAGAGCAGGTCGACGGTGCGTTCGCCGTGCACCGGGAACTTCAAACGCTTCGAGATCGACAGGTTCTCCTCAAACTGCGGCGGCTGGCGGAAGGCCGAGTCGTAGGACGAGGCTGTGCCCATCTCAAACTGGCCAGGCACGGTGTAGGCGTTGACATTGAACCACCGCGTCGCGGGATTATTCGGATCCAGGGTAGTCCGGTCGATCCCGGTCCGAATCTCGGCCGGGCCGCGGTTGGCCTTCTTGAAGCGGGTGAACAGGACGCCGTTGGCCAGGGTGTTGGGGGCCGAAACCTGGATGGGCGGGCCGCTGCGGTAATTCTGAATCGAGCTGATCGTCCAGTGGCCGACCACCCAATCCATCCACTGCCGGTCCGACTTCATGAACCGCTTCCCCTTGCCGAACGGCAGCTCAAAGGCATTCAGGATGGTCAATACGTTAGGCTGATCGAAGGGAGAAATGGCCTTCATGTCCTTGACATTGTACGCATCCTGTGCGCCTACGTTGAAATGCTGGCTGAAGATCTGCCGGTAGTGATTGGCGGCGAGCGACTTCGACCAGGTGTAGTTGGCCATCATCTGCCAGGAGCCGAATCGCCGTTCGATCTTGGCCTGGAGCGCGTCGTACCAAGTCCTGCCGACACCGCTGTTGCGGTCGAGGACGCCGAAGAACTGGGGATATGGGCGCAGGGCCTGGGCGAGCGTTTGCGTGTTCGGGAAGCTGGCGAAGGGCTTGGTGAATCCGGCTGCGATCACGGCAGGGCTATCGATGCGCTGTGACAACAGCGATCCCAGCGGCAGACGGCTGGCCGCGAGCTGGTTGATATCGATGGTGGAGTTCAATCGATGGCCGCGATTCCCGACGTAAGCCACATCGATCAGGAAGTTGTTGACTTCGTGCTGGATGTTGAAGCTCCAGTTGTAAATGCGAGGGGCTTTGCCGAAGTTCGGACCCATCACGTCCATGTCGCCGGCAAAGTTGCCCACGGTCGGGTCGATCAACGGCGGGGGACGGAAGGCCGGAGGCGCCAAGATTCCGGTGTCCCAGTTGGCGAGCGCGCCGTTCACGCCGTCGGACACCAGCGAGATCGGGTTCGAGAAGCCGAGGCGGCACCCGCATCCGCCGTTGCCCAGGGTCTGATAGAAGATCCCATAGCCGCCACGGAGGACGGTCTTCGGGAATAGCCGGTAGGCAAAGCCCACGCGCGGCCCGACATCGCCAAAGTCGGTGGGGTAAAAGCGCTTCTGGCCGGTGCGGCCAGCGCCATTGCCGGCGAATACCACAGCGCCGGGAAGGTTGCCCGCCCCCGGATTCGGCAACTTCAGGTCGACCATCGAATAGTCGCCATTCTTCTCGTGCCAGTTGATCGGCAAATCATAGCGGAAGCTCAAGTTCAGGGTCAGCTTGGAGGTGACCTTCCAGGTGTCCATGAAATAGGCCGCATGATAACCGTATCGGATATTGCCGATCAGAACGGGCAACGCCACGCGGTTCGCCGAGTTCGGCGAACCCAGCAACAGGCTGGCGAAGGCATGCCCCGTGCCGGCCAAGTTGGTCGGCAGCGCGGTCTGCGCGCGGTCGAAGAAATACTGCCCGTTAGTTCCGGCCAAGTCAAGACTGGAGGCGGCAGAGGTAGTATGCAAACGGCGGATTTCCCCGCCGATCTTGTACTCGTGCTTGCCCCGAAGCCACGTATACCCGTCGGAGAAATGATAGGTGATGTTAATCTGGCTTCCGTTGGAGACCTTGCCGTCCTGAACGCCCCAAGCGGTCAGGCCGTCGGCGCCGGTAAACTGGACGCGCGGCGTGGCGTCCGAATCGCCCGTGATCCCCGGGAATCCGAATTTCGAAGCGCCCCCCTTCTGGAACGGGTTGTCCCAGGTCTGCCGTGTCCGCGAGTAGCCGAAGGTCGCGTGATTGAGGAGATTCGGCTTGATCACCAGGTCATGGTTGATGCGCCAATTGTCCGGCTTTTGGTAGCCTTGCAACCCTTGACCGAGCGGACCTGGGAAGGCGGCCTTCGCGCCGTTTAGCGTGTTCTCCTTGGTCACCAGGAACGACAACCGGTTATTCGGCGTGAAGGCGTGATCGAGCTTGAGATTCCAGATGTAGGCGTCGACGACCGTCTCGTTGACGAAGTCGTAGTTGCTGATCAGGGACGCGCGGGTCGGGTCCGGAATGGCGGGGATCAGCTTCTGGGAGATCGAGCTGAAGCGGCTCTGTGGGATGATATTGCCGGCGAAAGGCGTCCGGACCGCGCCGGCCGTGGTGGCCGGATCGTAGATGAGCTGCGAGACCTGGCTGAAGTTACCGGCCTTCATCAGGGCGGTGGGGACTGTGTTCAGCGCCTGGCCAATGGTCGCGGGCCGCTTGTCCTTCGAGTAGGTCACGTACCAGAACGTCTTGTTGCGGCCGTCGTACACCTTGGGAATGAAGACCGGGCCGCCGCCAGACCCCCCCTGCTCATTGAAGCGCTCCTTGGGACGGGGCGTGACCGGATTTCCAGCGGCGTTCAGACCTCTGGCGTTATTCGCCCAGGCGTTGGCGTTCCAGATATCCCGGCGCAGGTTGAGGAACCCGTTGGCGTGAAAATCGTTGTTGCCCGATTTGGTGACGAAGATCTGGACGCCGCCGCCGAACCGTCCATACTCCGCGTCATAGGTGTTGTTGAGGAGTTTGAACTCGCTGAACATCTCGGCGCCGGGGAAGTTGAAGACCACGCCGCCGGATTCGGGAATGATCAGGCTGGCGCCGTCAATCTGGACTTCGGAGGCGCGCCCGCCGGAACCGGAGATCGATAATTCCGGCGTTCCGCGCGAGACACCCGGCATGTATCCGACGAATGCCGCCGCGTTGCGGATGCCGCCGGTGAACAGCGGGAGGTTGTTCATGAACTTGGCCTGGAAGTTCTGCCCGCGCTGCACCGAGGTGGACTCCAGCAGCGGCGCCGACTCGGTGACCTCGATGGTGGCCGTTACTTCACCGACTTCGAGCCGCAGCTCCAGGATCTGCCGCAGGGCTACGCGAACTTCAATGCCGGAGCGAGTCAGCTTCTTGAATCCAGGTTTCTCGACCGTGATGACGTAAGGTCCGCTCGGCAGCGACGGGAGCACGAACAGGCCGGCTCCGGACGTCACGGTCTCGAAGTCCTGGCGAGTCGGTTCATGCGTTGCCCGCAGCTTCGCCTCGGGAACCACCGCGCCGTTGGGGTCGGTGACGGTGCCAAACAAGGATCCGGTCGCCACTTGTGCGGGCAAGCTCACCGCAAACAGAAGTAGCGTTGTAATTGTCAGCAATGCTGCTCGCGAAACATTGACGTTCATGGTCAGCCTCACGTTCGATAGGTTCTTTGACTACTCTTTCCCCGACGCCAGACCTGGTGCATAGCGGCGATCCAGCGAAGCGCTTATGTCTAGGGAGGATACAGGAGCGGTGCAGCTAAGTCAAGCGGCACCCCCTTTTGACCTCCTTACCGGACTCTGTCATAATACAGTCACCGTGACATCCGGATCCGCCCGAGCCGAGCTGGTGACCTCGCTCTCGGCTATGGTTTGCGCCACCCATAAACGCGCCGCACGCCGTTTCCTCCAGGGCCTTTCCAGCGACGAACTCCGCTACATCGCCGAATTCATGGGATCCTGCCTGCTGGAAGGCGAGCATCCCTGTCTCTGTTCGCGCACGCAACTGGCCGAGGCCATCCAGCGCTTCGATGGCACGCGGCCGGGCGGCAATGGCGATCGGGCCCACAAGATGGTGCTGCTGTTCGAGTATCTGTGCCGCTCCGCGCCCGAGCCCGTGGCGGTGGCTGTACGCGCCGCACGCCGCTGAGGCCATGTTCGAGGCCGGTAAGCTTCTTGCGAAGAGCGTCCTGCTGGCCGGCGTGCTAGGCGGGGCAGGCTGGGCCCAACCGCCCGATCTTGTCTACTACAACGCTCACATCATCACCCAGTGGGATCAGAAGCCCGCCGCCCAGGCCGTCTCCATCCGCGGCAATCGCTTCCTGGCCGCCGGATCGAACGAGGAGATCCTCGGCACCGCCGCCCCCTCGACGCGGCGGGTCGACCTGCACGGCCAGACCGTCCTGCCCGGACTCAACGACAGCCATACCCATCCCATCGGCTCGGCGCTCAGCGAACAGGACGGCCCTATCCCGGTGATGCATTCGATCGCCGAGGTCCAGGCCTACATCCGTAAGCTCGCCGCGACGACTGCGCCCGACCGCGTCATCTTCGTCCCCAAGATCTACTCCACCCGGCTGC
Organism: Acidobacteriota bacterium; assembly: GCA_016178945.1. GTDB lineage: Bacteria > Acidobacteriota > Terriglobia > Bryobacterales > Bryobacteraceae > JACOSH01. Next base: position 17,904 of record JACOSH010000241.1, read on the forward strand.
GCGACCGCCGCTATCCGACGCGCTATGAGATCGACGAGGCCGCCCCCGGCCGCCCGGCCATGACCGACAACGGCTACGCGTCGGTCCTCAACTCCGCCGCGCTCCAGAAACTGAACATCACCCGCGACACGCCGCAGCCCGCCAACGGCAAGATCATCCGGGACGCCAAGGGCGAGCCCACGGGGCTGATCCTGGGCGCGCCGCAGCTTCTGGGCCCCCTGCGCGCGAGCCGGTCCGCCACTCACGCCGACCGTCTTTGGGCGCTGCGGACCATGCAGAAGGCCTACAACCAGGTGGGCATCACCAGCACCATCGACCGCGGTCAAGGACCTGAAGGCTTCCGCGTCTACCAGGAGCTGCGGCGGAGCAACGAGCTGACCGTCCGTTCCTACGTTACGTATATGATCAGCGCCCAGGGAACGCCCGATCAGGTGCGGCGCGAGATCGAGCAGATTCCGTTCACGACCGGCTTCGGCGACGAGTGGTTCCGCATCGGCTCGCTCAAGTGCGTGGCCGACGGCGGCATCCTGATCGGCACCGCTTACCTGCGCGAGCCCTACGGCGCGAACACCCGGATCTACGGCTACGACGACCCGGACTATCGCGGGGTCCTCAGCGTGCCGCGCGAGAACCTGATCGAGATGGCCAAGACCGCCAACCGCCTGGGCTGGCAGATGACCGCCCACACCACCGGCGGCGGCGCGATCGACGCGTTGCTGGACGCCTATGAGGCCGCCGACCGGGAGAAGCCGATCCAGGGGCGCCGCTTCACCGTCACCCACGGCAACTTTCCCAACCGGCAGGCGGTGGAACGCGCGGTGCGCCTGGGTGTCGCCTTCGACTCCCAGCCGGCCTGGCACCACCTGGATGGGCCCGCCCTCAAGGACGTCTTCGGCCCCTCCCGCACCAGCCACTTCATTCCCCTGCGCTCCCTGTTCGACGCCGGCATCGTGGTGGCGGGCGGCTCCGACCACATGATCCGCTTCGACTCGCGCCAGGCGATCAACCCCTACAATCCCTTCTTCGGGATGTGGATGGCGATCACCCGCAAGACCGCCGATGGAGCAGTGCTGCACCCCGAGCAGGCCGTCTCGCGGATGGAGGCCCTGCGGATGTGGACCCTTAACGGAGCGTACCTTTCCTTCGAGGAGAAGATCAAAGGCTCGATCGAGCCCGGCAAGCTGGCCGACCTGGTGGTGATCTCCAAGGACTTCCTGACCTGCCCGGTCGATGAGATCAAAGACATCGAGGCGGTGCTGACGGTGGTCGACGGGCGAGTGGTGTTCGAGCGGAAGTAGCAAGACCATCTCTCGCGAAGACGCAAAGATCGCCAAGAAAGTCAGGGCTCCGGACGTCGAGCCCGAAGAATACGACTGGTTGTAGCGCGCTTCACCCGAGAGCGTCTTTGCAGAACTGGAAGCACTTCTTGACCTCGGAGACAGGATCCGACTCTCCCCGGTATTCGTACTCGATGTTGGCCGGGAAGCGGAACTTCCGCTTCTTCATCAACTGAAGGACTTCCCGGATCGGCGTGTCACCCTGCCCCCAGGCCATGTTGGGGCCGTGGCTCTTCTTTCGATCCTTCAAATGCAGGTTGGTCACGCGGGCATGGTGCTTCTCGAGCATTTGGAGGGGATCTTCATTGGCCGCAACGAAGTGGCCGATGTCCAGGTTCATCCCGTTGTACTTGGAGTAGGACATGGCGGTCTCGAAGCTTTCCTGGGTGGAAAACTCGTTGTGGTCCTGGACATTGTCATGGCCGTGGTAGCCCACCAACAGCTTGTACTTGTCCGCGAACGGCGCCACGCGCTTCGAGACGGTGACTTGCGTGCTGGTGGTGATGGCCCGCACCCCCAAGGTCCTGGCCACCTGGAAGACGTAGTCGATCTCGTCGTCGGTGAAGCTCTCATTCATGTTGAAGCAGAGCAGGTGAAGGTCGATGGCTGCGTCCACGAATTTTTGCCGGACTGGCTTGAAGGCGTCCAGCGATGCCGCCAGACGCCACTTGCGCAGCTCTTCGCGGGCCTGCTGGGCCTCCGGACTGTTCATGCGGGCGCGCATGGCCGCCCTCTGCTCCGGGGAGGGCGGTGCGCCCGGGGGGCCGCCACTCGGTCCTCGTCCTGGTCCTGGTCCGAAGCGCGCGGGTGGCGCGCCGGCCGCGGTTTCCGCCGTGGCCGACATCAATTCCACTTCGTTCAACCCGATGTCCACGATTGCCCGGATGATGTCATCCAGGCTGGTCATCCCGCGAAAACTGTAGGTGATGACGCCGATCTGGACGCCCTGGATGTTTGAGCTGTGCGCCGCCCCTTTGGCTCCCGACAAGCTGAGCGCCGCCAGAGCCGTGTGTCCCATCTCCCGCCGCGTGTAGTTCATGGTGGTTCCTTTCCTACAGTTTCAGATCCGAGCCCTTGCGGAAAACCGGTTTGACGAACCGGTTCGCCGCTTCACTATTGGTGAATCGCTGCCGGGCGCCCTCCCAGAGCAGCTTGCCCTCGACACGATAGGCGATCGCGCCGAGCGTGACCCACTCGGCGAAGGGTCCGGCGACGGAGAAGTTGGAACAGGCGGGTTCACCGCCCTTGCAGGCGCGAATCCAGTCCTGATAGTGACCGGGGGAACGCGGCAGCAATTGGGGCGGGAGCTGGTAGCTCTTCCAACGCTCGGCGGGCAGCAGGTGCACGCCTTCGCCGCGATCGCGCGTGGCCAGGAGTCCTTTGTCCCCGACAAAAACGGCCCCGTTTCCACTCAGCACGCCGGGCGCCGGCGGGGGGAATCGGAATCCGCCGCCTCCTGGACCTCGTCCCGGACCACCGGGCCGCGGAGGTCCCCCCGCGCCTGGGCCGCCGGCCGGCGGGCCGCCCGGCACGACGCCGGGAGCGACCTGCGTAAAGCCGCCCAGGCGATAGGGAGTTGGCGCGTCGGGGCCGAACACGTAACGGCCTTTCTCGGCCAGCCCGTTGGGAGCGGGGAGAATGGTTTCCTGCTCCATCCCAGCCGGCTTGTACAAGTTGGGATTCTCGCCGCGGGCGTTGTCGTACCAGTACAGCTTGACCGGCGGCATATTGCCGCGCGCCGGAAACTCGTAGCAGAGCACGGATCGCGTGGGGAAGGTCCAGTTACTCTTGCCCTCCTGCTTGAGCACTTCCACGCTGACCGGAGCGGTTAGTTGCAGCGCCAGATTGACGGGGCCGAACACGTGGATACCCCAGTCGCCCAGCGGGCCGGTGCCGAAGTCGTAAAAGCCGCGCCAGTTGAAGTGCGCGTAGGCCTTGCTGAAGGGCCGCATCGGCAAGGCCCCCAGCCACAAGTCCCAGTTGAAATCTTCGGGAACGGAGGCTTCCTCGGAAGCCGTCTGCAGGCCCTGCGGCCAGCTTGGGGCGGAGGTGGAAGCGTGCACCTCGGTCACGTTGCCGATCTCGCCCGACCAGATGATTTCGGCCGCGACGCGGTTGGCTTCATGCGAATAGCCCTGGTTGCCCATCTGGGTCGCGACTTTGTACTTGGCGGCCGCGTCAGTTAGCAGGCGAGCCTCCCAGGGTGTCCGGGTCAGCGGCTTCTCGCAGTAGACGCCTTTCCCCCGCTGCATGCAGTCGAGCGAGATGGAGGCGTGCGTATGGTCGGGCGTGGCGATAATCACCGCGTCGATGTTCTTGCCTTCCTTGTCCAGCATCTCGCGGTAGTCGGTGTACTTGGCGGCCTTCTCAAAATGGCCAAGGGGCCCGGCCGCATATTTGTGATCGACATCGCACAGCGCCACGATGTTCTCGGTCCGGCAGCCCCAGATGTCCTGGCCGCCGCGGCTGCCGATGCCGATCGCCGCGATGTTCAGTTTCTCGTTATAGGGCTTGTAGCCCAGCGCCTTCAAGGACGCCACGCTCCCAAAGCCCGCCGCGGGCACAGCGCCGGCCAGCGCCGCGCCGAAAAAGAAATGCCGCCTCGAACATCCTTGGTTTGTCATCCTGCCACTCCTGTCCCGGGGTCTCCGATGGATTGATTGTACACCGCTAGCCTTCCAGCCGCATTCAACGGACGCGCCGGTCAGGCGGTGCTATCATCGGCGCATATGAAATGTATTGCCTGGCTGGCGTTGGCCGCGGCCCTGGCATCGGCCGATGCCCGGCGCCCTGTGATTGCGATCGGCGGCATCAATCACGAATCGAACACGTTCAATCCCAGAAAGACGCGGCTGGCCGATTTCACTCCCCGGAACATCGCTCGGGAGGAGTTCCTGCGGGAAACCGCCAAGTCCAACTCCACGGTCAGCGGATTCATCGCCGGCGCGCGCGAGTCCGGCTTCGATGTCCATCCCCTTTTCGACACCGAGGCTCCGCCGCTCGGACCGGTCACGCGAGACGCCTTCGACACCCTGACGCGCGAGCTCATCGCCGGACTCAAAGCGGCCCCCAAGCTCGATGGCCTGCTCTTGTACCTGATGGGCGCCATGGTGACCGAGGACTATCCCGTCGCCGACGCCGAAGTCGTGCGCCGCGTGCGCGCCGCCATGGGCGATCGTTTCCCGATTGTGGTGGTCCACGATTATCATGCCAACGTCTCCGAGGAGATCGTCCAGTTGACTACCGCGCTGCTGACATACAAAGAATGCCCGCACCTGGATTCGAAGCAGCGGGGCGTGCAGGCGGCCCGGATCATCGCGGGCATCGTGAGCGGCAAATGGAAGCCGGCGCAGGCGCTGGTGAAGCCGCCCATGATGTATAACCTGGTCTTTCAGAACACCTTCAGGCCGCCGTTCGGACCAGTGACGGAGGAGAGCCGCCGTCTGGAGAAGAATCCGAAGATCCTGGCCGCCAGCGTTCCCGGCGGCTATCAGTACGGCGACGTGCCCACCATGGGACCCAGCGTCGTGGTGGTCACCGACAATGATCCCGGCCTGGCGAAGCGGGAAGCCCAACGCCTTTCCGATATGCTGTGGGCCACTCGCGACAAGCTGGTTCTCAACCTGCCGGACCCGGCCAAGGCGGTCGCCCAGGCCATGGCGGGCGGCAAGTTCCCGGTGGCCTTGTTCGACACCGGCGACAACATCGGAGGCGGCTCGTCGGGCGACAGCACGTTCATCCTGGCCGAGCTGCTTCGCCAGAAAGCGAGCGGCTGGTTTGTTCCTTTCACCGAGCCGGAGGCGGCCGCGGCGGCCTTTCGAGCCGGAGTCGGACAGCCCTTCGACCAGTTAGTGGGCGGCAAGGCGGACAAGCTGCACGGCGCGCCGGTGCGCGTGCGGGGCCGGGTGCGCTCGCTGCACCTCGGCACGTATTTTGAAACCGAAGTCCGGCACGCCGGCCGGCGTTATTTCGACATGGGGTTGACGGCGATCATCGAGGCGGAAGGCTCCGCTCCCGACCTGCCGAACCTGGTGATGCTGACAACCAAACCGGCCATCCCGCTCAGCATCCACCAGCTCACCAGTTGCGGCATCTATCCGGAGCGCCTGAAGATCCTGGTGGTGAAAGGGACCATCGCGCCACGCCCGGCCTACGAGCCGGTGGCCGCGCTTATCATCGAAGTGGACAGCCCCGGGGTGACGGCGGTCAACCCCAAGCGGTTTGTCTATAAGAATGTCCGGCGGCCGATGTTCGGCCTGTAGGGCCGGTCACTTGCGTTCCGCCTGCAAAGCCTGGAGCAGCTCGGCTGCCTCCTGCCGCACCGCGGGATTCGCGTTGGAGGCCGCCTTGCCCAGGTGCGCGCGGGCGCCCGTGAAATCGCCCAGCGCGGCCAGCGCGGTTCCCAGGCCCAGTTGCGCGCGCCCAAACTCGGGCTGAGCGCGCAGCGCTTCCGCGCCTCCAGCGAGGAGCGGACCTCCCGGTTCACCAACCCCCGGGTCCAG
>JACOSH010000034.1:0-1057 GCA_016178945.1 Acidobacteriota bacterium
AGAAGTCGTCTCCTTCACCACCGAGCTTTGCACCGTCAATGAACTGGCGCCCCAGCCCGGCACGATCGGCGGATTGGGCAGCATCTGGACCAACCTGTGGGCCATCGCCGGCCTCGTCATCAAGGAGCTGTATCGCCGGAAGGATTTTTACGTGTTGTTCATCCTCACCGCGCTGATCACGCTCGTGCTGGGGTCGGTCAATTTTTTCGGCGACAGTTCGATCATCCGCTTCCTGAAGGAGATCGCCCTGTTGTTGATCTGGGTGTCGTCGCTGGTGATCGCGATTGTGACCGCCGCGCGCCAGCTGCCGATGGAACGGGAAAGCCGCACGATTTTTCCTCTGCTGGCGAAACCGGTCACCCGCTCGCAACTGGTGCTGGGCAAATTCTTGGGCTGCTGGCTGGCCTGCGGCCTCACGCTCGTCGCATTCTACTTTTTCTTCATCGGGGTCTGCGGCCTGCGGGAGCACGAATGGCCGCTCACCCGTTACTTTCAGGCGGTGACGCTCCATTGGTTCATGCTGGGTGTGCTGACGGCCGTGACGCTGCTCGGCTCGATGATCTTCGCCGCCCCCTCCTCGAACACGACCATCACCTTCGTCGTCGCGACGGGCATTCTCATGCTCGCGCGGCATCTGAACAAGATCGCGCTCAAGCTCAGCGAACCGCTGCATTCCCTCGTGTACGCCCTCTACTTCCTCATTCCGCACCTCGAACTGTTCGACGTGCGCGACCTGCTCATTCACGATCAAGGCGCGGTGCCGTGGGCAGTCTGGGCCGGCGCCGCTTTGTACGCGGCGGTGTACGCGGCGCTTTTCCTCACCGTGGCGTGCTGGCTGTTTCGCCGCAAACCGCTCAACTGAGCCGTGAAATTTCCCTTGGGCAAAATCGTGTTGCTCCTGGTTGCGGCGTTCAGCCTAGCAACCCGGCTCGAGGGCTGGCGGCAGACCTGGGCCGGCAATCGGGACCGTTCAGCCAGCCTCATGGCCATGATCTTTGGCGACAGCCAGCGCCTGTTCGCGCGCCACTTCTTCGTCAAGGCCGACGCCTACTTTCAC
>JACOSH010000034.1:1078-8811 GCA_016178945.1 Acidobacteriota bacterium
GCCCACCTGACCGAAGGCACCGGTTTGCGCGCCGATCACAGCGACGACGAAGCAGCGGATGATTTTCTCGGAAAGCCCCTGGACTGGATCGACCGTTTCGGCCGTCACTTTTATCCCTCGCACCACTCGCATCTCGGAGAAACGGAAACCGCCCACCACGGGCACAATGAACACGATGACGGCGGCAGCACCGGCTTGGAGCGTGAACTCCTGCCATGGCTGCGCCTTTCGGCTTCGCTCGATCCGCAGCGCATCGAAACATTCACCGCGGCGTCCTACTGGCTGCGTTCCCGTTTGAACAAAGTGGCGGAGGCCGAGCAATTCCTGCGCGAGGGACTGCACGCCAATCCGGAGAGCTACGAAATCCTGTTCGAGCTGGGCCGCATCTACCGCGAAAACAAGCAGGATCCCGAACGCGCCCGCAATCTCTGGGAACTCGCGCTGCGCCGCTGGCGCGAGCAGGAAAATCCCAAGGCAGACCGGAACATTTTCCTCTACGCCCAGATCGTCGGCAACCTCGCCAAGCTCGAAGAGGAATCGCAGCATTACCCGCTCGCCATCGGCTACCTGACCTTGCTCAAGCAAGTCTCGCCCTACAAAGATTCATTGCAAAAATGGATCGAGGACTTGCAGCGAAAATCCGCGACCCGGTGAAATTGTGCTGACGTTCCGTCCGCCGTCCGTATCTTCCCCATCACGATGATGAAGTTGATACGTTCGCTGCGGAACGCGGCCGGCCTCTTGCCAGCGTTGTGCTCCGCCGGTTTTCCGCTCGCCGCCGCGGAAATAGTCCCGGATTCGAAACCACCGGCAACCACCAAGTTTTACGGCGTGACCGTCACGGATAATTATGCGTGGCTCGAAGACGCCACCGATCCCGCCGTGCGCGTCTGGACGGAGTCACAGAACCAGCAAACGCGCTCGTACCTGGACAAGCTCCCCGTCCGCATCGCGCTCGAAGAACAATTGGAGGAGCTGTATGAGGAAACTGCCGCGAACTTTTTCGCGCTCCAGTACCGCACCGGCCAGGTGTTCGCGCTCAAGTTCAAACCGCCGACGCAGCAACCGGTGCTCGTCTCCTTCAAATCCATCCGCACCGCGGATGGCGAGAAGTCGATCGTGAATCCGAACAAGCTCAACACGAACGGCACCACGTCCATCGACTGGTACGTCCCCTCCCTCAACGGCAAACTCGTGGCCGTGTGCCTTTCCGAAAAGGGCAGCGAGGAAGGCACGCTGCATTTTTTCGAGAGCGCGTCCGGCAAGCAACTGAAGGACACGATCCCGCGCGTGCAGTTTCCCACCGGCGGCGGCAGCGCGGCCTGGAACGCGGACGGCTCGGGCGTGTTCTACACCCGCTATCCGGAGCCGGGCGAACGTCCGGCGGCCGACGCGCAGTTCCATCAGCAGATCTGGTTTCACCAGCTCGGCACGCCGGTGACGCAGGACCGTTACGAGCTGGGCCGCGATTTTCCGCGCATCGCCGAGGTCACGCTCGAAGCCGATGCCCACGGCCGGTTCATCATGGCGTCCGTGGCCAACGGCGACGGCGGCGACTACGCCCATTTTGTCCGCCCGCCAGCCGGCGCCTGGCGGCCGGTCACGCGTTTTACGGACGCCATCAAGCTTGTCCGCTTCGGACGACACGATGATCTCTATCTGCTTTCGCTAAAAAATTCGCCGCGCGGCAAAATCCTGCGCGTGCCGCTGGCGACACCCGACCTGGCCCACGCCAAACTGATCATCAAGGAGACCGACGCGGTGATCGAATCGTTCGAGCCGTCGGCGACCGGTCTCTATGTAAAAGACATCATCGGCGGGCCGTCGCAAATCCGCTTCTTCCATGCGGACGGCGCTTATCAGACCAACGTGCCGATCCGCGAAGTGTCTTCGGTGGACGAGCTGGTCTGCCGGCGTGACGACGAGCTGCTTTTCCGCAACACGAGCTACCTCCGGCCGTTTCGCTGGGACGTGTACGACCCGGAGACCAACAAGGTCCACCACACCGCGCTCGCGGGCAGTTCGCCGGTGGAGTTCAACGATGCGGAAGTGGTGCGCGAATTCGCCGTGGCGAAGGACGGCGTGAAGATCCCGCTGAACATCATCCGCCGAAAAGGAATCAAGTTGAACGGCCAGCATCCCGTGTTGCTTACCGGCTACGGCGGCTTCGGCATCAGCTTGTCGCCGGACTTCGATTTCACCCGGCGTTTGTGGCTCGACGCCGGCGGCGTGCTCGCCATCGCGAACCTGCGCGGCGGCGGCGAGTACGGCGAGCAATGGCACGAGGCCGGCAAGCTCACGCGCAAACAAAACGTCTTCGGCGACTTCGCGGCCTGCGCCTATTACCTCATCCGCTCGAACTACACCAACCCGCGCAAGCTCGCCGTCGAGGGCGGCAGCAACGGCGGCCTGCTCATGGGCGCGTTCCTGACGCAACACCCGGACCTCGCCCGCGCCGTGGTCGCGCACGTCGGCCGGCCAGCGCGCAAATCCTTTACGGTTCCATCGTCGGCAACGTCAAGGATCCCACCGACGCCGCCATCGCCGGGGCCAAGGTCGTGATCACGCACAAGCAGACCAACCAGGTGCGCGAGACCACCACCAATGAGGCCGGCGGCTACAGCTTCCCGACCATCAGCGCGGGTCCTTACGAGCTGCGGGTGACCAAAGAGGGCTTCCGGATGGCCAAGGAAGACGAGGTATTGGTGACCATCAACTCGGTCAGCCGCGCCGATCTGTCGATGCAGCTCGGATCGGTGACCGAGACCGTGAACGTGGAGGCCACCACGCTGACGCTGCAGACGGACCGCTCCGAAGTGCGCGCCGAGATCAGCAGCGCGCAATTCGTGAACCTGCCGGTCCAGCCCGGGCGCAACTACCAGCAGTTGTTCAAGACCATTCCGGGCTTCCGCCCGCCCACCAACGCCCACTCGGTCCCCACCAATCCCTCGCGCGCCCTGACCTTCAACGTGAACGGCGCCAGCTACTCCATCAACAACACCCGCATTGACGGCGCCAGCTCGATCGCGCCATGGCTGCCGCACGCCACCTCCTTTGTGCCGACGCTGGAAGCCATCGAGACGGTCAACGTGGTCACCAACAGCTTCGACGCCGAGCAGGGCCTGGCCGGCGGGGCCGCCATCAACGTCCAGATCAAGGGCGGCACCAACGATCTGCACGGAGCCTTGTTCGAATACCACACCGACAACAAGCTCAAAGCCAAAAACTTTTTCCTGCCCCAGGGCCAGAACAATCCCAAGCTGGTCTTCAACGAATTCGGCGGCGTCCTGGGAGGACCCATCAAGAAGAACAAGCTGTTCTACTTCGTGAGCTACGAGGGCAACTACGACCACGAGTTCGCCTCGCGCTTCGGCACGGTGCCCACTCCCGCCATGAAGCGGGGCGACATGAGCGAATCGCCGCGGCCGGTCTTCGACCCGGCCACGGGGGACTTCGAGGGCAATAACCGGATCGCCTTCGCCAACAACCTCATTCCCTCCTCGCGGTTCAGCCCGATCGTCAAGAAGCTGGTGGACCTGACTCCCGATCCCAACCAGCCCGGCCTGTCCAACAACTACTTCGCGGCGGCCTCGTACGCCTTCGACCGCCATCGCGTGGACAGCAAGATCAACTACAATCACTCCGACAAACTGACCGCCTTCGGCCGCTTCAGCATCCTGAACTACGACATGAACAATCCCCACATGTTCGGCGGCCTGGGGGGGCCGGAGATCTCCGGCGCGGGCGGGAACCCGGGAACCGCCACCGGCAGGACCTACAGCTTCACCGGCGCGGCCACCTACATCCTGAAGCCCAACCTCATCATGGACGCCTACTACGGGTATACCCGCATGGACACCAGTGTCGAGCAGGCGCGGCTGGACGAGAAGCTGGGCCTGGATTTCCTGGGCATCCCCGGCACCAACGGCACGCGGCGTTTTGAGGGCGGCTGGCCGCAGTTCGCCGTTTCCGGGTTCACCGAGCTGGGCATCGCCAACGCCTTCATGCCCTACTTCCGCCGCGACCCCCAGTATCAATATGTCGCGAACTTCAATTGGACCAAGCAAAACCACGAGCTGCGCTTCGGTATGGACCTCTACAGCACCCACATGAATCACCTCCAGCCGGAGGCCACCGGAGCCTTTTATGGGGCGCAAGGCGGCTTTGGTTTTGGCGGCGGACCCACGGTTGTCAAGGGTGGCCTGGCAGCCAACAATTTCAATAACTACTCCACGTTCCTGCTGGGTCTGCCCACCAACAAAGGCAAGATCACCATGGTCCCGGACGAGTACAACACCCGCTCGTTCCAGTACAGTTTCTACGTCCGCGACCGCTGGAACGCCTCCCGCAAGTTGACTCTTTCTTACGGCCTCAGGTGGGAGTACTTCCCCTTCCCGCACCGTTCCGATCGCGGGCTGGAGCTGTACGATCCGGCGATTAACAAGATGCTGGTATGCGGCGCGGGTTCGGTGCCCGGCGACTGCGGCGTGACGGAAAGCAAGAAGAAATTCGCTCCGCGCATCGGCCTGGCCTATCGCGTAACCGACAGCTTTGTCCTCCGCGCCGGCTACGGCATCACGAACGACCCCTTCTCGCTGGCGCGGCCTTTCCGGACCAACTACCCGGTCCTGCTCATCCAGAACATCGAGGCGGACAACAGCTTCCAGAACGTGGGCAACATCTCGACCGGCATTCCCAGGGCGGTAGTCCCAGATACCAGCAGCGGCGTGATCGACATTCCGGGTACGTTCGCCGTGGTCACCGCGGACAAGAATTTCAAACGCGGCTACGTTCAATCCTGGAACTTGACCCTGCAGAAGCAGCTCAAGTGGGGCTTCGTCGGTCAGGCCGGCTACGTGGCTACGCGCAGCACCAACCAGATGGGCTACCTGGATCTCAACGCCGGCCAGGTCATCGGGGCCGGCCAGAGCGGGCGGACACTGCGCCAGAAGTTCGGGCGTACCGCGGCCACTACGCTGGTCAAGCCCTTCGGCACGGGGCACTACGACTCGCTGCAAGCCACGCTGGAGCGGCGCTTCACCCAGAGCTTTTCGCTGAGCACGGCCTACACCTGGTCGAAAGTGATTGGCTTCGTGGACAACAATGACAGCGAGCCGAGCGTCCGGGCGATCCAGTACTTCGCGCGGAACCGGACCGCGCGGGGCTACGACCGCACCCACAACCTGCACATCTCCAACATCTGGGAACTCCCCTTCGGCAAAGGGAAGAAGTTCGTTTCCAGCGGGCCGCTCGCCTGGGTCATGAGCGGCTGGCAGCTCAACAACATCCTGAGCTTCTACAGCGGCACGCCCTTCACGGTGGGCGCGGACGGCACTTCGTTGAACATGCCCGGCTCTTCCCAGACCGCCGACCAGGTCAAGCCCAGCGTGCAGATGTTGGGCGGAGTCGGGAAGGGCCTGCCGTTCTTCGATCCGTTTGCGTTTGCCTCGGTCCGGGACCCGCGTTTCGGCAACACGGCCATGAACCTCCTGAGGGGACCCGGAGTGGCCAACTGGGACTTCGGCTTCTTCCGCAAGTTCAGCATCACCGAGCGCTACAAGCTGGAGTTCCGGCTGGAGGCGTTTAACTTCACCAACACGCCGCATTTCAACAACCCGGGGACCAACGTGTCGAGCTTTAACCCGGAGATTACAGATCCGCTGCGGCGCTACGGCGGGTTCACCGAGATCACCGGCACCTCCGGCATCGGCCGCGACGGCATCGACGAGCGCCAGTTCCGCATCGGCATCAGGATCAGCTTCTAGGGGCGCGTGGGGCGCGGGTCTCCGGCCGGCGCCCCACGTCCCTGCCGCAGCGTGACCAGATTGCCGGCCGTTGGCGGCGGGAAGCGTTCCCGGCTGCCATCGGGCCACCCGACTTCGACCGCCTCCACAGCAGCAGCGGCGCCCAGCCCGAAATGCACCCTCGGATCGGAGGCGCTCAGATAGCTGGAATCCGCGTGGACACGCCACCAGAGCGCCGGCGCGCCTTTCCGCAACACCCCGACCCGCGCGCCCAGTCCCTGGTGGTTCGCGCGGGTCCCCTCCAGCTTCACCTCCAGCCAGGCCTGGCGCGCGCTGGTTTCATTGAGCAGCAGCCGCACCGGACCGTTGTTATTGCTGACCACGATGTCCACGCCACCGTCGTTGTCGATGTCGCCGAAGGCCGCGCCGCGGCTCACCTCCGACAACTGCAGTGCCGGACCGGCCGATCCCGACACATCCGTGAACTTGCGCGCCCGGTCATTGCGCAGCAGCAGGTTCCTCTGGTGATACGGATAGGGCGTGCCGCGCAGCGATTCCATCCGGGTCACGGCGCCGTTGGCGATGAACAGGTCCAGCCAGCCGTCGTTGTCGTAGTCGATCCAGCCGGCGCCGAACCCGGTGTACAGGAAGGTGAGGGGGCGCAGCCCCAACCGCAGCGAGAGGTCCTGGAATCCCGCCGTCCCCTCGTGGCGGAACAGCGTGGCGCCCTCGCGCGTGAGATTGACCACGAACAGGTCCTCGCGACCGTCGTTGTCGAAATCCCCGGCCGCGACGCCCATGCCGGCCTTGGCCAGCCCGTCCTCGCTGTAGGCCGCCCCCAGGGCCAGTCCCTGTTCGGCAAACGTCCCGTTCTTCTGATTGATCCACAGCAGATTGGCGGCCGTGTCGTTGGCGACATACAGGTCGATCCAGCCGTCCTGGTTCACATCCACGCCGGTCACGCCCAGCCCCGGACCGTAGGCGGAGCCGATCCCCGACGCCGCCGTGACATCGGTGAAGCGCCCGCCCCCGTCGTTCCGGAACAACCGCGCGCTCACCGGCTGGTACGCTTTGGGCGTGCAGTAGTCCGGCTCGCCGGTAGGCGCGTAGCACTTCTTGTTGCCCTTCACCGTGAAGTCGACGTAGTTCAGGACGAACAGGTCGAGGTCGCCGTCCCGGTCGTAGTCGATGAAGGCTGCGCTGGTGGACCAGCGGTTCACCTCCACCCCGGCCTTGGCCGTCACGTCCGTAAACGTGCCGTCGCCGTTGTTGTGATAGAGAACATTGCGTCCGAAGTTGGTGACATAGAGATCCACAAACCCGTCGTTGTCGTAGTCGCCCGTGGCGGCGCCCATGCCGCAGGCGATGTGGCCCAGCCCGGCCTGCGCGGTGACGTCGGTGAACCGCAATTGACCCGACGGAATCAGCTCATTCCGGAATAAACGATTGCCCAAACGCACGCCTGCGGGCGGCGCCGAGCCATCGAGCGGCATGCCTTGCACCAGGAAGACGTCCAGGTCGCCGTCGTTGTCGTAATCGAACAGCGCCACTCCCGCCCCCATGATCTCGGGCATGTAGAACTGGCCGCCGGCCCCGGGGAAGTGGCGGAAGTCGAGTCCCGTTTCGGCGGCTACGTCGCGGAACCGCGCTTGCGGAGCGGGCGCTTCCACCCTGCGCTGGCAGCCCGCAAGTAAAGCGAGCAACAACCCGCACCAGACCCTCACCGGCCGGTCCCCGCGCGGGCGAGGAGCGCCAGGTCCTTTTCGATGCTGGACGCCAATTGGGTCTGCCCGCGCGTTAACGCACCCTGGCGGGCCTTCCCCATCCACTCCGCCGCCCGCACCCGATCGCCCGATCGCCCATAGGCGACCCCCAGGGCATACCAGTATCCCGGCGTATTCTCATCCTCCGGCGAAACCGTCTGCTCCAGGTGCGCGATGGCCTCCGGATACTGGCGCTGGTTTAGCAGCAGCCCACCTAAATGGAAGC
>JACOSH010000242.1 GCA_016178945.1 Acidobacteriota bacterium
AGCAGGTGAACGTCGCGGACCAGGATATCCTTGCGCGGCGCGACGCCTTCCGGGTTGTCCCAGGTCAGATGGAGCATCTGCAAGGGCTGGTCCGACAGGTTGGTGATGCGATGCCTGGCCTTGGGCGGAATCAGCACCGCGATTCCATTGCGCAGGTCCCAGTATTCGGTTCCGGTGTCGAGCCGGCCCTCGCCGCTCTCGACAAAGAAGATCTGCTGATAGGGCAGCTCCTTCAGCGGCGTTCGGTTGCGCCCCATCAGGGTGGCCACGGCGAAATCCCGGCGGTATTCCAACACCGCGCCCGGATCGCCGGGCTGGTGCGGATTGCCCTGGCGCAGGATCGATCGGGTCAGCATCACGTCGTGAGTCACTCGGGCCAGCGAAGCGAAGGGATGGCCGATGTAACGGTCGATGTCGACCTTCACCTGGTCGTTGGAAGGAAAGGGCCGCACCTGGGCGGCCAGAACAGAGCCGGCAAGAATCAGTACGAGTTGTCTCATTTCAGCACCACATCCCAAACTTTGGCCAGACGCGACTTTCCCTCCGGCCCTTCCACCCACAGCGTCACCACGTACTCGCCCGCCTTCTGATAGGCGTGCATCGGATGCCGCTCGCTGGAGGTGGTGTCGTCGCCGAAGTCCCATTTCCACGAGGTAATCCTGCCTTCGGAGCGGTCCTCAAAGGCCACCAGCCGGCGGTCCATGTCGATCACGCGGAAGGTCCAGCGAGCCTCGATCGGCTTGCGCAGACTGGGCTCGATCGGCATCAGGCGGAAGGCCACCAGGTCCGACGCGTCGCCGTACATGGTGGTCTTGTGCGACAGGTTCCAGAAGCCGCGGTACTTTGGGGCGCTCTCGTCGTCGTAGTCGAGCACCGACCAGGACATCCCGATGATCTTGTTCTCCTCGAGCTGGGACTCCACGCTGCGCCCGGGACCCTCGCAGGCCGCGTAGTCGAAGGGCGTCACCCAGAATTCCAGGGTGTACGCGCCGCTCTGGCCGTGCTTGAAACGGTAGCTCTGGGCCGAGTTGGCCCAGGGCAGGTCTTTGATCCACGGCTGGCAGCCCCAGACCATGGTCCACTCCTTGCCTTCGGCCGGGGTGAAGATGTGGTAGTTCTGCGCGTGCACGCCGTGGAACTGGAAGTGGGCTTCCTCCACGGTGAGCCGTTTGTTGGGATGCATCTGCTTGATGAAGGGCCCGCCGGAAAGATCGCCGTCGACCACCAGCTCGAAGATGTCGTTGTGCAGGCCGGTGGACTGGAAGTCCCAGTAGTTGTCGTAGGCCTCGTACAGGAAATAGAGGCGATTCAAGCCCTTGACCCATCCGACCTTGACGCGCACGTCGAGATCCTTGGGGTCTCGCGGCGTGTGGTTGACGGTGTCCTCGAGCTGGCCGGAGCCGATCGAGTAGCTGTCGGGCACGATGCTCCAGTCGCTCGCGTCGCCGTCGATGCGGGGGATCTTGTCCGGCGGGAACTGGAAGACCTTGAACTCCACGCCGGGGCGCGCGAGCCCGGCGGGCTGCGCCCGCGCCAATTGAGCCAGAGCCAGAATGAGGAGCCACGCTTGCGCGAATCGCTGCACAGAGGCAGCATACGTCATCGCGCGGCGTGAGACAAGGAGCGCGGGTGCTTGACGCCCTGATCGGATCCTGTCTCGATCCCGGTCAGATCAGTTCAGTAGGTGCGAACTTTTCAGCCGTCAACACCGCTGCCACCTACCGCGGAAGCACATCCCGCGCTCGCGACTTGATCGACAGTACCGATGCGGCAGCTCTCGTCAGCTTGCCTCAGTGCTGGCGCCGAATCTGATTTCCGGCGACGTTGGTCATGGGTGCATGTCGAGCGAGAAAGGCGAGTCGTGTTCTGTTTTCGGAACAAGGTCGTGCCAACCGATTGAACAGAAACACGTTGCATTTGACTGCGTATCGGCGGAAAGAGGCACTCTTGTTCTGATTTCAGAACTGGCCAGGCGACTTTCCTTGACGGGTCCTCCTTATGGGCGTATTCTGCCGCCATGATACGTTTTCAGCTCCTGTTGCCTTCGTTTTGGAGTTTGGCTTCGCTCCTGGCCGGCGCCTGGCCCGTTGTGAAGGAAAACGTAATAACCCCTTGCCCCCCCCCCCCCCCTTCGAGCGAAAGGACGAGACCGTGATGTCTTTTTGGTCAGCACACCGGTTGCAAACTGGTTTCCTTGGGATCTCGGTCTTCCTGTGCACGGGAGGCGGCGTAGGTTTCCCCCAGACCGTAAAGTTGCGCCGGGCTATCGTGCCTGATGGCGATCCACTGCCGATCTTTCTTCAGCCGCAAGCCTTGCTGACGGCCCGCTGGGCTTGGGGGCGGTTGGTTGGGGTCGAGGAGAACGAGTCGAATGAGCCACTCCTCTACGCCATCAGAAGTGACGAACCACCAGAGCGCATCCGTTTCGCGATTCCTGGTTCGGGTTTCACTCGCGTCTACGACGTGGCTGCCGGACCGGATGGAACTGTGGCATTATCGGGCTCCGCGTACTCTGCCGATGGCAAGGCCGGCACTTTCGTGGCCTGGATCGCGCCTGACCGGAAATCCCAGACCGTGAGCCGAACGTGGCCTTACGTTCCCTTCAAGCTCACGTTGGCCGCGGACGGCAGCATCTGGACGGTTGGCTGGATACTGCCCCCTCCCGGTATCAACGCGGGTAGTCAAAACAACGTCCTGAAACGTTTCGATAAGACAGGCAGAGAACGGAGCACATTTACTCTCCGTGCGCGTCCGAGGCCAGATTCGCGCGATGCCGTCATGAGCTCGGAGTTGCGGGCCTCAGGGGACCGGATCGGATGGCTTACGAACGGTATGGAGTACATCGAGTTGTCCCTGGGAGGCCGCGAACTAGATCGTTTTGAAGCTCCAGCGGTACCACGTCCTTCTGATGTGCTTAGCCTTGCCCTTAGCGTCGACAACGAGGTCGTGATCGGAACTGTTGGCGGAGGGAAGTGGAACATCTGGGCTCTGGACCGCGAACGGCGCGCCTGGATTCCGTCTAGTGTATCCGGAAGCGAAGAGCCCGCGCTGGGGAGGCTTCGCGGCTTCGACGGGCCATCTCTGGTTGCCGATTTCGTTGACTTGAGGTTGATTCGCACGCGCGGTCATGGCGGAGTCTTGCAACGGTTCAGGATTTCCGCGCCGTAGGTCAGCCAAGCAGAGGCGGATACGGAATCATTCGTCGCGTGGACAATGGCTTGCCCGATGCGTTGAAATAACGATGTGTGTGTTACGCGAAGGGAGTCGCCAGCTCATCGTTGACCCAAGAATCACGATTCCGACGGAGAGGAGGCGGGCAACATGGTGACGCGAATCTGGGAAGGGTTTCTCTTGGTCATTATCGGCCTATTTGCCTGGTTGATGTTGGACCGGGAGCCATCCAATTCAGGTCCTCCACCAAGGACGGGTTGGACTCGTGTGACGCTGAACGCGATAGTTGTATCGCCGGACGAGAGGCGAGTCGTATCGCCGTCCGGGTTGAGCTTCGTGAGCTTCTTCGACGGGCTGGTCCCGGATCCGCAGCTCACGGCAACGAAGTTAGTTGCCGCTAAACGTGAACGAGAGAACGAAATCGCCGCGGTTTGCGCCAAGGAGGCGAAGCATAGTGTATTGGATCGAGTGTCGTCGCTCTTTCAACCTCGGTCGGTCAGAGCGTACGCAAACTGCACCCCATCCCCATGCGGCAGCACCAAACGCATCGAAGGTACCGAACCGTGCGCCGGCAATTGTAATAGTCCGGTTAGTACCTATAAGAATGCTCGTTTTGATGTCGGTGGGCAGGAGGAAAAAGGAGAAAAACGAGACGGTACGGAAGGTTGTAACCCGAGCCCAACCTCCGATTGTCCCTGTAATATCGTGACGTGTGACGTGATTCCTCCGTGCGAGACCTGCGGGCTTGCCGGCGCGTGCCCTACAGGGAAGCGATGTGAGAACAACTGTTGCGTGTCATATATTTGTCCATCGGGTCAGGAGTACTGTGACGGCGCAGGGTTGTGTCCTTCAACGGGCGGAAGTTGCGTGGACGGCTGCTGCCCGCCAGTGACGTGCAGCACACTTTCGGAGTGCCCGCTTGGTTACCACTGCGCGGGAACCTGCAAGCCTAACCTCTGCGGCCCTGCGCCCGACTGCCTCTTCAATTCAGACTGCTATCCGAACGCGGCCGGAAATTGGACGACGTGCGAACAGAACACCGGTTGTTGTACTGGCGCTTCCCCAATCGTACTCGACCTTGAGGGCGATGGCTACTCGATGACCTCCGCCGCGGACGGTGTTGTGTTCGACATCGCGGCAAACGGCACTCCGATCAAGCTCTCCTGGACCGCCGCCGGTGCGGACGACGCGTGGCTGGCGCTCGACCGGAACGGAAACGGCCGGATCGACAATGGGGCCGAGTTGTTCGGCAACTTCACGCAGCAACCACAGCCAGGGCCGAAGGGCGAAAAGAGCGGCTTCGAAGCGCTTAAAGTTTTCGATTTGCCTGCAAACGGCGGAAACGGCGACGGCTGGATCGACGAGCGGGATTCGGTCTATCGAAGACTGCTGCTCTGGCAGGATCGGAATCACAATGGCATTTCCGAAAGGAACGAGTTGTCCTCATTCGCCGAGTCTGGGGTGACAGCGATTTCGCTCGACTACCAGGAATCCAAGTGGGTGGACGCCTACGGAAACCAATTCCGCTATCGTGCAAAAGTGCGCCGCGAGAATCGGGGGAGCGGGCGCGACAAATGGGCCTACGACGTGTTTCTCGTCCCCGACCGTGCAAGATGAGACCGAAGTGGGCCGGCGGCTTGGCCATGGCGGTAGCCGCATTCACTCTGGGTTGCTGGCGCTCGGTCGGCGAAGGACACGCTCCGCTCGGTTCCCGGGAAAGCAAGCGGCTCGCGCAGTACGTGCAGAAGAAGTACAAACTCTCCACACTGCCCACCCTCACGGAACTGCCTGAGTCAAATTGGAACGGCTACCGCAAAGTGAGATTCATCTCTGGCGATGCGGCGCGGCCGTTCCGGGTTGAGTTGTATGTTTCTCCGGACTCCCGCTTCCTCAGTTCCGAATTACTCGATTCGACTCTCGATCCGGGCGAGGACGAGCGGCGGAAGGATCAGGCGCTGTGGACCGAGCTGACCCAGGGGGACTATGTCTCCTGGGGACCGGCGAATGCTCCCGTCACTCTCACCGTGTTCTCGGACTTTCAATGTCCGTACTGCGCCCGCGCGGCGCGCATACTCACTAACGACGTCCTGCGCGACGACAACAACGTCCGCTTGATCTTCCGGCATTATCCTTTGCCCAACCATGCCTGGGCGCGGACCGCGGCGGAAGCCACTGCGTGCGCTCAGGAACAACACCCCGACTTCTTCTGGAAGTTGCACGACTTCCTCTTCGAGCGCCAGACGGAGTTCGCGCCCGAAACCCTACGGAAGCGGCTCCAACAGGAGGCCGCGACCTTTTCTGGATTCGATTCCCGCGCTTTTCAGCGATGCCTGAGTGGGACAACGGCGCGGGCCAAAGTCGACCGGGATATCGACCTGGGAACCCGGATAGGGATTACCGGGACGCCGACCTTGTTCGTTAATAGCCACAGGGTTGCGGCCGTCGTGAGTCCAGAGCAAATCCGGACATTGATCCGCCAACTCCGGCGCGTGCACTAATTGGAGTGGCCCCGATTGGTTTTGGTGCGGCGGATTCGCCCCCTGAAGTGCGCGGAATTGTCTCACCTTAACAGGATCGCGCTTACCGATGCGCACGACCTTCGTCTGAAGGTAAGTGGTGAACCATCCTTCGCCGCCGTGAACTGGTACGCTGCTTCTGATCCGGCTGCACGATTTCGGCAATTACGTCCTGCGTCACCACGAACGTGAAGCCGGGCAGGCTCCGAAGCAGATCGAGGCGCCCGACGTGCATCAGGTTGATGAGGATGTTCGTATCCGCGACGACGGTTGGCGTACCTGGGTCCTCCGGCTCTACTCACCGGGGATGAGGACATCGGCGGCCCCTCGATAGGAGAGACCGGCCCGCTCCAGCAAGAGGTCGATTTCCTCCTCGCGCAGGGATAGCAACCCGGCCAGTTCGCCGAGCTTCGCGCGGGTGATCTGTTCGCGGCGGTAAGCCTCCAACGCAAGACTGAGGACGCGATGGCGGAATCCGTTCTGGTCTTCGCCGTTCCCGGTGTCAGGCAGAGCAAGCATGCCGGCCAGCTCGCGCCCGCGTCCGTCTTCTTCGGCGGCCTTCAAAGCCTCGAACTCCGCCTGCGTCGTCAGTTTCAAGTTCCGCAGGTGGAACAGAGCGGCCAGACGGCTGACGCCGAAGTGATGAGCGACCTGAACCAGATCGTAGATCTGGATGTCCTGGCCGCCGGGTTCCGCACGGCCCTCCGCCTGGACGGCGCCCGCTTCGTCGAAGACTTGTGCGCTGGCGCGGCTGGGCTTGCCCTTGCCCTGCGCCGCAATGAACTGCCGGACTCCCTCGCTGGGCATGAGAAAGCCCGCGGCGAACGCGTTGGCACGTACCTCGATGAGCTCATCGCGATCTTTCGAGCGGCTGACCGTACCGAGCAGACGCCGATCAAAGAGCGTATGGGCGTACTCGTGGGCGAACGAGAATCGGCGGCGGACTGGAGCGTGGCGGCGGTTGGCCACGACGAAAAGCCCCGCGCTTCGGTTGCCGATCGTCAGGCCCGAGACATCATCCGGCAGGTCCACAACGCCGGTGCGCACGCCCCGCGTCTCAAAGAGATCGGCCAGAGGTGGGGCTGGCGCCCATTCCAGTCCCACCCGGCGCCGCTCCCGATCCGCGGCCCGCTCACCCTGCTGAATACCTTCCCA
>JACOSH010000243.1 GCA_016178945.1 Acidobacteriota bacterium
TGGCGGCGTGGTGATCCGGCGCCCCAGGATCTACCAGGGGCGGGTCGAAATCGCCGGACGCTTCCGTCTCCATCGGAATCGGGAAGCCTCGTTTGAGATCGCCCCATACAACCCCGCCCTGCCCCTGGTCATCGACCCGATGGTCGAGCTCACTTCGCTGCTGGGCACCGCCGATGACGACCGTCCCACGGCCGTCGCCTTCGATGCCGCGGGCAATATTTTCATCGCTGGAACCACCAACTCGCGCTTCTTTCCGCTTACCGGCGCCGTGCAGGGGACCAATGCCGGCGGATACGACGTCTTCCTGATGAAGCTGAATCCCACCGCGAACGTGGTGTTGTTCTCGACACTGCTGGGCGGCAGCGGCGACGATCAACCCCTGGCGCTGACCATCGACGCCGCGGGCAACCCGTACATCGGCGGTGTCACGCGCTCGCCCAATTTCCCCGTCACCAGCGGATCGCTCCAGGTGATCGCCACGGGAGCGCGCGACGGCTTTATCTCCAAGCTGAATTCCGCGGGCAGCCTGCTGCTGGCCTCCACCTATCTGGGGGCGAGCGACGAGGACCAGGTATCGGCCCTGGCCCTGGACCCGGCGGGCAACGTGTACGTCACCGGCGTTACGCGCTCGCTCAACTTCCCCACCTCGCCGAATGCCGTCCGCCGCGCGCTGGCAGCCCTCAGCGACGCGTTTGTCGCCAAGCTGGATGGCGGTCTCTCGCGCCTGCTGTACTCGACCTACCTGGGCGGCAACCAGGACGATCTGGGCAACGCCATTGCCGTGACTCCCACGGGCGTCGCCTTCGTCAGCGGCAGCACGCGCTCGAACAACTTCCCGACGACGCTGAACGCCCAGCAGCGCAACCTGCAGGCCGGCACGGATGCCTTCCTGACTCGCGTCTCGGCCGACGGCGACCGGTTCGAGTACTCTAGCTACCTGGGTGGGCGCGGCGACGACGCCGGCCGCGCCATCCTCACCGACTCCGCCGGTCTGGTCTACGTGGCCGGCTCCACCGGTTCACCCGACTTTCCCAACAGCGCGGCGCCCACTCCTTCCATCTACACCGGGGGCCTCTTCGATGGCTTCCTGACTACCTTCCAGTTCCCGGCCAACCCCAACCCCTCGGCCATCCTGGTGGACGGAACCCTGGTGCGCACGGTGTTTTGCTGCGGCGCGGGCGGAAGGCAGTTGTGGACTGGCACCAGCCTGGTAGCGGCCCCCGACGGGAGTGCGGCGGCGATCCACACCGCCGGATTCAGCGATGTCGCACTGCCCGCCTTTCCCACCGCCGACCTCGCGTTCCCGGATTGCCCGCGCAACGGCCTGCTGCGCGGCGTATTCGGGTGGTGCAGCGGCCCGCAGCCGCCAACCAGGACAACGAGGGACAGGTTTCCGATCCGGCCAAAACCGTTCAGGGACCGGTCCCCACGCTGGCCACGGGCACGGGCGAAGCGGCTCTGGCGGAAGTGGATCTGGACCTGGGCGGGCAGCCGCGGCTGGCTTTTCGCCGCTACTACAGCTCCGTCTTGGCGGAGAACGGCTTCACCAGCGCGCTGGGACCGAATTGGATGCACACCTTCGACGCCCGGCTCAGCCTGGCCGGGACCACGGCGACCGTGTTGCTGTTCCGTGGCAAGAGCGTGACCTTCCAGAGGTCCGGCGGCGTGTTTCTCCCGGCCAGCACCGAACAGGTTCCGCACCAGCTCGTCGACATCGGCTCCGCCTATCAGTTCCTGGACCGCGCCGCCAACCTGATCTATACGTTTAACCGCTCGGGCGCGCTCACGCGTCTCGAAGACCGCAATGGGAACGCCTTGACGGTCACCGTGTCCGCTACCGGGCCGGCCTCGGTGACCGACGGGCTGGGCCGCTCGCTCACCTTCGTCTATCAATCGGGCAAGCTCGCCCGCGTCGAGGATCAGACCGGCCGCTCCGTCACGTTCAGCTATTCGGGCGACACACTGGCCTCGGTCACCGGTCCGGCCGGAAAGCCCGCGCGCTACGAGTATGTGCCGGGACGCACGGCTCTGCTGGCCCAGGCGACCCGCCCGGCCGGCAACCGGCGCTTGTCCTGGACCTACGATGCGCGGGGCCGCGTGCTGAGCCAGGCCGACAGCCTGGGCAACACGACCGCGCTCGGATATCTGGCCAATGGAGACACCCGGATCACCGATCCGCTGGCCAACGTCACGCGCCACACGCATCAGGCTCAGGAGAATCTAACCGCTGTTGTGGACGCGGCGGGCAATACGTCCAGTTTTACCTACGACGCTGCCGGACGGCGCACTGGGTTCACCGACCGGACCGGCGCTGCGTTTTCGGCCGTTTTCGACGGAGCCGGCAACCTGACCTCCTTCACGGACACCGAGGGGAACGTCACGCGCTACACCTACGCGAACCAGCAGCAAGGCCGGTTCACCTTCTACAATCTCTCGCGCGTCGACTATGCCGGCGGCGCCTCGGTAGGCATGACTCACGACGGCGCCGGCAACGTGATCGCCTACACCGATCCGGCGGGCCGCCGCTGGACCTACAGCTACGACAACCGCGGCCGCGTCAACACCGCCACGCATCCCCTGGGCGGCGTCACGGCCTACGCCTATAATCCCGACGGCACGCTGGCCTCGGTCCGTCTGCCCTCGGGAGAGACCCAGACCTTCGCGTACGACGAGCGCAAGCAGCCCGTGCGCATCACCTACCCCGACGGGAGCGCCGGTTCCGCTTCCTACGATGCCAACGGGCGCATCACCCAGTGGACCGATCCGCGCGGAAAGGTGCGGCGGTTCACCTACGACGATACCGGCAATCCGCACTTTCTCACCGATCCGGCCGACCGCACCACCAGTCTGGCTTACGACAGCGAGGACCGGTTGTCGGTCCTCACCGACCGGGCCGGCAACGCGACGATGTTTCGCTACAACGAATCCGGACGCCTGGCCTCGATCCGCAATCCAGGCGGCGAGAGCGTGAGCATCGGCTACGACAAGCTTCAGCGGCCCAACGCCCTTACCGATCCGGCCGGGAAAGCGACTCGCTTCACCTACAACCCGGAGGGCATCCTGGCCGGGCTCACCGATCCTTTGAATCGCGCCTGGAGCCTGGCGGCGGATCGCATGGGCCGCACGACGCGGGTGACCACGCCGCTGGGCCGCAATTACGACTTCCGCTACGACCGTCTGGGCCGCCTCACGTTGTCGCCCGCCGCCGCCTACAGTTATGACTCGCGCGGCCTGCTTTCGTCGGTGACGGCGGCCGGAGCCGTGACGTCGTTCACGCGCAATGCTCTGGGCCTGGTGACGGAGAGTCGCGATCCCAACGGCAACGTGTGGAGCTTCGGGTATGATCCGGGCGGGCGGCCGACCTCCCGCACCGACCCGCTGGGGCGAAGCATCCAATACACCTACAACGCCGGCGGACGGATCGAGAGCGCGGTCTCGGCGGAAGGGACCGTGTATCTCCGCTATGACGCGAACGGCAACCTGGACGGCCGTTCCGACTCCGATGGCGTGGACATCCCCTTCCGTTACGACGATGAGAACCGGGTCATCGGAGGCGCCGGCCTGGTTCTCGGCCGCGACGTGAATGGCCGCATCACGGCCTCGAACGGATTGAGCCTGACGCGCGACGCCGTGGGCCGCGTCACCAGCCTGACGTACGCTCCCGGCAAGAGCGTTCGCTATTCCTACGATTCCCGCGGGCTGCTGGCGCGGGTGACCGATTGGATCGGCGGCGCGACCGATTTCGCCTATGACGACGCGCGCCAGTTGGTCACCGTCAGCCGCCCCAATGGCGTGATCACGCGCCGCGCTTACGATGCCGACGGCCGGGTGATCTCCATTGAAGAAGCGCGAGGGGATGTGTTGGCCGGCATCCAGTTGACGCGCGATGCCGGCGGCCGCGTGATTTCGGCGCAGCGCAACCTGCCCGTCGAGCCTGATCTGACGGCGCTGGCCGCGCGCGAATTCACCTACGACGCCGCAGGCCAGATCGCGGCCTACACCTACGACAGCCTGTCCCGCCGCAAGGCCGACGACGCGCGCACCTACACTTGGGATCTGGCTGGCCGGCTGGCGGCCTACGCGAGCGGCGATACCGTCATCTCCAATAACTACGACTCGTTCGGCCTGCGCATTGGCCGGGGCGATCAGACCTATGTCCTCAACTACGCCTTCGCGACGCCGGTTCTGGCGGTGGTGCGCAATGCTGGCCAGGACCTGCGGTACTATGTCCAAACGCCCGATGGCCGCCTGCTCTACTCGATCAACGCCGTGGACGACAGCCGCCGTTATTATCACTTCGACGAGAACGGCTCGACCACCCTACTTACCGACGACAGCGGCGCCATCACCGACGCCTACGCCATCACGCCGAATGGCGATCTGGCGACGCACCTCGGCTCCACCGACAACCCGTTCACCTTCCAGGGCGAGAGCGGAGTGATGCAGGAAGACGCGGGTCTTTACTACGGGCGCGAGGGTTACTTCGACGCCAATTCCCTAAGCCGACCCAGCTTGAGCCCGCCCTTGCCCGCAACTCCACAAGTAATCGAGCCGCCCGCCGCGCCCGGCCTGCTTCCGGCGACCGAGACGGCCCTGCAACGCGGCCCCAGCCTTCCCAGTCCTGCCCTACCAGTGTTGAGCGCGGTGCTACCCGGGCTGCCGCTGCCATCGATCCCGGATGTCCAGCCCTTGTGCAATCTGGTGGGGCAAGTCTCCGGCTTGCCCGGTCTGGCTGACGGAACAAATCCCCTCCTGCAAGCGTTATACTGCATGAGGAGCAACCCACAGCCATGGCCCTGAAGGACTTCCTTAAGAAACAATTTATCGATGTTATCCACTGGACCGAACCGGAGGATGGCATCCTCGCCTGGCGTTACCCCATGCAAGACATGGAGATCCAGAATGGCGGCAAGCTCACCGTCCGCGAGTCGCAGATGGCCGCCTTCGTCAACGAAGGCAAGATAGCCGATGTCTTTAACCCGGGTCTGTACACCCTCAACACGCAGACCCTGCCGCTCCTGACCAACCTGATGAACTGGGACAAGCTGTTCCAGTCGCCGTTCAAGTCCGATGTCTACTTCTTCTCCACGCGCATGCAGACCAACCAGCGCTGGGGCACCGCCAACCCGATCACGATTCGCGATAAGGAGTTCGGCGCCATCCGGCTGCGCGGCTTTGGCATTTACTCCTATCACATCACCGATCCGCGCGCGTTCCACACTAAGCTGAGCGGCACCCGGGAGATCTATCGGGTGGCCGATTTGGAAGGCCAGCTCCGCAACACCATTGTCGGGCGCATGTCGGACGCTTTCGCCGAGAGCGGCATCCCGTTCCTGGACATGGCGGCCAACCAGGTGGAGATGGGCGAGAAGATCGCCGGGTTCATGAAGCCGGTGTTCGGCGAGTTCGGCCTGGCGCTGGACTCGTTCGTGGTGGAAAACCTGTCGCTGCCGGACGAGCTGCAAAAGATGCTCGACCAGCGCATCAGCATGAACATGATCGGCGACATGGGCCGGTACACGCAGTTCCAGGTGGCGCAATCCATGCCCATCGCGGCGGCCAACGAGGGCGGCGGCGCGGCCGGGATCGGTGTGGGACTGGGCGCCGGCCTCACCATGGCACAGCAGATGATGCAGTCCATGCATACGCCCGCGGCGCCGGCTCCCGGGCCGGCCGCTGCGGCTCCGCCCGCGCCCGCGCCGGGGGGAGAGACCAAGTTCTGCGTGGAGTGCGGCCACTCCATTCCGCGGCCGGCCAAGTTCTGCCCCGAGTGCGGAAAACCGCAGCAGTAAGGATGTCCGGTCAAGAGTGGGTCATCGAGGCGCACGGCTGCGATCCCTCCGCGCTGGCGGATGGGGACCGGTTGCGCGCCTTGTTCACCCGTTTGATCGAGGCGCTGGATCTGCACCCGGTGAGCGAACCGGTCTGGCACCAGTTCCCGCGCACCGGAGGGCTCACCGGCCTGTGTCTGCTTGCCGAATCGCATCTGGCCTGTCATACTTTTCCGGAGTACCGGTCGTTGTGTTTGAACCTGTTTTGCTGCCGGCCGCGCCCGGAGTGGGATTTCGCCGGTTGTCTGGAACAGGGGTTCGCCGCCACGTCGGTCCGGGTCCGCCGGATCGAGCGGCCCTATCAGAATGAGCTCGAGAACTGCGAATTGCCCGAACTGCGGAGCCCAGATCCGGTTTCTGTGGTCTAGCGCGGTCCAGACCACCTGCGAATTCTGCCGCTCGATTCTAGTGCGGCACGACCTGGACCTGGAACGCGTCGGCGAAGTCGCCGACTTGCCGCCGGACAGTTCTCCCATTCAGATCGCGACCGAGGGCGTTTTCCGCAACAAGCCGTTCCTGGTGGTCGGCCGCATCGTCTACGATTACGAAGCGGGCAGTTGGAACGAGTGGCACGTGGTCTTCAACGACGGGTCGAGCGGCTGGGTCTCCGATGCGCAGTTGGAATACGCCGTCTCCTTCCTGACGCCCGCGCCCACGCCGCTGCCGGCTCAAGACAAGGTGACCCGGGACACCAAGTTCAACTGGAGCGGGACCGTGTACCAGGTGACGTCGGTCACTTCGGCGCGGTATCGCGGGGTGGAAGGCGAGCTTCCCTTTGAGTATTGGGACAAGGAGCTGGTGGCCTTCGCCGATCTGCGCACCGAGGGCGGGCGCTTCGGCACCATCGATTACAGCGACTCGCAGCCGCTGCTGTTTCTGGGCGAGGCGGTGGAGTTCGAAGACCTGCGCTTCAGGAACCTGCGCCAGTTCGAGGGCTGGTCATGACGCCCGCTGCCGCGGTCCCCAAGGCCAAGGGCCTCAATTGTCCCAATTGCGGCGGCGCGCTGGAGATGCGCGGGTTTGAGCATACCCTGACCATCGTCTGCCCCCAATGCCTGTCGATCCTGGACGCCAAAGATCCCAACCTGCAAATCCTGCAGAAATTCAAGGAGAAAACGCGCATCCCAGCGCTGATTCCCCTGGGATCGCGCGGCCAGTGGAAGGGCGCGGCCTACGAGACGATCGGATTTCAGCAGCGGGCCGTGCATGTGGACGGAGTTACCTATAGCTGGGGCGAGTACCTGCTGTTCAACCCCTACAAGGGGTTTCGCTACCTCACCGAATACAACGGGCATTGGAACGATGTGAGAACCCTGCGGGCGCTGCCCCAACCGGGGGGCTGGGACGGCAAGCCACGTTTCTTGTTCGAGGGGGTCAGCTACACCCACTTCCAGAGCGCGCAGGCCAAGACCACCTACGTGCTGGGCGAGTTTCCGTGGCGCGTGCAGCGCGGCGAAACCGTCAAGGCGGACGACTACATTGCGCCGCCCCTGATGCTTTCTTCCGAGACGACCGAAGCCGAAACGGTCTGGTCGCGCGGCGAGTACACGAGCGGCGACGAGATCTGGCGCGCCTTCAAGCTGGCCGGCTCACCGCCCGTTCCGTCCGGTATCTTCGCGAATCAGCCGTCGCCTCACGCCGGGCGACCGAAGGAGTTGTGGAGGATCTGCCGGATACTTCTACTCCTGACGGTGGCGGCGATGCTCGCTACGTGCAGTTTTTCCGGCGACCAGGAGGTTTTCCGGCAGAGATATTCGTACGCGCCCGGAGTGCCCGGGGAAGCCTCCTTCGTCACACCTCGCTTTGACTTGAACGGGCGGCCCTCCAACGTGCAGCTCTCCATTCGCACGGACCTGAACAACAACTGGGCCTACTTCAGCTTTGCCCTGATCAACGAAGGCACCGGCCAGGCCTATGACTTCGGCCGCGAGGTCAGCTACTACAGCGGCCGGGACAGCGACGGCTCCTGGACCGAGGGCAGCTCGGGCGACACCGCCTATATTCCGAGCGTTCCAGCGGGACACTACTATCTTCGCGTCGAGCCCGAGATGGCCCCCGGCGCGCGCGCCATGGATTACGAGCTGCGTCTGCGCCGCGACGTGCCGCGCACCTGGTATTTCTGGCTGGTGGGATTCCTGCTGCTGATCCCGCCGGTCTATGCATCCATTCGCCAGCGCACCTACGAATTCCAGCGCTGGCAGGAGAGCGATTACGCCTCCGCATCCTCTTCAGGAGACGATTGATGATCCGACACCCCCTTTACCTGTTGTATGGCGCGCTCCTGCTGGGTGTCTCCGGCATGGCCGGGTACCGTGGCTGGAGCTCCCTGAAAGTCGACGAAGTGAAGAACGTTCCCAAGACGGTGCGCGATAATCCGGGCGCCTACCGCTCGCATTACGGCTACTACTCCCGCTACATCGGAGGCAAATGAACATGTACGAATTCCACGTAGGCAATTTCATCAACGCGGTGGTCTACGCCCTGCTCGGCATCGTGATCTTGATCGGGTCCTTCCTTCTGGTGGACAAACTGACGCCGTACGATCTGTGGAAGGAACTGATCGAGAGCAAAAACCTGGCGCTGGCGGTGGTGGTGGGAGCGATGTCCCTCGGCATTGGCATCATCATCGCAGCGGCGGTGCACTAGGAAGGTGTCAGGTGTCAGGTGTTAGGTGTTAGGGAAGAAAGCCTCGGCCCCCCCCTGACACCTAACACCTGACGCCTGACACCTACGACCTTGTCCTTCCTTCTCTTTCTCTCGGTTTTTCTCATTGCCGCGTGCGGGCTCATTTATGAGCTGATCGCGGGGACGCTGGCCAGCTATTTGTTGGGGGATAGCGTCTTTCAGTTTTCCACGGTCATCGGTAGCTACTTGTTCGCCATGGGGGTGGGCAGCTACTTGTCCCGCTTCATCGGGCGAGGGCTGGTGGCGCGCTTTGTGGCCATCGAGCTGATGGTCGGGCTGGTCGGGGGTTTCTCCTCTTCGATACTCTTCCTGGCCTTCGCCTATACGCAGAGTTTCCGGTTGTTGCTGTACCTGCTGGTGCTGCTCATCGGGATTCTGGTGGGGCTGGAGATTCCGCTGCTGATGCGCATTCTGAAGGACCGTTTCCAGTTCCGCGATCTGGTGGCGCATGTCCTGACCTTTGATTATTTGGGAGCGCTGGGGGCTTCGATCCTGTTTCCGATCCTGCTGGTGCCCAAGCTGGGGATGGTGCGCTCGGCGATCCTGTTCGGCATGATTAACGCGGGGGTGGCGCTGTGGTCCACCTGGCTGTTTCGCGAGCAGATCGGCGCTCCCCTGCCGCTGCGCGCAGGCGCGGCCCTGGTGCTAGCTGCCCTGGGGCTGGGCATGGCCGGGGCCGACGCCATCACGGCTGCCGCCGACAGCAGTCTGTATGCCGACGAGGTCATTTTTTCCAGGGATACGCGTTACCAGCGGATCGTCCTCACGCGCTGGAAGGACGACCTGCGGCTGTTCCTGAGCGCGCACCTGCAGTTCAGCTCGCGCGACGAGTATCGCTACCATGAGGCGCTGGTCCACCCGGGCCTGGCCTCGCTGCCTGGGGCGCGGCAGGTGCTGGTGCTGGGCGGCGGCGACGGCCTGGCCGTGCGCGAGATTCTGAAACATCCCAACGTGGAGCGGATCACCCTGGTCGATCTGGATCCGGAGATGACCCGGCTGTTCTCGACCAACCCCATGCTGACGCGCATCAACCAGAACGCCTTCGCCTCGCCCAAAGTGCGGGTGATCAACGCCGACGCCTTTCCGTGGCTCGAGTCGGTCGCCGAGTCCTTCGACTTCGCGGTTGTCGATTTTCCGGATCCCACCAATTTCTCCCTCGGGAAGCTCTACACCACGGCCTTCTACCGGCTGCTGAAAAAGCGCCTGCGCGACGGGGGGATGCTGGTGGTGCAGAGCACTTCCCCTCTGTTCGCCCGCCGCTCCTATTGGTGCATCGTCGAGACGCTCAAGCAGGCCGGGCTGCGCACCTATCCGTACCATGTCTACGTGCCGTCCTTCGGCGAATGGGGATTTGTCCTGGCAGCTCAGGGGCCCTACCAAGTGCCTTCCAGTCTTCCGGCGGGCCTGCGGTTTCTCTCCCCGCACAATCTGGCGCCGCTGTTCGATTTCCCCAACGACATGCTGCCGGCGGAGGTGGAGCCGAATCGCCTTAACGACCAGATCCTGGTACGGTATTACGAGAAGGAGTGGAGCGAGATCAGCCGGTGAGAAAAGAGGATTCGGGAAGCCGGGAGCCGGAATGAAGCGCTGGTTGGTTCCGTCGCTTTCCGATGTCCTGTTCGCCGCGGTTTTCATCTGGCTGATCGCCTACACGCTGGCTAGCGGCGAAGTGGGGTTACTGCAGGACTCCAACACCGGAGCGCACGTGCGCACGGGCGACTACATCCTGGAGCGGCGCGCGATCCCGCGCGGGGATATCTTCTCCTTCACCAAGCCGGGTCAGGCCTGGTTTGCCTGGGAATGGCTGTCCGATGTGGTTTTCGCCGCGCTGCACCGGTGGCTGGGGCTGAAGGGTCTGGTGCTGGCCGCCGCCGCCGTGATCGCCGCGGCCAATCTGGTCCTGCTGCGCCACCTGGTCTGGCGAGGCGCGAACTGCCTGGTGGCGATTTTTCTGCTGCACTTCGTGGTGGGGGCCTCCTCGGTCCATTATCTGGCGCGCCCGCATATCTTCACGCTGCTGTTCATGGCGGCGGCGCTCTGGCTGCTGGATCGCGACCGTGAACGGCCCTCCGCCGCGCTGTGGGCGCTGGCGCCGCTCACCGCCGTGTGGGTGAATCTGCATGGTGCGTTTGCCGGACTGCTGGTGTCGATCGCCGTTGTTGCGATCGGTTGCGCACTGGAACGCCGTTGGGCCGCCGCGCGCCGCTACGCGCTGCTGGCTCTGGCCTGCCTGGCCGCTTCGCTCGCCAATCCGTACGGATTCCGCGAGCACCTGCATATCGTTTCCTATCTTCAACAGAAGTGGATTCTGGATCTGGTGCAGGAATTCCAGTCCCCGAAATTTCACGCGGGCGAGGCCCGTTACTTTGAAATCCTGCTGGTGGCGGGCCTGCTGGCGGCGGCCTCGCTGCTGGCACGGCGCCAGTTTGCTCCGGCGTTGCTGGCTCTGGCCTGGGCCCACGCCGCGCTGACTTCGGTACGCCACGTCCCGATCTACGCACTGGTGGTGGCGCCCCTGCTGGCCACCGAGGCCACGCGATTCTGGAACCGGTGGATGAGCGGCCGGCCGCGCCGCGACGTGCGCGCGCTTCTTCATTCCCTGGCCGTGGATTACATGCCCCACCTGCGGCGGTCCAGTGTTTGGGCGGTTATCGTGGTGTTGACGGCAGGTTGCATTGGGCTCCCCTGGCCGGAGGATTTCCCGGCTACACGCTTCCCGGTGGCCATGGCGTCGAAACATGCCGCCCTGCTGTCGAACGCCCGGCTCTACACGCTGGACTCCTGGGCCGACTACCTGACCTACCGCTTCTACCCCAAACAACGCGTTTTTGTGGACGGCAGGTCCGACTTTTTCGGCCGCGAGCTCTTCGACCAGTACCTGCAAGTTCTGCGCGGTCACCATGGCTGGGACCATGTGCTGGCGCGGCACGGGATCGACGCCGCGCTGGTCCCGTCGCAGAGCGCCGTCGCCTCCCTGCTGCGGACTCAGCCCCAGTGGCGGCTGGCGGAGGACACCGGCGAAGCGGCGCTGTTCGAGCGAATCGGGCGGTAGAACCCGGCGATATCCGAGCGGCGGATGCTAAAATGTGAGTTCCACTCGTCAAGGAGGACGCATGGCAGTCAGCCCGCGCCGGCGCGCGGCGGTAGCGGATATCGGCGGCGTCAAGGTCGGCGGCGATCACCCCATCGTGGTGCAGTCGATGACCAACACCGACACCGAGGACATCGCCGCCACGGTCAACCAGGTTCAGGCGCTGGCGCGCGCCGGCTCCGAGTTGGTGCGCGTCACCGTCAACACGGAAAAGGCGGCCGCCGCCGTCCCCAGGATCGTCGACACGCTGCGCGCTTTCGGCTGCCAGGCGCCCATCATCGGCGACTTCCACTACAACGGCCACATCCTGCTGAAGAAATACCCGGACTGCGCGCGCGCCCTGGCCAAATACCGCATCAATCCGGGCAACGTGAACATCGGCAAGAAGCACGACGACAACTTCCGCATCATGATCGAAACGGCCATCGAATACGATCGAC
>JACOSH010000236.1 GCA_016178945.1 Acidobacteriota bacterium
CCGGCGCGCAGCCGGGCCATGCCGCCGGTGGGCAGCACGTGGTTAGGGCCGGAGGCATAGTCGCCCGCCGCCTCGGGACTGTTCGGCCCCACAAATACACTTCCGGCGTGAGCGATCCTGTCGAGCCAGGTGCGATCCGGGATACACAAGTGCTCGGGGGCGAAGCGATTGGAGATCTCCATGGCCTCCTCGAGCGATCGCACCCGGACGATGGCGCTGTTGCGGCGGATGGCCTGGCGCGCCACCGGGGCGGTCGGCAGATCCCGAAGCTGCCGCTCGATCTCGACGGCCACCGCTCGGGCCAGGCCTTGGGAAGGGGTCAGCAGCAGCGCCGCCGCGTCGAGGTCGTGCTCGGCCTGGGCCAGCATGTCGGCGGCCAGAGCGCGCGGATCGCCCTCGGCGGCGATGATCAGGACCTCGGTGGGTCCGGCGGCGAAATCGATGCCTACTTCGCCCGCCAGCAGCTTCTTGGCCGCCGCCACGTAGATGTTGCCGGGGCCGACGATGCGGTCGGCGCGGGGCACCGTGCGGGTGCCGAAGGCGAAGGCGGCGATGGCATGGGCGCCTCCCATCTGAAAGACATCGTGCACGCCGAGCCGGTGCGCCGCGCCGTAGATTTCTACCGCCGAGCGCGGGCAACAGACGCAGATGTGGGGGACGCCGGCCACCTGCGCGGGAATCACCGTCATCAGGAGCGTCGAGGGCAGCGGATAGCGCCCGCCCGGGATGTAGGCGGCTACCGTGTCGAGCGGGCGAACGATCTGTCCGACCGTATGGCCGTCGCCTAACCGGCGGCTGCGGTCGCGCGGCATTTGCATCCGGGCGAACGCGCGTATGTTCCTCGCAGCGGTGGCCAGGGCGGCCCGGAATTCGGGCTCGAGGCGCGCCGCCGCCAGCTCCGCTTCCGGGACTCGCACGCTCGGGCGCTCAAGCCCGTCCAGACGGCGGGCGTACTCGACCAGGGCCCGGTCTCCACGCCGCCGCACGGCTTCGAGAATAGGGCGCACCACCGCTTCGGCTTCGCCCAACCGGGAGGCCCGCCGCGCCAGCACCCGTCCCAGGTTCTTGCTTGTCAGGATGCGGATCATGTCACATCACGATCTTGTTGAGCGGATACTCGACGATGCCCTGCGCCCCGGCCTGCTTCAACCGGGGAATGATGCTGCGCACGGTGGACTCATCGAGGATCGTGTTCACGGCCAGCCATTCCCGGTCGCTCAGGTGCGAGACCGTGGGTCGTTTCAGCGCGGGGAGGACTTTCAAAACCGCCTCAAGCTGGTCCTGGCGTACGTTGAGCATGAGCCCGACCTTGCCCAGGGCGGCAATGGCGCCCTCCAGCAGCATGCGGATGTCTTCCAGCTTGCGCCGCTTCCAGGCGTCCTTCCAGGATTCAGTGTTGGCGATCAACTGGGTGTTGGACTCCAGAACCGTGTCGATGATCTTGAGCTTGTTGGCGCGCAGCGAGGAGCCCGTCTCGGTGACCTCGACGATGGCGTCGGCCAGAACCGGAGGTTTCACTTCGGTCGCCCCCCAACTGAACTCGACCTTGGCCGTCACGCCGTGAGCCTTCAGATAGCGCTCGGTGGTGGCGACCAATTCGGTGGCGATGATCTTGCCCTCCAGATCCTTCACCGAGCGGAAATCGGAGGACTCGGGCACGGCCAGCACCCAACGAACCTTGCCGAAGCTCTGCTTGGCGTAGACCAGATCGGCGATCGCCTCCACCCGGGCGCCGTTCTCCTCCACCCAGTCGCGGCCAGTGAGCCCCGCATCCAGGATTCCGTCCTCCACGTAGCGTGCCATCTCCTGGGCGCGGATCAGCATGCATTCGATCTCCGGGTCGTCGATGGCCGGGAAGTAGGAGCGGGTGGAGACCGTGATCACATAGCCGGCGCGGCGGAACAGATCGACCGTGGCATTCTCCAGCGACCCTTTGGGAATGCCCAGCTTGAGTTTCATGCCGGTCCTCCATAGACGGTCTCGGGATCGTAGGCGCGAGCTTCGCCAACCACCCAGACCCCGTGGCGCAACTGCCGGTAGAAGCAGCTCTGGTAGCCATCGTGGCAGACGCCAGGCCCCAGGGCTTCCACGCGGATCAACAGCGCGTCCTGGTCGCAATCGGTCGAGATCTCCTTGACCACCAGCCGGTGCCCGGAGGTCTCGCCCTTCAGCCACAGCCGGTTGCGCGAACGGCTGAAAAAGGTCGCATAGCCGCTCTCGACGGTCTTGAGAAACGCTTCCTGGTTCATGAAGCCCACCATCAGGACGCGGCCCGAGGCGTCATCCTGGATCACCGCGGTGACCAGGCCGTCCATTTTGCCGAAGTTCAGTTCCATCGCCAACACCAATAAAAAAGCCCGCCGAATGTTTCCGGCGGGCGTCTCTTGCAACTCGAAACTACAAGACTAGAGGTCCGCCCGGCCGGCATGGGGATGGCCGTGATGCACAGGATGCTCGCGGGCGGCGCTGACAGTTACCATGAAACCCCCATCTTACCAGATCCGGCTTCCCTTTGTCTTGGCGGGTCCCCCACGTGGTATTTGTGCGCCTTACACGCATTCACCTGGGGAGATTAAGGCCTTCTCCTCATTGCCCGCCTCCTGCTTTAGCTTTACGATCTTGGGTATATCGGCTCTCTCTCGCACAGCCCGCGCGCCAACCCGCGCACGTGCTGCCAAGTGATCGATTGAGCTCGGAGGAGAACTCAGAGCCCGCCGGTGCTTGCCGCCGGCGGGCGTGAGCTCAGGGCCCGCCCCCCTTGCGGGCAGCGCGAATAGTAGTACTTGCCCCGCTCGTTCTATTTTCCCGGCCGGAGCGCTTGGTCCAACATGGAGCTATAGCGCCATGGCCCATCAGCTCCTGACTCATCGCGGCGACCTGCTGCTGATCCTGTTGATGATTCTCTGCACCTGGCAGATTCTCCTGATGAGCCGGCGGCTGAAGAAGAAGGCGGTCGCTCGGGACCGGCTCTCCCTGGGCAAGGAGCCCAATTGGAAGGGACTCCTGACCTCCGGCGGGCGGGAACCGCTGGCCCCTTAGTCCGCGGCCCCTTCCAGGGCGCCGGCCAACGCCTCCAGGTCCGGGGTGGACTTCCTGAACTCGGCGGTAAATCGGACCACGCTGCCGTGCCCGGCCTGGCTGTGGACCTCGATGGTTCCGCCCATCAATTCCACCAGCGCCTTGGAGATCGCCAGACCCAGGCCCGCCCCGCCATGCTCGCGCGTGGTGGAACCGTCCCCTTGGGCAAAGCTTTCAAAGAGCCGGGAGCGATGTTCGGCGGGAATTCCGATCCCGGTATCCTGCACTTCGAACAGGAATGTGGCCTTGGAGGTCTCCTCAGCCACCAGCTTCACGCGAACGGCGACGGTTCCCTGCTCGGTGAACTTGATGGCGTTGCCCAGCAGGTTGCTCAGCACTTGGCTCAGGCGCAGGGGATCTCCCAGGAGCGAGCGCCGGGCTTCCCGGGCGGCCGCGCAGGCCAGGGTGAGGCCCTTGGCTTGAGCGCGAGCCGCAAAGCGGGTTGCCACCGCTTCCACCGTTTCGGCCAGGTTCAAAGGCTGGCATTTCACGCACAGCCTGCCGGCCTCGATCTTGGAAAGATCCAGCAGGTCGTTCAGCAGGGCCAGCAGAGAGGTGGCCGAGCTTTTGATGGCCTCGGCGTACTCGCGCTGCTCGCTGTCCATAGCGGTGTCCAGCATCAGATCCGCGAGCCCCAACACCCCGTTCATGGGGGTGCGCACTTCATGACTCATGTTGTCCAGGAACTGCCGCTTGAGCTCCCGCGCCTCCTCCACCGCTGAAAGGGCCTGGGCCAAGGCCTGGTTCTTTTGCTCCAGTTCGCGGGTATGCTGGCCGAGTCTCTCTTCCGCCAGCTTCTGGCTGGTGATGTCGCTGAAGCTGGCGGCGAATTGCCCCTTGCGCGGGGAAAAGGCGGCCACATCGTAGTGCTTGTTCAGCGGGCCGGCGAACTTCTCAAAACGAACCGGCTCGCCCGTCAGGGCCACGCGCCCGAAGATCTCAATGAACGAGTCGGCCTCGATTCCTGGAAGAACCTCGGTCACGCGCCGCCCCAGCACATCTTGCGCTCTCAGGCCGGTCAACTTTTCGAAGGCGCGGTTGACTTCCAGAAAAATGTAGTCCACCGGGCGGCCCCGCCCGTCGGTGACGATCTGGTGAAGAGCCAGGCCGTTCAGCGAGTGGTCGAACAGACGGCGATACTTCTCCTCGCTGGCGCGAAGAGCCTCCAGGCCGATGGTTTCCGGGCTCAGGATCGCCATTTCAGGCCTCACAACCTGCCACGAAGGCGGCCGCACGGGCAAGAGTATCGCTCTAGGTCATTAATCGGCGGCTGAGGCGGGTTGCGTTAGCCACGCTTGGGACGATATGGTACTCCAGTTGCTCGTTTTTAGCTGTTGATAGTACTGGCTTTGGAATCAACGGCCAATGGAGGACGCAGTGAAAATGTTACCGCCGATGAAAGCATATGCACTTGTGACGCTCGCCACGCTAGGCCTGGTTCTGATCGGGACCGCGGCTTGCTCCCGAAGGGGCGAGGCGCCGGCGGGCGGGGAGCCGTTATCCGGCGCCGCCGGACCGGGCGGGTCGAAGGCCAGGACGGGAGCGAAGTCCGCGATTCTCACGCTCCATGCCGAGACCCCGCTGAAGGTCCGCACGATGGCGGCGCTGTCCACCGAGACGGCCGAGCCGGGAACCAAGTTCACGGCTTCGCTGGAAGAACCGTTGATTGTCGCGGGCCACACCGTGGCCCCCAAAGGCGCCTCCGTAGAGGGCCGGGTGACCGAGGCCGAAAAGGGCGGCCGCGTGAAAGGCCGCGCCAGGATTGGGATTCAGCTTACCCGCCTGCATCTGAGCGACAGCCACGCAATCGAGCTCGCCACCCACACCTACGCCGTCGAAGCACATGCCACCAAGACCAAGGACGCCGCCAAGGTCGGGGTGGGGGCGGGGGTCGGAGCGGCCATTGGCGCACTGGCCGGAGGCGGCAAGGGCGCGGCCATCGGCGCCGCGGCGGGCGCCGGCGCTGGAACCGGACTGGTCCTGGCGACGCGCGGCGACGACGCCGTCATCCCCGGCGAGAGCGTCCTGACCTTCCGCCTCCGCTCTCCAGCGGCGATCGGAAAATAGCCCCAGGGCGCCCCGCTTCCCTGATACGATCTTGAGGGTAAGGAGGACTCTCATGATCCGGACGCTTTCCCTGGCCCTGCTCCCCGTATGGCTGGCCGCCGTCTCCAGCGGACAAACAAGCCTGTCGATTCTCCTGCCGGAGCGGACCCGGCTGCTTCAGGACCAGCGCCTCGATCTGGTGATCGAGGCCCGCAACATCACCGGCGCCGGCCCCATCCGGGTGACCGCCAACGGCGTGGATATCAGCAGCCGGTTCGCCGGCCCCCAAACCGTCGATCTGGATTGCGATGCGCGCCCCGACACGGTGTACCGCGCGAATCTGTTCAGCTTCCAGGACACGGGCAATATCCGGCTGACGGCCACCTTGGCCGGTCTCCA
>JACOSH010000237.1 GCA_016178945.1 Acidobacteriota bacterium
CGGGGTCGCGCATCTCGCCCACCAGGATCACGTCGGGATTCTGGCGCAGGATCGAGCGCAGCGAATCGGCGAAATTGGGAGCGTCGTGGCCGACCTCGATCTGTTCCACCAGCGACGAGCGATTGGGATGCTGGTACTCGATGGGATCCTCGATGGTCACGATATGGTCGCGGCGGCGCGTGTTGATCGTGTCGATCAGCGCTGCCAGCGTGGAGGTCTTGCCGCAGCCGGTGGGTCCGGTGACCAGCACCAACCCCTGACGCCTTTCGGCGAGCCTGGCGAGTGACGCCGGCAGGTGCAGCGACTCCAGCGTCGGGATGCGCGCCGGCAACAGCCGGATGCTGGCGGCCAGCGTGCCCCGCTGGTGGTGGATGTTAGCGCGGAAGCGCCCGATCGGCTCGCGGACGAAACAAAAGTCCACCGCCTTGTTCCGCTGAAGCTCCTCGTAGCGGGCCGGCTCGAGCAGGGGAAGCAGCAGCTCGCGCACCTCCTCGGGGCTCAGCGGCGGCCCGGAAGGCGGCGCCAGAGCGCCGTTCACCCGCAGAGCCACCGGCGAGCCGGCGATCAGCAGCAGGTCGGAAGCATTGCGCCGGAGGGCGAAACTCAACAGCGGATCGAGCGACCCGGCATCGCGAGGCAACTCCGCGGCCTGCCCGCCCGGTCTTCCTCCCGGCGCGGCCCGGTTCAACTCCTCGACAATGCGCGACAACTCGCGATCATATCCGGCCACGGGCCTATTCTAACTCCACCTCGTCCACCCGCGCGCCCAACCGCCCCTTGGCCAGCCGCACCCGGATGGCGGAACCTGCCGGCGCGGCGCCGGCATCGGTGAGGATGGTCCCCGCGGGCCCGGTGACGATCGCGTAGCCGCGTTTCAGAATGGTCAGCGGGCTCAGTTGGCGGAGCTGGGCCTCGGCCGACTCCCAGCGGGCGCGGCGCCGGGCCAGGATCAGCCCGATCGCCTGCGCGGCCCTCGCCAGCGCGGCCTCCTGGCGGCGGTGGCTGCGCTGCAGGCGAGGGCGCGGATCGCGCTCCCGCACCCGGGCTTCCAGCGTCTGCACCTCGCGAAGCTGGCGGCCGATCGCCAGGCGCAGCCGCTCGCGCAGGCGCGCCACCAGATCGTCCACGCGCTGCAGGCGCCGCCCGATCGCGCGATGGAGCACCGACGCCGCCCGCTCCACTCCCTGCTGGCGGAAGCTCCGTTCCAGCATCGCCAGGCGGTACCGCGCGGCCTGCGCCAGCTTTGCGCGCGTCTGCTCGATCCGCTCCAGCAGCTCCGCGCGCGTCCCAACCACCAGCTCCGCGGCCGCCGAAGGCGTCGGAGCGCGAAGGTCGGCGACAAAGTCGGCGATGGTCACGTCGGTCTCGTGCCCCACCGCCGACACCACCGGCGCGGAACAGGCGGCGATGGCCCTCGCCACCGCTTCTTCGTTGAAGGTCCACAGGTCCTCGAGCGAGCCGCCGCCGCGCGCCACAATCACTACGTCCGGCCACCCGGACTGGCTGAAGTAGCGGATCCCGCGGCAGACTTCTTCCACCGACCCTTCGCCCTGCACCTGCGCCGGGTAGAGCCGGATATGCAGTCCTGGGAAACGGCGCGACAGGATCTGGACGAGATCGGAGACCACCGCGCCGCGCGGCGAGGTCACCAGGCCGATCCGGCGCGGGTGGCGCGGCAGCGGACGCTTTCGCGCCGCGTCGAACAATCCCTCTTCGGCCAGCTTCTTCTTGAGCTGCTCGAAAGCGAATTGCAGCGCGCCGTAGCCTTGGGGCTCCAGCGACTCCACCAGAAGCTGGTATTCGCCGCGCGGCTCGTAGACGTCGATGCGTCCGCGGGCCAGCACGGCGACTCCGTCCGCCGGCTTGAACTTCAGGAAGCGGTGCGTGCCTCGGAAGCAGACGCACTTCACCTGCGCCCCCGCGTCCTTCAAGGTGAAATAATAGTGGCCGCTGGACGCCAGCTTGGTCCCCGATATTTCCCCGGAAATCCAAATATCGGAGAATTCCCGATCCAACAGCCCTCGAATCGCCGCGTTTAATTCGCTCACCGTGAGCACGCGGCGCCGCGGGGCGAAGTCGAAGACGAACTGGTCGGCGCTCAAGACATCGTAAAGTGTACCTCAATCTGGGTGAGGACTTCGACCGGCTCCCCGTTGAGGAGGGTGGGCTCATAGCGCCACTGGCGCACCGCCTCCCGAGCAGCCGGGGCCAGCAGATGATGCCCGCTCACCAGGCGCAGGTCTTGGATCAGTCCATCCTTGCCGATCACCGCTTCGAGGCGCACCGTGCCGCTGATGCGCGCCGCCCGGGCCAGGGGCGGATAGACCGGCTTGGGCTGGCTGATGAGCTTGGCGGTCTGCACGGCGCCCCCGACCCGAATCCGGACGATGGGCGCGGGCTTGTCGGGCCGGGCCTCGGGCGTTGGAGCCGGCGGCGGGGGCGCCCCTGGCGTCGCGGTGCAGCCGAAGCAGCCCACGCCCGCGCCGGGGCCGGGTATGCCGCCCGGCACGCTTTCGCCCGGGCCGAAAAGGCTCGGCGCGTCGTCCTCCAGAACTACGACAGTCCCGTGGCCGCGCAGGGCGGGAACCGGAAGCAGCAGAGTGGTCTTGCGGACCGGGATCACGGCGCGTGCCGGCGCCGGCCGCTGGATCGCGACCTCTTTGACCGGATCTCCCGGAACCGTGATGAAGCCGCTGCGGCTCAGGCCCCCCGGCAGCGCCTCGGTGCGAACCAGCGTCACCAGGATGAACGCCCCAACGGCCGCCATCTGGCCCGTGGCCGAGACCGCCAGGGTCCACGGGCGCAGCCTGCGGCCCGCGTTTTCGACAAATGCCTGTTCAAACATCGCGGATACCTCCTCGGAATACATTTTTCTGACGCTGCAACCGCTCCCTTACGGTCGCGGCTCGGTACGATTCGTGCGGCAACGAATGCACTTACAGAGCCGCGCGCGTGAGCAAGCGGTGCAAACCAAGGAGCGGGATATCGCGAGGCTCAATAGATATCCGGCCGGTTCTGCTGGATTAGACACGCGCAGCGGGAAAGAGTTCCCGGCGGCGCGCCGCGCTACAATGGAAGCTTCCGATGGCCCTCCCCGAATCCGCCGCGGCTTTCATGGCCGGGATCACCGAACGAGTGCGCCGCGCCGGAAAGCGCATCGTATTCCCAGAGGGCGCCGACCGCCGCGTGCTGGAAGCCGCGGCCCGCCTGGCGCGCGAGGGGATCGTTCATCCCATCCTGATTGGCGCGCCGCCGGAGAACGCCCCGCCCGGCGTCTCTTTCGTCGATCCGGGCCGCTCCGGGGCGGCCGAAAAGTACGCGGCCATCTACTACGAGCGCCGCCGCGCCAAGGGAATCACCCAAGTGGAAGCCGCCGCGATCGCGCGCCGGCCGCTCTACTGCGCGGCGCTGATGGTGGCGGCGGGCGATGCCGACGGCAGTGTCGGTGGCGCCGCCAATACCACCGCGGAAACGGTCCGCGCCGCGCTCCACGCCGTGGGCGTCCGGCCGGGCATCCGGCTGGTTTCGAGCGTGTTCCTGATGGCGCTTCACGACCGCGCTTACGGCCACGACGGGCTGCTGGCCTTCGCCGACCGCGCCGTGGTGATCGAACCGGCGCCCGGGGAGCTGGCCGAGATCGCCATCGCCACGGCGCACAGCACGCGCACGCTGATCGGCGCAGAGCCGGTGGTGGCGCTGCTCTCGTTCTCCACCAAGGGAAGCGGCAAACATAAACACGTCGATCGGGTAGTGGAGGCGCTGCGCATCGTGCGCGAGCGCGCGCCCGGGTTGCGCATCGACGGCGAGCTGCAGGCCGATGCGGCGCTGGTCGAGGCCGTGGGGCGATCCAAAGCCCCGGGATCGCCGGTCGCGGGCCGCGCCAACACCCTGATTTTTCCCGATCTCGCCTCGGCCAACATCGGCTACAAGCTGGTGGAGCGGTTGGCGGGCGCCGCCGCGATCGGGCCCTTCCTGCAGGGGTTGGCCAGGCCCGCCAACGATCTTTCCCGCGGATGCTCCGCCGAGGATGTCTACGATACCGCCATCGTCACGGCGCTTCAAGCATGCTCCCCTTCAGCCTGATCTACCACGAGCGCTACGACTTGCGGCTGCGCGATCACGTCTTTCCGTCGCAAAAGTACAAGCTGATCCGGGATCGCCTGCTGGAGGAGGGATTCGCCGCAGCCGAAGATTTCATCGCGCCGGAA
The DNA here is from genome assembly GCA_016178945.1 of Acidobacteriota bacterium. GTDB lineage: Bacteria > Acidobacteriota > Terriglobia > Bryobacterales > Bryobacteraceae > JACOSH01. The sequence continues at coordinate 4,209 of JACOSH010000237.1, forward strand.
CAGGCCACCGACGACGACATGCGCCTAGTGCATGACGCCGGCTGGATCCAGCGCTTGCGCACAGGGACGCTGGACTACATGGAGGTCCTGCGGCTGGAGATCCCCTATTCCAGCCCCACGGTGGAGGCGTTCTGGTGGGCCGCCGGGGGCACCCTGCTGGCCGCGCGGCTGGCGGTTCGCCAGCGCATCGGGTTCAATATCGGCGGCGGCTTCCACCACGCCTTCCCGGGCCACGGCGAGGGCTTCTGCGCCGTGAACGATATCGCCGTGGCCGTCCGGCGCCTTCAGCGGGACGGAGCCGCCGCCCGCGCCATGGTCGTCGACTGCGACGTGCACCACGGCAACGGCACGGCCGCGATCTTCGCCGGCGACGACTCGGTTTTCACGCTGTCGATCCACCAGTTCAACAACTACCCGGATCAGAAGCCTCCCTCGGATATCGATATCCACCTGGAGGACGGCGTCGGAGACGCCGGGTACCTGGAACGGCTAGCCGCGGCGCTGGGTCCCGCGCTGGAGCGCTTCCGTCCGGAGCTGGTGATCTATGTGGCGGGCGCCGACCCATACTATCAGGATCAATTGGGCGGTCTGAGCCTGTCCCTGGATGGACTGCGGCAGCGCGACCGGCTGGTGATGGAATCCGCGCTGCGGCAGGGCGCGGCGGTGGCCGTGGTGCTGGCGGGAGGATACGCCTACCAGGTCGAGGACACCGTGACTATTCACGTCAATACGGCGAAAGTCGCGCGGGAATTGCTCGCGTAGCGGGACTTGCCCTACGGTTTGTACTCAAACGGCAGGGACTCCACCACCGCCAGATTGTTCTGGAAGGCGTGGGAGATCCACGGCGAGAAGAAGTGGTAGTCGTAATTGACGATCGAAACCGTCAGCCGGTCCATCTCGGTATCGGCGTCGGCGCGGGCCACCTGGACGTTGGCCGCGGTCAGGCCCAGAAATGCGGCGGGGCTCACGCCCTGCGGCGCCGTGTTGTTGTTGTACAGAACCATGTTCTGGATGGAAGGCGCGTCGAAGGACCGCACGGCCCCCCAGCGGATGGAGCTGCGGACGCGCTCGACCAGCGACTGGTGCACAAACAGGATCTGCGCGAAGTCCATGATCCCGATGATGGTGGCAAGGAATACCAGCATCACCAGGGCCGACTCCACCAGCGCCTGACCTCGCCTCTTCTTGTTCTTCGTCTGGGTCATAAACTGCCTCTAAGGGTCACATTCATTGGGAGCGTAGCGTCCTACAAAAGGTATCGACGCTTCCGGCTTGTTGTTGAAGGTAAAAGTGTGAAAAAGTGCATCCACGACGAACCCGCTGACCGAGATCTGGACCGTGGTGGGCACGCCTTTGGCGTCCGGATTGTACGTGACGTTGACGTTACCGGTGGTCAGGCCGCGCACGATGGGCTGAGACCCGCCGGCCGGCGTGGGATCCCCGTAAACCACCATGTTCTTGACCGAATCCTGGATCTTCGTGATGCAGCCGGCGCTGCTGCTCTTGTAGGCCCGCTTGGCGGCGTAGCGGGCGCCGCTGCGCACGGCGGCCTGTAGCCCGTCGTAGATGTAGAAGGTGTACCCAAACTGGAAGGTGCCGATGAGCATGGAAATCAACAGGCTGGCGCCCAGGGCGAACTCCACCATCGCGTTTCCCCGGCGAGATCCCAACCGTCCCCTCATTGAATCAACCTCACCTCGTAAACTCCGGCTCCGGTGCCCCCGCCGCCGCCGGTGTTGCCGGAACCCTCCAGGTGGTACGGCCCGATGTATTCGGCGCACAGCGACTTGTTGCCACCCTGGTTGTAATTGGTGTAGATGAAAACCGAAGCAAAGCCGATCACAATGAAGTTGTTGTTGGCATCGACGATCGGCACCAATCCGATCCGCCGGCCGTTGCCGGGAGTCTGCTGGTACTGCGCATAGGTTGTCGCCCCGGTGTTGGTATCCTGCGCGGCCCGATGCTCCAGGCTGTCCGCCTGGGTCTGCTTCACGCCGCCGGTCATGGTTACCGGCAAGCCCAGGGTCACGGTGTAGTCGATGTGGTCGTCTTCGATCGCCGCCCGGATGGCGCTGGAGCTGGTGTCCTGGATATAGCCGCGCTCGTCGCCGCCGCCGAGGGTGGACTGGGCGATCCACTGCGGCGCGTTATCGGCTGGACAGAACTGCTTGTTGCCCTGGGTACTGGAAGGCCAACGCAACGTGATGACGTCGCCCGGCGCGAAACCGAAATTGGGATCGGCGGGGTCGTGCGCCAGCGGCGCAAACGGCATGACGCCCGGCCCACCCGGTGGAAACGCACTCAGGGGCTGTTGGCCGGCCACCGATTGGGCCACCACTCGGCCGGCAGTAGGCCCGATCGCCGGCATGAAAAATAGCCCGATGTTGCGAACATCGGCCGTGACCCGAACATAACGCACGCCTGCAGGCGAGGCCGGGTTGGCCGACCAGCCCGCCAGGTCATTGCTGAATTCTACCGTGGTCCCCTGAAAAGACTGGGTGTTCATGTTCCAGCGCATCGGGCTGTTGGCGACGGCGCTGCGGGCCCGGGTCAGGCCGGCCTGCGTGCCGTCGAGCTGTTGCGCCGCGGCCAACGCCGTCAGGTCGCTGTACGTGTGGGCTTCGTTCTTGGCGATGTAAACCCGACCCAGATCGATGGCCAACCCGATCATCCCGACGACCGCGATGACGCAGACCGCTGTGGCCACCAGGACGAACCCTTGCTCGCTCTTGGATCCAGAATTCATGATAGTTCTAGTACTTTCAATCGTAATTCAACTTTGTGAGAAAGTCATTGGTACCTTGGTACCATTCCGTACCTAGATCGACACAGGTTATTCCCCTCGGCGAGTAAGGTGATTCCAGGTCCCTCCGGGGATAGATCGAGCCCGGCTGCTCGTCGTTAGGTGATGAAAAGAAACGCCGAAAGCGGGAGACCGCCTACAGTTCTTCCAGCAGGTGGCCGAGCTTGGTCTTCTTGGTTCGCAGGTAGGTTTCGGTCGAGTCCAGAGGGGCCACCAGGCACGGAACGCGCTGGGCCACCAGAACGCCGGCTCGCTCCACTGCCCGGACTTTCTCGGGATTATTGGAGAGCAGTCGCACGCTGGCCAAGCCAAAGAAGCGCAGGATCTCCCCGGGCAGCTCGTAGCCGCGCAAGTCGGCCTCGAAGCCCAGTCGCTCGTTGGCCTCCACGGTATCGGCGCCCTGGTCCTGCAACTGGTAGGCCCGCAGCTTGTTGAGCAGGCCGATTCCCCGCCCTTCCTGATGCTCGTAGATGAGCAGCCCGCGGTCTTCGTCGCAGATACGTTCCAGCGCCAGTTCCAGTTGCGCCCGGCAGTCGCAGCGCAGGCTGTGGAAGACGTCGCCGGTCAGGCACTGGGAGTGAATCCGCACCAGCGGCGGCGACCCGCTCAGGTCGCCGCGCTTCAATACCACGGCCTCCTCGACCCGGTCCTGCCACCGCCCCTCAAATCCATAGATTCGAAACTGGCCAAAGCGGGTTGGAAAGTCGGCTTCGGCTACTTGGGTGAGCTTCATTCCTTGGGACCATTATAGAGTACCGCCGCGCCGATCAGAGGTAGACTGAAGGTGACTCCCGAGTCCCGCGGATGCCGGTTCCGGAACAAGACCTGATCACCTACCTGGTGCGGCTGGGCGTTGTGGCCTCGCTGGCCGCCATCCTGGTGCGTCCGAGCGGAGTCAAGCGCATGCTGTTGCGGGAGACCCGAACGGTGCCGCAGCGCCTCCGCCTGGCCTTGTGGCTGGCCGTGGTCTTCGGCGCCGGTGTCGCCACCCGCATCCTGACCCGAGGCGGATACAAGGCGGTGGATCTGGGACTGGAAGGCTGCCTGTTGGCCGGCCTGCTGGGAGGATACTTCACGGGCCTGCTCTCGGGCGTCCTCATCTCGCTGCCCGCCATGTTCGGCCAGGAATTCCTCAGCATGCCCCTGCTGGCCGGCGTCGGAGTGATGGGGGGACTCATCCGCGACTGCGCCTCGGACACCGAGGACATCTGGAGCTTCTCTCCCTTTCCCGATCTGAATCTCTACCGCCTCTTCCGCCACAAGAGCGGGCGGCGACGCGCGGTGTTCCACGTTTGTTTTTTTCTAGCAATCCTGTTCGCCGAGTTCCTTCGCCAGGCGCTGGGCGACGTGTTCAGAGACCGGATCTTCTGTCTCCACCCCGCTCCTGGACCGTGGCCTGTCCTGGCTGTCTACGTCACCACTCTGTTCGCGGTCTCGTTGCCGCTTAAGATCTGGAACAACACCCGAAACGAGAGCAAGCTCGAGGAGCGGGAACGCTCCCTGATCCAGGCCCGCCTCGACGCGCTCACCCGCCAGATCAATCCCCACTTCATGTTCAACACGCTAAACTCGGTGTCGTCGCTGATTCGCACCAATCCGCAGCAGGCGCGCGCCGTCATCTACAAACTGTCCAACATCCTGCGACGGCTGCTGCGGCGTCATGAACACTTCAGCGCGCTGCGGGAGGAGCTGGCCTTTATCGACGACTACCTGTCGATCGAAGTGGTTCGCTTCGGCGACAAGCTGCGCTTTCTGAAAGAGGTCGACCCGGCCGCGCTGGACCTGCCCGTCCCCACCATGTTGCTGCAGCCGCTCATCGAAAATTCTATCAAGCACGGGTTGAGCGGCCGCGTGGAGGGCGGAACCATCACCCTGCGCGCCCGCCGTGCCGAAGGCCGCCTGTATCTGACGGTGGAGGACGACGGGGCCGGCATTCCCGAGCCGAAGCTGGCTACCCTGCTGGCCGATGGCGTCGGCGTGAGCAACGTCACCGAGCGCTTGAAGGTGCTGTTCGGCGATGGATACGGCATGCGCATCGACAGCCGTCCCGGCGCGGGCACGCGCATCGAGATCGAGGTCCCGGAAATCTCTTCGACGGTGGCGCCTGAAGGCCTGGCCGCGGTATCGTAGCAGGGTGCTCACCAACCCGCTGGAAGTCCGGTCCGCGACCGTGGCCATACCGTTGCCGCCGGATGGGCGCGCCGACGCCCTGCCCGCCACCCTGGCCACCCGCACTCGTCGCGTCTATGACCGGCTCGCGCCGATCTATGCCCTCTCGACCATCCTGTTCCACTCCCGCGCGCATCGCCAGTTGCTGGATTGCTGCGGGATCCGCGACGGCATGAGCGTGCTCGAGGTGGCCACCGGCTCCGGCGAGATGTTTCGCCGCCTGGTTCGCGTCAACCGCAATGGGTCCACCTTTGGCGTCGATCTGTCGCCTAATATGGCGGCGCGATCTCAGCGGCTGGCTCGC
>JACOSH010000238.1 GCA_016178945.1 Acidobacteriota bacterium
CGCGGCTTTGTACCATTCGTGGCAACCGCTTAAGGTCGCGGCTTTGTACCATTCGTGGCAACCGCTTAAGGTCGCGGCTTTGTACCATTCGTGGCAACCGCTTACGGTCGCTCTCTGTACCATTCGTGGCAACCGCTTAAGGTCGCGGCTTTGTACCATTCGTGGCAACCGCTTAAGGTCGCGGCTCTGTACCATTCGTGGAATGCTCTTGCAGATGCGCGCGCGTAACCCCGATTTTTTCACAGGCTATTTCACGCCCAGCTCCTCGACCAACTTTCCCGCTCCATACACTTTGCGCAGCGCCTCCACTATTCCTTGCCCGGCGACGTGCACCGAGCGCGCTGTCACGTCGTCATACACGAAGCGGTTGGGCAGCCCTTCGATATTGCCGTCGAACAGGATGCCGGTGATCTCGCCCTTGGTGTTGACCGTGGGGCTGCCGGAGTTGCCGCCGTGGGTGTCGGCGGTGGTGACAAAGTTGAAGGGAGTCGACAGGTTGAGCTTGGACTTGGCCTTGAGCCAGGACTCGGGGCAGCGGAACGGCTCGACGCCGGTGGCGCGCTGGTAGAGGCCGGCCAGAGTGGTGGCCCAGGGGATCTTCTTGCCGTCCACCATGTAGCCGCTCACCGGACCGAAGGCGATACGGAAGGTAAACGTGGCATCCGGATAGTTGTTCGCTCCGCCGGCCGCGAACTTCACCTGGGCGATCTTGGCCGCGCTGGTATTCAGCACCGCGTCCACGCGATCTTCCACGCGCTTCCGCAGGGTACGATTGCGCTCTTCCAGAATGCGCGCCAGGCGCAACATGCCGTCGTCAGACTGGCGCACGGCTTCGCGGCTGGCGGCCAGGCGTTTGCGCTCGGCGACGTCCTTCAGCTTGCTGGTCTTGACGTAGAACTCGGCGGCCTGGTCGGGAGACTTGCCGTCGAGCACCTGCTTCACCACCGGGTCGTCCGCCCCAAGCTCCCGCAGCATGAAGCGCAGGTCCTCGGCGATGACGGCGATCTCGAGCGGGTCGTAGAGCGGCGCGGGTGAGTACATGGCCTGCTCAAGCGAGGGCAGGTTGGAGTCGCGGAATTCGCGCAGGCGCCGCTCACTGGGTTTGGCCAGCTCTTCCGGGTAGCGCAGCACGTCGCGGGCGACGTCGAACAGGTCCGAGGAGCCGATGGAGCTCAGCGCATACGGCTTGTAGAAATCGCGATACTCCGCGTAGGCGGCCGCGACCTGGTCCCAGGTTCCGCCATACGTTTTCTGTTTCTCCGGGTCCGCGGCGACCGAGGCGCGAAGGGTCTGCTCGTCGTCGCGCCGGCGGCCGATCAACCGCGGGTCGCGCAGCCCGCGCATGAATCCGGTGAAAGCCTTGAATGAATTCTGGGCGGTCAGCAGGTAGTCGCCGGCCTGACGCCGGTTCTCCTCGCCCCTCGTGCCAAACGCCTCCAGAGCCTGGATCAGCGATTCAAGCTGGCGCAGGCGGAGCGGGTACGAGTGGTCGCGGCTGAATTCCAGTTGGGCCACGGTCATGAGGCGGCCGGTGCTGCCGGGATTGCCGGGGACAAAAGAAAGCTCGCCCTCCCGGGCCCCGGCGCGGCTCCAGCGGAAATAGTGACGGGGTTGAACCGGTTTGCCCTTCTCATAGGCCCGGAAGAAGGCAAAGTCCAGACAATAGCGAGGGTAGGTGAAGTTGTCCGGATCCCCGCCGAAGGCCGCGATGGCTTCCTCCGGGGCGAAGACCAGGCGCACGTCGGTATACTTCTGATACTGGTAAAGGTCGTATCGCCCGCCCGAGTAGAGGGTAACGACATCACAGCGGTTCCCCGTGGCCGTGGCACACTCCTTTTCGATTCGCGACATCGACTCGCGCCGCGCCTGGCCGATCTCGGCGGTGGTCATGCCGGTTTTTTCCGCACCCTTCACCTTCTGGGTCACATCCTCGATCCTGGTCAGGAGGTTCAGCTCCAGGTCGGGACACTGCTTCTCCTCGGCTTCGGTGGCGGCGTAGAAACCATTTTTGATGTAATCGTGCTGGGCGGAGCTGAGTTTCTGGATACAATCACGACCCACGTGGTGGTTGGTGAACAGGAGCCCTCGCGGAGAGACGAAGGAACCCGATCCCCCCGAGTTGAAGCGCACGGAGGAGAGCTGGATGTGCTCAAGAAATGAGTCGGTTACGGTGAAACCGTAGGTCTTCTGGATGGCCGCTTTGGGGAACTGGTTGACCAGCCACATTCCCTCCTCGGCCCCGCAGAGAAGGGCGAAACAGCCGAGCAGCACAGTTCTGTGGATCACAACTCATTGTCGCAGGTTTGGCCCAAAAAAATCATCAGGCGAGCAACGGCTTTGGAATCATGATATTACGGAGATTCCAGCGGGCGCGCGAGTTTCGCCGGCACGGGTCCATGTGCGATACTAACTCATAGAATCGGTTGACGTTCCAGCATGTCGCAGCTTGACGAGGCGATCGCCCGCTACCACAGGATGCTCCAGAGCGATGCCTTCCGGGATATGGCTTGGGTGCCTGCCCTCCGGGAACGGATGGAGGCAGAGAAGCTTTCCGCGGGAGGGAGGCTGTTGTGTCCCTTCCTGCGGCCTCACCTGATCACCCGCCGCCAGTATGAGGCCTTGGTGAAGACCTCGGAGCTGCTGGTCTCGGCGGTCGACCGCATGCAGCACCTGCTCATGGAGGCCCCGGCGCTGTTGGGACGGCTGGACCTTCTTCCGGCCGAGAAGATGCTGGCCACCATCGAGCCGGGCTATAAGACGGTGGATGTGATCTGCCGGCTGGATTCCCACCTGACCGGCGGCGCCCTGCACCTGGTGCACTACAACGCCGACTCCCCCAGCGGGATCGCCTGGGCGGACGGGCTTTCCGAGCTGTTTTATAACTCGCCCCCAGTCAAAGAGTTCCGCAAACGGCACACCCTGACGCGGGTGGGCGGAAAGAAACACCTGCTGGCCGCGCTGCTGGGCGCTTACAAGCAGTTTGGCGGCAAAGGCAGGCCGAAGATCGCAATCCTGGAGTTTCGAAGCGGGTTTTCGGCTACGCCCAGCGAGTATGAGCTGTTCCGGGACTTTTTCCGGCGCGAGGGCTATGACGTCGAGCTGGTCTCTCCCGATCAGTTGGAGTTCCGCAATGGTGTGCTGCGCCGCGGGCCGCTCGCGATCGACCTGGTGTACCGGCGCATCAGCGTGCAGGAGTTCCTGCAGCGCTTCGACTTGACGCATCCCCTGGTGCAGGCCTATAGGGCACGGGCCGTTTGCATGGTCAACAGCTTCCGCTCCGAGCTGGCGGACAAGCGGGCCTTCCTGGGATTGCTGACCGACGAGTCGCTGACCGGGAAGTTCCCGGCCGCCGAGCGGAAGGCGATCGCCGAGCACGTGCCCTGGACACGGCTGGTGGCTCCCTCCAAGACCACCCGCAAGGGCCGGACCATCGATCTTGAGGATTACATCTTGAAGCACCGCGAGACCCTGGTGCTGAAGCCCAACGACGAGCACAGCGGTCAGAGTACGTTCTTGGGATGGGAGATGGACGCCCCCGGCTGGGACCGGGCGATGCAGCAGACCCGCCGGGCGCCCTATGTGGTGCAGGAGCGGGTGGACCCGGCCGTGGTGCAGTTTCCGCTGGAAACCTACGGCCACCTGGAGTTCAAGGACATGCGCGTGGACCTGCATCCGCATGCCTACTTGGGCCGCGTGTTGAGTTGCTCAAGCTGGCTCTCCTCGGGCGGCCTGCCCGGATTCTCCTCTTCCTCCGGACTGGCCCCGACGTATATCCTGGAAGGCAGCAAGTAGCGGCGTCAGCCCACCGTCACCTTGGCCCGCAGATTGGCCACTCCGGCGGTGTAGCGCGTGTCGGTCACGGCCACGGCCACGGCGTCTTCCAGCCAATCGTGGCGTGTCCCGTCGGGATCGTGCGAAGCCACGGTCAGGGTGTACTCCTGCGGGCACAGCTCGCAGTTGAATCGGAAGCTGATCCGCAGCGTGTCGCCGGCGGCGCGAGGACCGAGCTTGAGCTTTTCCAGCTCGGTGTTGGTGCCGTAGACATCCAGGCCGACGCGGCTGCGGATCAGCAGTCCGATCACCGGGTCGGCGACGGCTTCCAGAAAGCGGACGGTCACGCGCACCTCGACCGGCTCCCCGCTGCGCCAGATGCCGGTCGGTCGGCCGCCTTCGCCCAGCGTTTCGATGCCCTCGACTTCGGCCCGGCTGTCGCCGCGCCGCGCGTGAGTGGAAATGGGCGGCGTCTGCAACTCGCCCCAGGAGCGCAAGCGCTCGGAGATATGGCGGTGATAGGCCTCCAGCACCACCGAGGGATCGCCGCGGCCGGCCAGCTTGCCGTCGTGAATCCACCACAGCTCGTCGCAGGTCTGGCGCAGCCAGCCTTCTTCATGCGAGACCATCAGGATGGTGGTTCCGGCGCGCCGCAACTGCTCCAGGGCGATCAGAGCGCGGGCGCGCGAGCCCCCGTCGTGCAGCGCGAAGGCATGGTCGAGCAGCAGGACGTCGACGGGCGCGAAGTTCAAGGGATCGGAAGGCCCGATCAGGCGGCGGCGCTTGCCTGCGGACACCGAGCCGGAGGCCGGGGTGATATGGCCCGAGCCCACGCGCAGCAGCGCGCCCTTTCCGGCGCCGTCCTCGCCGACGATTCCAACGGTCGCCCGGTCCGGCGCGGCCGCGCTGAAGGCCCGCAAGGGCGGGCAAACCACATTCTTAAAGGCGATCGCCATTAACGATAGAATAGCTCGATAGTGGCGGAGCACACGGCACTGGAGCGGATGCGCGCCGACTGGAACGAGCGCGCGAGAGAAGACGCCTTCTACTATGTCGCGTTCGGCCGCCGCGATCAGGACAGCGGCGAATTCCTGGCGACCGCCGCGGACGTGGTGCGCAGCCTGGAGGCCGAGCTGAAGCGGCTTGGTCTGGGGGATCGCCGGGCGCGGAGGGCTCTGGAAATCGGATGCGGGCCCGGGCGCCTGATGCTCCCCATGAGCTGGAATTTTGGGGAAGTTCACGGCGTAGACGTGTCCGACGGTATGATCCGCCTCGCCACCCGGCTGCTGCAAGACACCCCCAACACTTTTCCGCGCTTGACCTCCGGCGCCGACCTGGCGTCCTACGGCGGCGAGATGTTCGACTTCGTGTACTCCTACGCGGTGTTCCAGCACATTCCCAGCCGCGAGGTGGTGTTCTCGTATCTGCGGGAAGCGCGGCGGGTGCTGAAGCCGGGCGGAATCCTGCGCTGCCAGATCAACGGGCTGCCGCCCACGGCGCAGCAGTATTCCACCTGGAGCGGGGTGCGCATCGGGGCCTCGGAGGTCGCCGAATTCGCGCGCCGCGAAGATTTGCAACTGCTGGCCCTGGAGGGGGCCTCCACGCAATACATGTGGACGACGCTGCGCAAGCAGCCGCCGGGCTGGTTCGAGCGGATCAGCGAGAGCCGTCCCGCGGCATCGGCGCGAGTCAGAAGCGTGTGCAACGCCCAGAGCGGGGAAGCGGTGGTTCCGGCCGGCGGCCGCTTCGCCTCGATCTCGGCGTGGGTCGAGAATCTTCCGCCGGACTGCGACCTGAACGCGCTGAAGGTGCTGGTGGACGGCCAACCGGCCGCGCCGGTCTACATCGGCCCGCAGGTGTTCGACGGACTGTGCCAGGTGAACGCGCTGCTGCCGCCGGGGATGCGCACGGGTCTCGCGCCGGTGGAGCTCGAATGGTTCGGAGAGCCGCTCGGGGACGGCTGGATTCGCGTGATTCCCCCCGGACCGGCCGTGCCGCGCATCGTGGTCGTCACCGACGGCGTGAACCTGCTGTCCCGCAACGTGATCGTCAGCCGCTCGGTGAAGCTCTGCCTGGAGGACCTGGCCGCGCCGGACCAGCTTCGCGTGTCGATCGACGGAGCGCCGGCAGAGGGCCTGGACCTGTTTTGCACCAACCCGAGCGAGCGCTGCTACGAGGCCAACTACGATCTGCCGGCGGCCGTGGCGGCTGGGCTGCGGCAAGTGGAAGTCCGGGTGGGACGGCGGCGATTCGCGCCGCTGGAGATCGAGGTTCGGGGTTGAGGCGCGCTCTCCCACTGCTCCTGTTGTTGACGGCCTGTTCCCGACCACCGGC
>JACOSH010000239.1 GCA_016178945.1 Acidobacteriota bacterium
CACTGCGAGTGCTTCCTTGACCGTCTCACCCGGCTGTTCGCCGCCTGCTGCGCCCCGGTGGTGGTCGTGCTGGGGCATGAACCGGAGGCCATCAGGTGCGGGTTGCGCCACCCGGAGCGCGCCTGCTTCGTGGTGAATCCGGACTATCGCCAGGGCCAGTTGACTTCCGTGCAGTGCGGATTGCGCGCCGTACCGCCGGACGCGGACGGGGTGCTGTTCACCCTGGTCGATCATCCCAATGTCCGCGGCTCGACCCTCGAGCGGCTGATCGAGCACCGGAACGCGCCTGTGGCTATCCCGACCTTCCAGGGGCGGCGCGGCCATCCGGTCTTCTTTCACCGGGATCTGACCGCGGAGCTGCTGGCCCTGCCGCCGGATTCGCAGGCGCGAGTGGTGGTGCGGCGCCACGCCTCCCCAGCCAGCTACGTGGAGGTCGACGATCCCGGCGTGCTGGACGACATCGACGATGCGGCCGCTTACCGGCGGCTGATCGGGGTCCCATGAAGTTCCGGAGAATCCTTTGGCGCACCCTGGGCGCATCGATTCTGCTGTTTCTGGCCGCGGGCATCGGCGCGCCGTATCTCAACGCGGACCGCTACGGCAACGCCATCCGCGCCGCCCTGGAGTCCTCGCTGGGACGGCGCGTCGAGATCGGCAAGGTGCGCTTCAGCCTCTTTTCCGGCGCGGGTTTCTCCATTGCCGACGTCGTCATCCACGAAGATCCGGCCTTCGGGATCGAGCCTTTCGCCTGGGTCGATTCGCTCCAGGCGCGTCCCCAACTGATGTCGCTGTGGACCCGGCGGCTGGAATTCGCCTCGCTGCGGCTGGAAGATCCCATCGTCAACCTGGTGAAGACCACGCGCTGGAACTTCGAGCCGCTGGCGGCCTCGCGTGTGATCGCCGGCCTGCCCAAGATCGCGGTCCGCGGCGGACGCATCAACTTCAAGTTCGGCGACACCAAGTCCGTTTTTTATCTCAGCAACACCGACCTCGACGTCGTGGCTCCCGAAAGCGCGGGCGAGGCGTGGCGCCTGAAGTTCTCCGGCGAGCCGGCTCGCACCGACCGGGCGGCGCGCTGGCTGGGTAGCTTCGTGGGCCAGGGCAGTTTTACTCGTGGAGAAGCGGGACGCCCCGAGCGGCTGAACCTCGACCTGGAGCTGGAGCGCAGCCCGATAGGGGAAATCGCGGCGCTAATCTACGGCCGCGACGTCGGCGTGCACGGTCTGATCTCTTCCCGGCTGCGCCTGACCGGCCCGCTTCACGATATTCAAATCGGGGGCCGGGCGAGCCTGGAAGAGCTCCATCGCTGGGACCAGACGCCCATGAAGGACGTTCTCTCGGCGGCCCTGCGAGGGCGGCTGGATCTAGTCGACCAGCGGCTCGAAGTCGAGTCGCATCCCGACGGCAAACAGGACCTGCCGCTGTCGGTGCGTTACCGCGTGGCCGGCTTTCTGGCCGAGCCTCGCTGGGCCGTGGTCTTCACCTGCCACAGTTTCCCGGCCGAACACCTGATTCCGGTGGCCCGCCACATGGGCGCGCCGCTGGCGGAGCACATTCAGCTCAGCGGCGCGCTGGACGGCGCGGCCGTCTACTCCGGCGGCGGCAGCCTGCAAGGAAAACTCGCCGTTCGGGAAGCCACGTTGACGCTGGCCGGCGCCCCGCCTATCCGGCTCTCTCAGGCCGATGTGGTCCTGGATGGAGACTCCCTGCGCGTGCCGTCGGCGGTGGTGCGGGCCGGTCAGGACCAGCAAGCCGATCTGGAGCTTCAGTATCGCTGGACCACCGGCGAGCTCGATCTGTCCCTGTCCAGCGGCGAGATGGGCGTCACCGCGCTGCCGTTGCAGGCGGCGGGGGGGCCGGCGCCGTTGCTGGACTCGCTCAGCGCGGGCGCCTGGAAGGGCCGTCTCCGGTATCAATCCGAAAAGGGTTGGAGCGGGCAGGTCGAGCTCCGCGAGGTGGAAACGGCAATCCCCGGCATAGCGGGGCCGGTGCTCATCGGCACGGCGGCTGCTCAGATCCAGGGCGCGCGGTTGGTGGTCGACAAGATCGAGGCCAGCGCCGGCGGAATCGATTTCAGCGGGGATTATCGCTATGAACCGGGCGCCGCGCGCCCGCACCGTTTCCGCCTGGTGGTACCCGAGATGGACGCCATGGACTTGGAACGGCTGTGGTTGCCCGCGCTGCAGCGCCGCGAGGGATTCCTGAAGCGAACACTGGGACTGGGCCGGGCCAAGCTGCCCGACTGGCTGGCCGCGCGCCGCGCCGAGGGCGCCTTGCAGATCGGCAGCCTGGTGGCCGGCGATTTGACCCTGACGAAGCTGCGGGCGCGCCTCCAGTGGGACGCCGACCGCGTCCGGATGACGGTCGCGCAAGCCGGCGTGGAAAACGGTCTTGCCGTGGGACAACTGACCGCCAACCTCTCCGGAGCCGCTCCCGCCTATCGCGGCACGTTCCGCGTGGAGGGCATGGACTACCAAGGCGGCAAGCTGGACGCCGACGCCGTTCTGGAAACCCGCGGCCTGGGCCAGGAGCTGCCGGCGCACCTGCGCGCCGAGGGCTCCTTCAGCGGGCGCGAGATCGAGCTGGACGGAATCGGCGCGGTTAAGACCGCCTCCGGCTGCTACAAACTCGACTGGGCCCAGCGCCCGCCGCGCCTGCGCCTTACCGAATTGCAACTGGCCACCGCCACCGAGCTCTTCCTGGGCGCCGGAGCGCGCCAGAGCGACGGCCGGATGCTGTTGCAGCTTTCCACCGGCGCCCGCCAACTCCGGGTCACCGGAACGCTGGCCCAGTTGCGGGCGGAGCCGCGGGCGGAGTAAGGGCTAGCGCACGAACTCCATCTGCACCTTGTTCGGCACGATGCCCGCCTCATAGCCCAGGTCGAGCAGCTTCTGGGCCGCCGCCGGAACCACGTCGCCGCAATCGATGGTGTAGTGATTGACGTACATCCCCACGAATTTTTCGGCCAGGCGCGGTTCCATGTCGCGGGCGAACTGCAGCGCGTAGGCGAGGGCTTCGTCGTGATTGTCCAGGGCGTACTGGATGCTCTCGCGCATCAGGCGGCAGCATTCGCTCATCAACTCCGGCGGCAGGGCGCGCAGCAGCACGTTACACCCCAGCGGTAGCGGCAGATCGTAGGTCGCCTTCCACCAGCGGCCCAGGTCGACGATGCGGTGAAACCCTCCGCGGCCGAAGGTCAACTGGGCCTCGTGAATGATCAGCCCCGCGTCCACCGAGCGCTCGCGCACCGCGTCCAGGATCTTGTCGAAAGGCACGACGACCGGCGTGAAATCCGGCTCCATCAGCTTCAGCGTCAGAAAGGCGCTGGTCATCGTGCCTGGAATAGCGATCCGCTTGCCCCGCAGCTCGGACGGCTCCATGGGACGGTTGGCCACCACCAGGGGCCCGTATCCGTCCCCGATGCTGGATCCGCTGGCCATCACCACATACTTGTCGGCCACGTACGGATAGGCGTGGTAGGAAATCGCGCTCAGCTCGTACATCCCCTCCATCGCCTTGCGGTTCAGGGACTCGATATCCTCCAGCACGTGCCGGAAGGCGACCTTGGCGGACCGGACCTTCTTGGTGGCCAGCCCGTAGAACATGAAGGCATCGTCGGAATCGGGGCTATGAGCGCTGACGATTTCCGTGGGAGAAGCTGTCATATCGGGAGGGAACTATCCACTGTAGCACGGGCGCGCCACGTAGCCATAGCAGCCCTCACCGCTGGCAACCTCCATTGGGCCCAGGGGTTATAATTGATTGTGCAGGCTTCGAGCCTGTCCGTCCCGGAGGAGAACCCCTTGGGTAGCAGTTATCGTCCGCAACCGCCGCGACCCGGAGCCATGCCGGCCGCGGCCCGCCCTTCGGATCGCAACTTCGAGCTGAAGTCGCTAATTCATAAGAAGCTGATCGGCGTTCTGAACCTGGATCGCGTCTCGTCCGTGCCCAAGGACCGGCTGCGAACCGAGATCGGACGCGTGGTCGAGCGGCTGCTCGAAGACGAGCGCGTCCCCATGACCACGGCCGAGCAGAACAAGATCGTCGAGGAAGTGCTCGACGAAGTGCTGGGACTGGGGCCGCTGGAGCCGCTGCTCAAAGAACCGTCCATCTCCGATATTCTGGTTAACCGCCACGACAAGGTCTTTATCGAGAGGAACGGCAAGCTGTCGGAAACATCGGTGCGCTTCAAGGACGACGCCCACCTCCTGCACATTATCGAAAAGATCGTTTCGCAAGTGGGCCGGCGCATCGATGAGGCGCAGCCCATCGTGGACGCCCGCCTGGCGGATGGCTCGCGCGTCAACGCCATCATCCCGCCGCTGGCGCTGGACGGCCCCTGCGTCAGCATCCGCCGCTTCGGCCGCCACGTCATCACGCAGGACGAGATGATCCAGTACAAGACGTTGATGCCCAGCATGATGAAGTTTCTGGCCGCCTGCGTGCAGTCCAAGGCAACGGTCCTGATTTCGGGCGGAACGGGCTCCGGCAAAACGACCATGCTGAACGCGCTCTCCCGCTTCATTCCGGAAGAAGAGCGCATCATCACCATCGAGGACACCGCCGAGCTGCAATTGCAGCAGCGGCACGTGGTCAAGTTCGAGACCCGGCCGCCCAACCTGAACAAAGAGGGCGGCATCAACCAGCGCCAACTGTTGCGCACCGCGCTGCGTATGCGCCCGGACCGCATCATCGTGGGCGAGTGCCGCGGCGCGGAGGCGCTGGACATGTTGCAGGCGATGAACACCGGCGTCGAGGGGTCGATGAGCACGGTGCACGCCAATACGCCGCGCGACGCCTTCTCGCGCCTGGAAACCATGGTTCTGATGGCCGACCTGGAGATCCCCACTCGGGTGATCCTGCAGCAACTGGCCTCGGCGATCCGGCTGGTGGTGCAGGTATCGCGCCTTCAGGACGGCACCCGCAAGATCGTCAGCATCGCCGAAGTTCTGGGCGTGGCCGACGACCGTATCCAGTTGCAGGATATTTTCGTGTTCGAGCGGCTGGGAGTCACCGACGCCGGAAAAGTGCAGGGGAAATTCCGCGGGACGGGTGTGATGCCCAAGATCATGGACCGGTTGCGAGTGGCGGGGATCCAAGTGCCGCCCACGATCTTCGAAGAAGTTGTTCCCGTAAACCTGTGATGACCCGCCGCCAACTCGCCGCCCTGGCCGCCGCCGGCGCACTGGCCGGCCGCAAGACGGCCCGGGCCGCGTCCAAGTACACCGGCGCGCTGGACGGCTTTGAATCGAAGGTGGACGGCGCGGCCTTCGACCCGCTGATTTATAGCCGTAAGCTTTATGAGAAGGCCCCGCTGCGGTTGACCTTCCGGGCAACCAGCCGCAAGCAGGCCGAAGCCTGGCAGAACAAGCTGCGGGCCAAGCTCACCGAATTGCTGGGCATGCCGCCGCGCTCCCGCGCTCCGCTGAATCCCATCACGCTCGAAACTCGCGAGTTCCCGGGCTACCGCCGCGAAAAACTGGTCTTCTCGAGCGAGCCCGGGTTGCACGTGCTGGCCTACCTGCTGACACCGTCCAAGGGCCAGGCGCCACACGCCACCGTGATTTGTGTCCCCGGCCATGGCCGCGGCGTCGACGACATCGTGGGGATCGACGCGGAGGGCCGCGACCGCACCGGCAAGGAGGGCTACCAGCACGACTTCGCCCTCCAGGTGGTCGAGCAGGGCCTCGCGGCGGCGGCAATCGAGCCGATCGCCTTCGGTTGCCGCCGCGATCCGGCCGCCAGGAAGGGCGCGCTGGGCCGCTCCTCCTGCCAGCCCATCGCCGGGTCGGCTCTATTGCTGGGCCAGACCATGATCGGCTGGCGCGTGCGCGACGTGATGCGCACCATCGACTGGATCGAAACCCGCAAGGAGCTGGACGCGACCCGCGTGGGGTGCATGGGAATCTCGGGCGGCGGCACGTGCACCTTGTTCTCGTCCGCGATGGAGCCCCGCATCCGGGCCGCCATGGTCTCGGGCTACCTGTGCACCTTCCGCGACAGCATCTTCAGCCTCTCCCACTGCATGGACAACTACGTCCCCGGCATTCTGAACTGGGCCGAGATGTACGACATCGCCGGCTTGATCGCGCCGCGCCCGCTGTTTGCCGAATCCGGCGAGAAGGACGATATCTTCCCCATCGACGCCTTCCGCGCCAGTTTCGCGCGCGTGCGGAAGGTGTATGAAGTCCTGGGCGCAGCCGACCGCATCGAGCAGGAGACCTTCAACGCGGCTCACAGCTTCCACGGCGTGAAAGGGCTGGCTTTCCTGAAGCAGCGGCTGACGGCGCCGGCCTGAGCATGAACATTCAGAAGACGATCTCACCCGTGGACGGACGGGTCCTGGTGGAGCGCGAGCTGGCCGCCGGCCCGCGGATCGAAGCGGCCCTCGACCAGGCGGTGACGGCGCAGCGGCGATGGCGTGCCACGCCGCTACCCGAGCGCGCGGCGGTTGCCCTGCGCTTCGTCGAAGCGATGGAAGCCAAAGCCGATGCGATCGGCGAGGAACTCAGTTGGCAGATGGGCCGCCCCGTGCGGTACGCGCCGATGGAGATCCGGCGCGGATTCGCCGAACGCGCCCGGTACATGATTGAGATCGCGCCGCGGGCGCTCGCCGACATCCCAGTCTCGCCGAAACCCGGCTTCACGCGCTTCATTCGCCGCGAACCGGTGGGAGTGGTGTTCACCATCGCCCCCTGGAACTATCCGTACCTTACGTCGGTCAACTCGATCGTGCCGGCCATCGTGGCGGGCAACGCGGTGCTGCTGAAGTCCTCCGCCCAGACGCCCCTGTGCGCGGAACGCTATGCCGCGGCCTTCCGCGAGGCCGGCTTGCCGGACACTGTATTCCAGTTCCTGCACCTGAGCCACGCGGACGTCGAGAAGGTGATTGGCGATGAGCGGATCGGATTCGTGGCGTTCACCGGGTCGGTCGAGGGCGGCCATTCCGTGCAAGGCGCGGCCAGCCGCCGCTTCGCCGGGGCCGCGCTGGAACTGGGAGGTAAAGATCCGGCTTATGTGCGGGCCGACGCCGACCTCGGCCACGCCGCCGAGAACCTGGTGGATGGCGCCATGTTCAACTCCGGCCAGTCCTGCTGCGGCATCGAGCGCATCTACGTCGACCGCGCCGTGTATGACGAGTTCGTCGAGCGCGCGGTCCGGTTGACTCAGGCGTACCAGCTCGGCAATCCGCTGTTGCCGGAAACCACGCTGGGGCCCATGGTCAGGACCAGTGCGGCGGAGTTCGTGCGCGGTCAGATTGCCGAGGCCGTAGGCCAGGGCGCGGTGGCTCACCTGGATCCGCGCGAGTTTCCCGCCGACCGGCCGGCGACACCCTACCTGGCGCCGCAGATCCTGACGAACGTCGATCACCGGATGCGCGTGATGAGAGAGGAGACCTTCGGTCCGGTGGCCGGCATCATGGCGGTAGACTCCGAAGCGCAAGCCATCCAGCTTATGAACGACAGCCCGTACGGGTTGACCGCCGCGATCTGGACCACCGACGAAGCCGCCGCGGTCCGCATCGGAGACCAGATTGAGACCGGCACCTGGTTCATGAACCGCTGCGATTACCTGGACCCGGCGCTGGCCTGGACAGGCGTGAAGGACTCCGGGCGGGGCTGCGCGCTCAGCGTCCTGGGTTATGAGCAGCTCACGCGGCCCAAATCCTTTCATCTGCGCCTGGTGACGGCATAGCCTGCCGCGCTACGCGCGCCGGAAGACCAGCACCGCGTTGAGCCCGCCGAAAGCGAACGAGTTGGACATCGCGTACTCGACCTGCGCCGGGCGCGCGAGGTTGGGGATCACGTCTAGGTCGCATTCGGGATCGGGGGTAGTGAAGTTGGCGGTCGGGGGCAGGATGCCCTCGCGCAGCGCCAGGATGGAAGCCAGCGCTTCCAGCGCGCCGGCCGCGCCCAGCGTGTGGCCGTGCATCGACTTGGTGGAGCTGACGGCCAGCCGGGGCGCGTGGGCGTTGAACACGGCGCGGATAGCGGCGGCTTCGGTGACATCGTTGGCCTGCGTGGCCGTGCCGTGAGCGTTGATGTAGCCGACTTGCTCGGGCGACAGCCCGGCGTCGCGCAGAGCGAACCGCATGGCGCGGGCCGCGCCGTCAATCGAGGGCTGCGTGATGTGGTTGGCGTCGGCGGACATGCCGAATCCGACGATCTCGGCGTGGATGCGAGCGCCGCGGGCCTGCGCCGCTTCCAGCGGCTCCAGCACCAGCATGGCTGCGCCTTCGCCCAGAATCATGCCCGTGCGGTCCTTGGAAAAGGGGCGGCAGGTGTCCGGCGAAACCACGCGCATGGCCTCCCAGGCCTTGAGGTTCCCCATGCTGAACGGGGCTTCGCAGCCGCCGGTAATGGCTGCTTCCACCTGCCCGCCGCGCACCATCCAGAAAGCCTGACCGATGGCGTGCCCGGACGAGGAGCAGGCCGTCGAGATCGAGTAGGCCGGGCCGGTGATGCCGAACTCCATGGAAATCTGGCTGGCGCCGGCGCTGCTCATCACGCGCGGAATCGTGAGGGGGTTGACGCGCGGCAGGCCCAGCTTGTAGAGGTTGACGAAACCCAGGTCCTGTGTGGTCTGGCCGCCGACGCAGGAGCCGGTGACAATGGCGGTGGATTCGCGCAACTCCGGCGTCCATTCCAGGGCGGCGCCGGAGACAGCCTCGCGCGCGGCGATCACGCCGAACTGCGCGAAGCGGTCGACAAAGTCGGCCTGCTTGTCGGCGAAGTATCCCCGGTGGCTGAAGCCGCGCACTTCGGCGCCGTTCGCGAAGCGGAGCGTTCCCGGCGGGAGGCACTCCAGCGGGGCGATGCCGGAGCGGCCGGTCCGCAAGGCGCACCAGTACTCGTCGAGATTGCGCCCGAGAGCCGAGATGGCGCCCAGACCGGTGATGGCGACGCGGCGCATGGAGGGCTACTTGGCGGCCAGCAGTTTTTCCACGCCTTCGACCATTTCCCGGATGCCGCGGATCGACTTGGCCTGCTCGTCGGGGATCGTGAGGTCGAACTCGTTCTCCAGGGCAAACAGGATGTTGACGCCGTCCATCGAGTCGATGCCCAGCTCCTGAAAGCTACTGTCTATGGTGACTCTCTCCGGGGGGATGCGCTGGGTGGCGGCGATGGTATTGAGCACCCGCTGGGTGACGCTCAGTGGTTCGGACATAGAAGTTGACTCACGGTTTCAAACGCAAATCCGCGCCCACGCAGCTCCGGCAGGAGGCGGCTGACCGCGGCCAGAGTTTCATGGATATCGGGATTGGGCTCCAGGCCGCGGCCGTCGTGCAGACAGACGATCGCGCCATTTGACGCGGCGGCCAGAACTCTTCGGGCAATACGCTCGGCGGGAAGCTTCCAATCCAGGCCGACGACGGTCCACATCACGCCGAGCAGGTTCATCTGGCGCTGGGCCTGGCGCAGGCCGAACCAGCGCGCGCCAAAAGGGGCGCGGAACAAGGTGGGGGTGCGGCCCGTGGTTTCCCGGATCGCGGACTGGGCGCGCGCCAGTTCCTGGGCGATAAAAGCCGGGGAGCGCAGCCAGAAACGGGCATGGGACCAGGAGTGGTTGCCGATCTCGTGCCCGCGCGCCGCCACTTCGCGCGCGACGCCGGGCAGCCGCTCCACGTTCCGGCCACAGACGAAAAACGTAGCGGCCGCGCCGAATTCGTCCAGGATGCGCAGCAGACCGGGAGTTGCTTCGCTGGGCCCGTCGTCGAAAGTGAGAGCGAGGGAGCGCCGCGCGGCGGAGCCTCGATAGATCGAAGGGCCGAAGACCGGCGACGAGCGGCCGCGCACCGCCCAGGCCGCCAGCGCGGAGGCCGCGGCGATCGTCCCCGCCACGGCAAGTCCACGCATGTTGGAGGATTGTAGCATAGGGGTCATTTTCCGATGGTGACTTTGGGCTGGGAGAGCCAGATGAAGCTCTTGGGCACGCCGTTCTCGCACTGGATGGTGTCGGTGACCCCCGAGGCGATGTCCGCGCAGGCGTTGGTGACGGCGGCGCGCAGCGCGGCGTTTTGAGTGGCGCCCCCGGCGATGCGGCAGGACGTTCGCCCCCGGAATTCCATGCAGGCTTCCACGCGGTAACGGCTTTGGCCCATGGTAGTGCAAACCAGCGCCACCACCACCGCCAGCAAGAAGAGGATACCGAGCAGAACGGCCTTCTTCTTTCTCACAGGAAGAAGTTCCCCATCTGGCGGAATTTCTCGTAGCGATGGGCGACGATCTCTTCCGCCGAAAGCAGGCCCAACTGGTCGAGCGACCAGCGCAGCGATTCCCGGACGCAGGCTGCGGCGGCATCGGCGTCTTCCTGGGCGCCGCCGGGCGGCTCGGGTATGATGCCGTCGATCAAGCCGAGGCGGAGCAGATCCTCGGCGGTGAGCCGGAGGGCGGCGGCGGCCTCGGCGGCGCGGGCCGATTCGCGATAGATGATGGCGGCGCAACTCTCCGGCGAGATCACGCTGTAGATGGCGTTCTCCAGCAGGTAGACGTGGTTGCCGACCCCCAGGGCCAGGGCGCCGCCCGAGCCGCCCTCGCCGATGCAGATGCACACGATGGGGGTGTTGATCCGCGCCATTTCGCGCAGATTGCGCGCGATGGCCTCGGCCTGGCCGCGCTCTTCGGCGTCGATGCCGGGATAAGCGCCGGGCGTATCGAGAAAGGTCACTATGGGGCGGCCGAACTTGGCGGCCACCTGCATCACCCGGATGGCTTTGCGGTACCCCTCCGGCTTGGGCATCCCGAAATTGCGGTACAGCTTTTGCTTGGTGTCCCGTCCTTTCTGCTCGCCCACGATCATGACGGGACGGTCTTCGAAGAAGCCCATGCCGCTGACGATGGCCGGGTCGTCGCCGTAAGAGCGGTCGCCGTGGATTTCGTGGAACTCCGTGAACAGGCGTTGGATGTAGTCCAACGTATGGGGACGCTTGGGGTGGCGGGCAAGCTGGACCCTTTGCCAGGCTTCGTTGGGGGGCGCTTCGGGGGCTGCCACGGGTTGGGGTTCCATCGTCTATTGGGCGAGCACTTCGAGCGCGTCCGGGCCGCAGATCTGTTCCATGGCCGCGCGGAACTCGCGATCCGGCCGCACTTTGGCCGGTACATCCAGGATAACGGAAAAATCGCGCGGAAGCTCCAGGCGGAAGCGGACCTCGGTCTCGCCGGGCTTGGCTTGGAAGAGCTTGGCCAGTTCGGCGGCGGGCTCGATCTGGCGGTCGCGGCCCAACCAGACGCGGATGGAGATCAGCGAGGGCAGAGGCACGCGAGCGACCTCCAGCGGCACGATCTCCTGAACGGACACTTTGGGCGGCGCGTTTTCTTCGGGCAGCACCAGGCCGCGGACCAGCACGGCCTGATCTTCGATGAGCATGGGAGCGAGGCGCTCGTAGTTGGTGGTGAACAGCAGCGCTTCCACGGCGCCCCCCAGGTCTTCGAGCTGCATCGAGGCCCACGGCTTCTGCTCACGGTTGCGCCGGCGCTGGATGGTGGTGATCACACCGCACAGCGCGACCTCGACGCCTTTGGCCAAGCCCTCCAGGTTGCTGGAGTCGTGCGTGGCCAGATCCTTCACTTTGTCGCGAAAGTGATCCAGCGGGTGGCCGGTTACATAGAAGCCCAGCATCTCCTTCTCGGCGGCCAGCTTCTCTTTGGGGGTCCAGTCGGGAACCTGGGGCAGCGGCAGCTCGGGATGGTCCTGGTGGACCTCGCCGCCAAACAAGCTGTCCTGGCCGCTCAAACGGTCCTTCCAGGCCCGCTGGCCGGCCTCCATCGCGGAATCGATGGCGGCGAGTTTTTGCGAGCGCGTGCCTTCCAGCGCATCCATGGCCCCGGCTTTGATCAGGCTCTCCAGCACGCGTTTGTTGATGGAGGTGAGATCGACCTTCTCGCAGAACTGGAAGAGGGTGCGAAATCCTCCGATCCCCGAGCGGGCGGCACGGATGGCGTCGACGGCGTTGGGCCCGATCTGCTTGATGGCGCCGAGCCCGAAGCGGATGGCGTCCCCGTCGGGCGTGAAGCTGAAGTCGCTGGAGTTGACGTCGGGCGCCAGCACCGTGATTCCCATGTCGCGGCACTCATTGATGTACTTGACCACTTTGCCCACGTTGCCCGTTTCCGAGGTGAGCAACGCGGCCATGAAGTCCACCGGGTAATGCGCCTTGAGGTAGGCGGTGACGTAGGCCAGATACGCGTAGGCCGCCGAGTGGGACTTGTTGAAGCCGTAGCCGGCGAACTGCTCCATCAGGTCGAAGATCTTTTCGATCCTCTTCTGGGGAAAGCCCTTGGCCAGCGCTCCTTGGAGAAAGCGCTCGCGCTGCGCGGCCATCTCCTCGGCCTTCTTCTTGCCCATGGCGCGGCGCAGGATGTCGGCCTCGCCCAGTGAGTAGCCGGCCAGGACGTTGGAGATCTGCATGACCTGCTCCTGGTAGAGGATCACGCCGTAGGTCTCTTCCAGGATGGGCCGCAGGTCGGGCAGGTCGTAGGAAATCGCCTTGCGGCCGTGCTTGCGGTCGATGAAGTCGTCCACCATGCCGCCCTGGAGCGGACCGGGGCGATAGAGCGCGTTCAGGGCGGTGAGGTCCTCGATGCGGGTGGGCTGGTAGCGGCGAAGAATGTCGCGCATGCCGCCGGATTCAAACTGGAAGATGCCGCTGGTCAGGCCCTTGGAGAAAATCTCATAGCTGGCCGCGTCGTCGAGCGGCAAATCCTCTAGCGCGATCCGCACGCCGCGGTGCTGCTCGATCAGTTTCAGGGCGTCGTCGATGATGGTCAGGGTGGTCAGCCCGAGGAAGTCCATCTTGAGCAGCCCGAGTTTTTCAAGACCACCCATGTCGTACTGAGTGACAATTTCCTCGCGGTTGGTGCGGTAGAGGGGAACCAGATTCTTGAGCGGCTCGGGCGAGATGACCACTCCGGCGGCGTGCACCGAGGCGTTGCGGCAGAGCCCTTCCAGCCGCTGGGCGACGCTGAGGATGTCGGCCACGCGAGGGTCTTTTCGGGCGGCCTCCTGGAAGGCGGGTTCGGCCTTGATGGCGTCGGGCAGGCTGATGTTGAGGACGCTCGGCACCAGCTTGGTGATGCGCTCCACGTCGGCGAAGCTCATATCGAGGACCCGCCCGACGTCTTTGATGGCGGCGCGCGCGCCCAATGTGCCGAAGGTGATGATCTGGGCGACCTGCTCGCGGCCGTACTTTTCGGTCACGTACTGGATCACTTCGCCCCGCCCGCGAGTGCAGAAATCGATATCGATATCGGGCAGGCTGATGCGCTCCGGGTTGAGGAAGCGCTCAAACAGCAGGCCGTACTGCAGCGGGTCGATGTCGGTGATCTCCATGGCGTATCCGACCAGGCTGCCTGCCGCCGATCCTCGCCCCGGTCCCACCGGGATCTTGCGGGACTTGGCGAAGCGGATGAAATCCCAGACGATCAGGAAGTAGCCCGAAAACTTCATCTGCTGGATCATCCGGATCTCGCGGTCGAGACGCTCGGCATAGGCGGGCAGGTCGAACTTGAGGTGCCCGGCGGCGCGCATCGCTTCCAGGCGTGGGCGGCGCTTCTCGAAGCCCTGGCGGGCGACGTAGGAGAAATAGGAGTCGGTCGTGTGCTCCGGGGGGACTTCGAAACGCGGGAACGGCTCCTTGACCTCCTCCAGACTGACCTGGCAGCGCTGGGCGATCTCGCCGGTGCGGTTGACGGCCTCCTCCAGCTCGCCGAACAACGCCATCATCTCGTCGCGCGACTTGAGGTAGAACTCGGGGTGATCCCAGTGCATGCGCGACGGATCGGACATGGTCTTGCCGGTCTGGATGCACATGAGGATCTCGTGGGCCCGGGCGTCGTCGCGGCCCAGGTAGTGGGAGTCGTTGGTCGCTACCAGCGGGATGCCGGTTTCGTGCGAAAGCTGGTTGACCAGCGGTGTGAGCCGCTTGTCCTGGTCCAGACCGTGATCCTGGATTTCCAGGAAGAAGTTGTCGCGGCCGAAAAGATCGCTGTACTGGTAAGCCATGCGACGGGCGTCGTTGTAGCGGTCGGCCAGGATGGTCTCGTTGATGTCGCCGCGCAGGCAAGCCGACATGGCGATGAGGCCTTTGGAGTGGCGGGCGAGCAGGTCCTTGTCGATGCGAGGTTTGTAGTAAAAGCCTTCGAGGAATCCAGTGGAGACGAGCTGGATCAGATTGCGGTAGCCTTCCTGGCTCTCGCACAGCAGGATCAAGTGGTTGTAGCGATCGGATTCCGAGCGCGTCTTGTACCCCTGTTGGGAGACGTACACCTCGCAGCCGATGACCGGGTGGATGCCCTTGGCCTTGGCCGTGTTGTAGAACTGGACCGCGCCGAAGAGGTTGCCGTGATCGGTCATGGCCACGGCGGGCATCCGTTGGGCGGCAGCCAGGTCCATGAGCTGGCCGATCTCGCAAGCGCCGTCCAGAAGCGAGTAGTCGGTGTGGCAATGCAGGTGAACGAAGGGGGGTGCGGCCATCGCGACTACCAGTATACGGGGGATGAGGCCAGGGTGTGGCCTTCGCGGCGTATCCCGTTGTGCGGCGGAGCGCATCTGTGTTATTCCGGTCTTGAGGATACTTCTATGACCCTACGGCGGTTGCTCTTGCTCTGCTCTCTCAGCGGCATCCTTTGGGGAGCCCAGGCCCCGGCCCGGCCTCCTGTCAAGAAGGCGGCGGCCAAGGCCCTCAGCGCCGAGAGCCAGGCCTGTCTGGCCTGTCACGAGATGTCTTCGCCCGGAATCGTCGGGCAGTGGAAACGCAGCACCCACGCCAAGTCCGCCATCGGCTGCTTCGAGTGCCATAAAGCCGATAAGGGCGATCGGGACGGGTTCGACCACAACGGCGCCTTCATCGCGGTGATCGTTTCCCCCAAGGACTGCTCAAGCTGTCACCCCAAAGAGTACAAGGAATTCCAAGCCAGCCACCACTCGGAAGCGGCCAAGATCCTGGGAAGCCTGGACAATGTGCTGGCCGAAGTGGTGGAAGGCAACATGAAGCGCGACTCTCCGGCCGCGGTGAGCGGCTGCTGGCAGTGCCACGGCTCGGAGGTCAAGGTTCTCGCCGAGGGCAAGCTCGACCCGACCACCTGGCCCAACACCGGAATGGGCCGGTTGAACCCGGACGGCTCCAAGGGCTCCTGCTCGGCATGCCACATCCGCCACAACTTCAGCCGCGCGCAAGCGCGCATGCCGGAAAACTGCGGCCGCTGCCACATGGGGCCGGACCACCCGCAGATTGAGGTCTATACCGAATCCAAGCACGGCATCGCCTTCGCCGCCAATCGAACGCGCTACGAACCCTTGATGGAAAAAAAGCAGTGGATTCCCGGGAAGGATTTCGAGCAGGGTCCCACCTGCACCACCTGCCACATGAGCGCCACGGCCGATTTGCCGCTCACCCACGACGTGGGATCGCGCATTTCCTGGACGCTGCGGCCGCCGGTTTCCGAGAAGATCGACGCCGCGGCCAAAGCGGCGGGCCGCCAAGTGAAGACCTGGGAGGCCCGGCGCGGCGACATGAAGCAGGTGTGCACGTCCTGCCATGCCCCCAACTGGGTCGACAACTGGTACCAGCAGTTCGACAGTTCGGTGGGTCTGTACAACGACAAGTTCGGACGCCCGGCGACTCGTTTGTTCAACATGGTCCGGTCGGCGAACCTGATCAGCAACGATATCGAGTTCGACGACCCGCTGGAATTCACCTACTTCTTCCTTTGGCACCACGAAGGGCGGCGGGCCCGGCACGGCGTGGCCATGATGGGACCCGATTACACGCAATGGCACGGCAACTTCGAAGTGGCCCATCGCTTCTACATGGAGTTTGTGCCGCAACTCCGCGAGGTGCTGCAGAAGGCGTCACAGTCCGGCGACCCGGCCAAAGTGGAGGCGGCCCGCAAGGTGGAAGCCGAGCTCGACCAGATCCTCAACTCGGAGAATCACCGCTGGTTTCTGGGCAAGACCACGCCAGCCGAGCGCGAAGCTAGAAAAAAGGCGGCCGAGGAGTTCAAGAAGCGCTACGCACAGTAGGCGGCTCCTCTCACGCGTATCAGACCTTGTCGGGAAGCGTATACGGCTTGCGGTATTCGCGGGTCAGATAGCGATTGGCCTCGTCGTCTCCCACGAATCGCTCCTGGTCCGGATCGAAGACCAGCTTCCGCCCGGTCCGGTACGAAATGTTCGCCATGTGGCAGAGCGTGGTGGACAGGTGGCCCTCCAGGATGTCGCAGTATAGATCTTCCCGCTTGCGCGAACGGACGCAGGCGATGAAGTTCTCGAAATGGTTGACGGATTTTTCAGAGGCGGGGTCGATGGGCGGGCCGGGCACGTATGAAGCCCGAGGGAAACTGGCCACGGTGGCGTGCTCGGTGGGCGAGGTCTCCGGTCCCCTCGGCTGGAACACGCCCTTCATGGCCTTCCATTCGTCGCCGCAGCTCAGGTAGCCCTCGGAGGTGTAGAACAGGTTGAAGACGGGCGAAGGCGGCGCGTAGAGATTGGACAGCTCCACATCCATAATGGCGCCGTCGGCATATTCCAAGGTGGCAACCTGGAAATTGGGCGTCTCCTGCTCGGAGTTCCACACGTAATAGCCGCCGGCGGAATGAACCTTCACGGGGTGAACGCGCTTGTTCATGCCCCAGCGCGCCAGGTCCAGGTGATGCACGCCGGTGTTGCCGATATCGGTGGTGGAGGTGTCCCAGAAGAAGTGCCAGCCATAATGAAGGCGGTTGGCGGTGTAGGGGCGGTAGCGGCTCGGCCCCAGGAACAGATCCCAGTGGACGCCTTCCGGAATGGAGGATTCCTGCACCCGTCCGATGCTGCCGCGCGGCTTGGTAATCATGACCTTGCCGCGATAAACCTGGCCGAGCTGGCCCTGGTGCAGCAGGCGCACCGCGGCGCGCGCCTCGGGCTCGCTGCGCATGTTCAGACCGGCCTGCACGATGCGCTGGTACTTGCGCGAGGCCTCCACCATCCGGCGGCCCTCCAGAATCGTGAACGAGACCGGCTTCTCCACGTAGACATCCTTGCCCGCCTGGCAGGCCCAGACGGTCATCAGCGCGTGCCAGTAGTCGGGAGTGGCGATGGAGACTGCGTCGATATCTTTCCGCTCCAGCAGGCGGCGGATGTCGTACTCGGTGTCGGGACGGTGGCCCGCCAGCTTTTCCACCTCGGCGACGGCCTCCGGGAACAGACGCTCGTCGGCGTCGCACAGCGCCGCGACCCGGACGTTGGGCATTTTGGCGAAAGCGCGGTAGTGCGCTTTGCCGCGGCCGTGGAAACCCACCACGGCCACGCGGACCGTATCGTTGGGACTACGCTGGGCGAATCCGGCCTGGATCGCGGGAGCGGTAGCGGTCATCGCCGCCTGGCGAAGAAAATCGCGCCTGCTGGCTGAGGGCATGGATCGAGGTTCTCCTTGGGTCGAACATTATCACAGCCGGCACGCTACGTGTGGTAGTGCAGACTTTCGGCCAGGTACGGGTCGCGAAGTGGGACCACCGGCGCCTCGGACAGGGCCCTGATCACGGTCAGGAAGAAGACCCCAGCGGCTCCCAGCATGGTCCCCACCTCCCACACGCCGAACACCGGATTCTTGCCCGCGAAGGGCGGCATGACCATCAGGTACAGGTCCACCCAGCGCCCCACCAGGATCACCCAGGAGATCTTCAGCAGCATGCCCGGGCTGCGCTTGGCCGGCACGTGTAACAGCACCACGAAGGGCACGACCCAGTTCAGCAGGACATTCAGAATGAACAGCGGTTCCCAAAAACCCTGGAGGCGCTTGACAAAGTACGCGGATTCCTCCGGGATGTTCGCGTACCAGATCAGCATGTACTGGCTGAACCAGATGTACATCCAGAAGGTGGAGAAGGCGAACAGCAGCTTGCCCAAGTCGTGGAGATGCTCCGCGGTCAGGAAGCCGCGCAAGACGCCGCGCCGCTCCAGGCCGACGGCCACGATGTTGATCACGGCCAGGCCGCTCAGGACGAGACCGGCGAAGTTGTAGATGCCGAAGATGGTGCTGTACCACTCCGGCTCGAGCGACATGATCCAGTCGTAACTGGCCAGCCAGACCGTGAGCGCGAACACCACCAGGAAGATGGCCGAGGTGCGAATGTTGCGGCTGGTGTGGACCAGATCGCCGTCCTCATCCTGACGCCGTGAAGCGCCCACCAGCTTGTGCGCGAACCAGATCCACAACGCCAGATAGATAGCCGCGCGAACCAGGAAGAAGGGGCGATTCAGCCAGAAACGCTTGAACCACAGGAACGGCTCTTCGGCGCCGCTGCCGTGGCGGGTCCAGGAGTAGAGGGACGGCTGGAACAACAGCACGATC
>JACOSH010000221.1 GCA_016178945.1 Acidobacteriota bacterium
CAGGCAGCGCTTCACGCCACGTGCAGGTCCGGCGCCGCCGCTATCTCGATCTCGGCCGATCGCGCCTGCCCCAGCCACGACTGGATCTTCGGCATCACCGCCAGCGCGGCTTTCTCGCCGGCTTCGATCATCCGTTCCGCGCTCTGGAACGAGTCCCATTCCATGTTCGTTACGTCCGGCTCGATCACCAGGTCCGAGTGACGGCGCCACTGCTCCTGCGTGTGTCCCTGCATGATTTGGAAGCAGCGGTTGACCACCTGAAACAGGTTGCTGGGCGCCACCTGCTCGCCCTGCTGCATGGGCAGGTGCACCGAGATCACCCGGTTGGCGCCCATGCGTCGCAAATGGGCGGCCGGGATATCGATCGACATCGCCCCGTCCACCAGCAGGCGGCCTTCATGTTCCAGGGGCTGGAACAGGCCCGGATAGGAGCAACTGGCGCGGATCGGAACAATCACGTCGCCCTGGCCGCGGAAGTAGACCGGCTCTCCGCTGTTCAGGTCGGTGGCCACCACCGCCAGCGGGATCTTCATTTCTTCAAACCGGTAAACCTTCAACAGCCGGCGAAGGAAGTTGTTCATGGGCTTGCTGGCGGCAAATCCCATCCGGGAGAGCGACCAGCGGGCCACGTCGGAGAAGCGCATCGATCCGCCGATCCGCCCGATTTCCTCCGATGTCGCCCCGGAAGCCCAGGCCCCGGCAACCATCGCGCCGGCGCTGACGCCGCCCAGGTAGCTGACCGGGATCTGGTAACGCTCGAAGACCCGGAGAACGCCGACATGGGCGATGCCGCGTGCAAATCCCCCGCCGAGGGCCAGTCCGATGGCAGGCTGCCCCAGGCGGCCTCGATGCTTCGACGCCCAGCCCCGCAGCGCCTCCAGCCAGCTTTCTTTCCCCCGTTTCCAGTCGCCCTTCATGCCGCTAGCCCCCGAAGTGGTCTACCATAGTCTACGATGCTCTCCCCTTTGAAGTTGCTCGGGGTATCGCTTTGTTTACCGTTTTTAATACCCTTACGGGCCCAGAAGAACCTGTCCGGCGCCCCAGAGATAAAGTTGCAACTGGACCGGCTGAATGTTCTCGGCAGCCTGATGATGATCGCCGCCCACCCGGACGACGAGAACACCGCCCTGCTGGCGTATTTCGCTCGTGGCCGTAAGGTCCGCACAGCCTATTTATCGTGCACCCGCGGCGAAGGTGGACAGAATATTATCGGCTCCGAACAGGGAGATCTGTTGGGGGTGATCCGGACTCAGGAACTGCTGGCCGCCCGCCGCATCGACGGCGCCGAGCAGTTCTTCACCCGGGCGATTGACTTTGGCTTCACCAAGACCGCCGCCGAGACGCTGGCTAAGTGGGGCCGTGAGCGCATCTTAGAGGACCTGGTGCGGGCCATCCGCTACTTCCAGCCGGACGTACTGGTGCTGCGCTTCTCCGGTACCCCTCGGGACGGCCACGGCCAGCACCAGACCTCGGCGATCCTCGGGAAAGAGGCTTTCTCCGCCGCCGCCGATCCCCAGCGGTTCCCCGATGCCGGGCCGCCCTGGCAGTCTAAGCGGTTGCTTTTCAATACTTTCGCCTTTTCGCGGGAGCAGGAGCAACAGGCCGCCGCCGTGCCGGGCCGCCTGGAGATTGACGCCGGAGAATACAACCCGCTGCTGGGGAAGTCCTACTCCGAGATCGCCGCCATCAGCCGCAGCCAGCACCGAAGCCAGGCCATGGGCTCGGCGGAACGCCGCGGGCCGATGAAGAACTACCTGACCTTGGTGGCGGGCGAAGCGGCGGTGTCCGATCCGTTCGATGGCGTGGACACAACCTGGAGCCGGGTACCCGGGGGAGCGGCCGTCGGGGCTATCCTGGCCGAGGCGGCCCAGACCTTTTCCCCAACCGATCCTGCCAGTACCATCCCGCTCCTGCTTAAGGCCCGGCCGCTGATGCGCCGCCTCGACCATCCTTGGGCGCTGCTCAAGCTGCGGGAGCTGGATGAGGCCATCGCTCTGTGTGCCGGGCTGTGGCTGGAGGCTTCGGCCGACCGGTATCTGGCCGTCCCCGGCTCCGGTCTGAAGCTGACGCTCACGGCGGTGAACCGGTCGCGCTTTCCCCTGACCTGGAAAGAGGGCGGCGCGCTGGCCTACAACCAGGTCCTGACCCGAACCGTCACCTGGCCGGTCGCGGATTCCTACTCGCAGCCGTTCTGGCTCGCCAGACCGAAGCAGGGCGACGCCTACCACGTGGATCCGGCGGTCGCCTTCCGCGCGGAATCGCCGCCGTGGGATACGGCGTTTGAGATCGAGGCAGGCGAGGAGATCCTGCGGGTGAATCGCCCCATCCTCTATCGCTGGGTCGATCCGGCCGAGGGCGAGAAGACGCGCCCGGTGGTAGTGGCGCCGCCGGTGGTGGTGAATCTGGCCGAATCGGTCTTTGTCTTCCCGAACGGTCAGGCGCAGCCGGTCCAGGTGCAGGTGAAGGCCAACGTCTCGAAGCAGAGCGGCGAGGTCCGGCTGGAGATTGGCGGGGGATGGAAGGTCTCGCCCCCGCGGGCCGCCTTCCGTCTCGCGGAGACCGGAGAACAGGCCGAAGTGCGCTTTGAGGTGAAGCCTCCGCCCGGCGGAAGCAATGCGCGGATGCGCGCCATCGCCACCGTGGAAGGCAAAGAGATCGCCTCGGGCATGCAGGCGATCTCCTATCCGCATATCCCGCCGCAGGTGCTGTTCCCGCCGGCCGAGGCGCGGCTGGAGAGCTTCGACGTGAAGACGCTGGCCAGGAAAGTGGGCTACATCGCCGGCGCCGGCGACGAGATCCCGCGGGCGCTGCGGCAGATCGGCTGCGAGGTCACCCTGCTTGACGATCTGGCGCGGCGCAATCTAAACGAATTCGACGCCATTATCGCCGGGGTCCGCGCCTACAACGTGCGGCCCGAGCTCCGCGCCCACCAGCAGCGTCTGCTCGACTACGTGCGCGACGGCGGGACCTACATCGTGCAGTACAACACCGCCGAGGGCGGGCCTTTCGGGCAGCGGGATACCGGCGCGCTGGCCCGGTTGGGGCCCTATCCGCTCAAGATCGGCCGCGACCGCGTGACGGTCGAGGAAGCTCCCGTGACCCTCTCCAATCCCGGGCACGCGCTGCTGCGCCGGCCCAATTTGATCACCCCGGCCGACTTCGACGGCTGGGTGCAGGAGCGCGGCCTGTACTTTGCTTCTGAGTGGGATCCGCGCTATGAATCGGTGTTTGAGTCACACGATCCCGGCGAGAAACCGCTGCCGGGCGGCCTGCTGTACGCGCGCCACGGAAAAGGGGTCTACATCTTCACCGCCTATTCCTGGTTCCGCCAACTTCCGGCGGGGGCGCCCGGCGCTTATCGCATTTTTGCCAACCTGCTGAGCGCCGGAAAGGCCGCTCCATGACCCCCGATCGCCGCGAGATGCCCGACGATCCGCCGCCCATCCTGGGGACCTGGCGGCGCGTGTACTCGACCGTTGTGGTCTATCTGGTCCTGCTCATCGCCCTGTTCTACGTGTTCACCAGGACATTTTCATGAGACCGCTGGACTGGGTGGTCCTGGCTGCGTCGCTGATCTTCATCGTGTGCTACGGGCTCTGGAAGGGGCGGGGCAGCAACACGATGAACCAATACCTGCTGGCCGGCAAGACCATGCCCTGGTACGCCATGGCGCTGTCGATC
>JACOSH010000222.1 GCA_016178945.1 Acidobacteriota bacterium
AGCGGCTGCTCGATTGGGCCCGCCTGGCGCCCGCCGGTTCCTCCGAAGCAGCCGGCCAGTTCCTGCTCCAGCGCCTGGAACAATATCGCGGAAGCGCGCTGAGCGATGACGAGACCCTGATCGTGCTTCAGCGCGCCGCGTAGCCGCCTAAGCACGCTATCCTAGGGATTTGGAGATCCCGCATTGTCACGCATCTCGCTTGCCTTCCGTAGTTTCTTTGCCATTCTATTTCACGGCGCGCTGCCGGACGCCCTTCTGACCTCGCTCGGCTTGGCGCACCGCGCCGGCTCGAAGCCCGTCCCCGCGCCCGCCGCGCATTCGCCATCCGACGGCGCCCTGCAAATGCTGGCCATCCTCCAGCGCGACGCCCGCCTGATCGACTTCCTGATGGAAGATATCTCCTCCTACTCGGACGACCAGGTCGGCGCCGCCGTGCGCAGCCTCCACGACCAGTGCCGCGACTCGCTCCAGCGCTACGTACAACTGGCCCCGGTCATCGACGGGGTGGAAGGCACCCACACCAAGCTGGCCTCGGCCGACCCCGCCTCCGTCAAGCTGCTCGGCAATGTGCCGCCACAGCCTCCGCCCGGCGGCACGCTCCGTCACCGCGGCTGGCGCTGCGCCAAGATCGACCTGCCGGCCCCCGGCGCCCGGCACAACTTCTCCATCGTCGCTCCCGCGGAAGTGGAAATCGAGTGAAGTACGTCATCGGCATCGATCTGGGAACCACCAACTGCGCCCTGGCCTACGCCGCCCTGGACTCCGAGCCGGTCGGTCTGTTCCCAGTTCCGCAACTGGTCAATCCCGGCGAGGTGCGCGAGGAAGCGCTGCTGCCCTCGTCGCTCTTCCTGCCGGGCGCCCTGGACTTCCCGGCGGGATCGCTGGCGCTGCCCTGGAACGCGGAGCCGGCGGAGGTCGTCGGGCGGCTGGCGCAGAAGCGCGGCGTCGAGAACCCGGGACGCCTGGTCTCCTCGGCCAAGTCCTGGCTGTCGCACTCCGGCGTCGATCGCACGGCGGCGATCCTGCCCTGGAGCGGCGCGCCCGGCCTGCAAAAGGTATCGCCCGTGGAGGCCTCGCGCCGGTACCTCGAGCATCTGCGCACCGCCTGGGACTTCCACAGGCCCGATGCCCCGTTCACCGAGCAGGAAGTGCTGGTCACCGTGCCCGCGTCCTTCGACGCCGTGGCTCGTGAGTTGACACTTTCGGCTGCCGAGCAAACCGGCTGCCGGAACGTCACGCTGCTCGAAGAACCGCAAGCCGCTTTTTACGCCTGGATCGAACGGCACCCCGGTTGGCGCGAGCGCGTCGCCGCGGGCGACCTGATTCTGGTGGTCGACATCGGCGGCGGCACCACCGACCTCACCCTCATCGCCGTGACCGAACGGGAGGGCGAGCTGGCTCTGGAGCGCGTTGCTGTCGGCGAGCACATCCTCCTGGGCGGCGACAACATGGACCTGGCGCTGGCCCGCGCCATTGAGCGCGAGTTGGCTGAGAAGGGCGCCCGCCTGGATGGCCTGCAGATCCACGCCCTCTGGCACAACTGCCGCGTCGCCAAGGAAAAGCTGCTGGATCCCGCCTCGAAGGCCGCGCAGGAGCCGGTCACGATTCTCGGCAAAGGCGCCGGTCTGGTGGGAGGCACGATCAGAGCGGCTCTCAAGCGCTCCATCCTAAACGCGGTTCTATTGGACGGCTTCTTCCCTGAAGTCACCAGCCAGGATTTCCCCGAACGCAGGCGCCGAGTCGGACTCCAGGAGATCGGCCTTCCCTACGCCGCGGACCCCGCCATCACCAAGCACCTGGCGCAGTTTCTGCGCCGGCAGGACGGCAGCATGGCCGCGCCGACCCATGTCCTGTTCAACGGCGGCGTCCTGCATGCAAGATTGCTGCGCGAGCGCCTCCTGAAGGTGCTCAACGGCTGGCTGGCCACGGAAGGCAAGACCGCGGTGCAGGCGCTGGAAGGCGAGGACTTGATGCACGCGGTGGCCCGCGGCGCCGCTTACTACGGGCTGGCCCGCCGGGGCAAAGGCGTGCGAATCCGCGGCGGCATCGCCCGCGCCTACTACGTCGGCATCGAAAGCGCGATGCCCGCCGTGCCCGGTCTGCCCAATCCGCTCAAAGCCCTGACCGTCGCCGGGTTTGGCATGGAGGAAGGCACCGGCGCGAGCGTGCCCGATCGCGAGTTCGCCCTGGTGGTCGGCGAGCCGGCCGAGTTCCGCTTCTTCTCCTCCACCTCCCGCCGCGAGGATGCCGTGGGGACCCTGATCGAGGAGCTCGGCCCGGAGATCCAGGAAATCACGCCCATGGAAGTGCATCTGCCGGCCAGCGAGGGAGCGGGGCAGTTGGTTCCCGTGACCTTCGAGACGGTCGTGACCGAGACCGGCCCGCTGCAGCCCTGGTGCGTGGCGCGCGACGGCCGCCGGTGGAAACTCGAATTCAATGTGCGCGAGAGAATCCCGGCATGAAGATCGGCATCGACCTCGGCACCACCAACTCCGCGCTTGCCTACATCGATCCGCGCGAGGGCGAAGACCTGAACTTTCCTCCCATCCACGTGCTGGACATTCCCCAGATGGTGGCGCCGGGCCGCGTCGAGCCGAACCGTACGCTGCCGTCCTTCCTCTACCTGGAAGGCGACCAGCCCGTGGGCATCTATGCGCGCGAGCAGGGCGCCCTTGTGCCAACCCGCCTGGTTCACTCCGCCAAGAGCTGGCTCTCCAACCCCGGCATCGATCGCACCGCCAAGATCCTGCCCTGGGATTCCCCGGAGGCGGGCCGCATGCTCTCTCCCGTCGAGGTCTCCGCGCGGCTCCTGGAGAAGCTGCGCCTGTCCTGGGAGCAGACCCGCAACTCGCCGCTGGCCGAGCATGACGTGGTCCTCACCGTGCCGGCCTCTTTCGACGAAGAGGCGCGCGAACTCACGGTCCTGGCGGCCGAGCAGGCCGGCATCCCCTCCTTGACTTTGATCGAAGAGCCGGCCGCGGCCTTCTATTCCTGGATCGCCAACAATTTCGCCCGCTCGCGCAAGCTGCTCTTCGACGGCCAGATCGTGCTGGTCTGCGACGTGGGCGGCGGCACCAGCGATTTCAGCCTCATCCGCGTGGCCCGCGACGGCGACCGAATCGACTTCACCCGCACCGCCGTCGGCAAGCACCTGCTGCTGGGCGGCGACAACCTGGATCTCACGCTGGCCTGGCTGGTCGAGACCAAGCTCGGCAAGCAGCTCTCCATCCGCCAGCGAAGCGGGTTGCGCCGCCAGTGCTCCACGGCCAAAGAGCGCCTGCTCTGCGATCCGAATCTGAACAGCGTCGAGATCACGGTGCTGGGCGGCGGAGCCTCGCTCATCGGCGGGGCTCTGCGCGCCGAGATCCTGCGCGAGGAAGCGCTGGAGCTGGCTCTGGAAGGGTTTCTCCCCTTCGCCCAGCGCGGGGAACTCCCGCGCGAAGAGAAGAAGAGCCTGTTCCGCGAGCTGGGCCTGCCCTATGTCACAGATCCGGCCATCAGCAAGCATCTCAACGCCTTCCTCGAATCCGCTGGTCAGGCGCCCGACGCCATCCTGTTCAATGGCGGCTTCTTCATTCCCGAGATCCTGCGCCAGCGCGTGGCCGATGTCGCGGAGCGCTGGTATGGGAAGCGCCCCGAGATCTTCGAGAATCGCGATCTCGACCTGGCGGTCGCCGCCGGCGCGGCGTATTACTCCTACGTGCGCTCGACCGGCAGCGGCATCCTGGTGCGCGGCGGCCTCCCCCGGGCCTATTATCTGGGTATCGGCGACACCGAAGGGGAGAAGCTGTCCGCGCTGTGCCTGGTGCCGCGGGGCGCCGAAGAAGGCACGACTCTGGAGCTGGACCGCGAGAGTTTGCAACTGGTGGCTAACCGCCCCGTCTCCTTCCGGCTCTACAGCTCCCTCACGCGCACCGAAGACCAAGTCGGCGACCTGCTCGAGTTCTCCGCCGGCGACGAATCCATTCACCGCCACGCTCCGCTCCAGGCCGTGATCCGCTTCGGAAAGAAGACCGGGGAGCGGCTGGTTCCGGTCAAGGTGGGGGCGCGTCTCACCGAAATCGGCACACTGGAGACCTGGTGCGAATCCAAAATCAGCGACAACCGCTGGCGGCTCCAGTTCCAGTTGCGGAAGGCGGCGGCCGAGCCCGTCAGGCGCCGGCCCGCGGCGGTGATCGGCGAAGAGGCCGCTCGCCAGGCGCTCGATCTGGTACGCGCCGTTTTTGCGCCGGCCGGTTCGCCCCTGGCGCCCGAGGAATTGCCCTCCAGACTGGAGACCCTCCTCGGCCTGGGCAAGAACTCCTGGCCGCTGGCGGCCATCCGCCAACTGGCCGACGCCTTCCTGGAGTGCGCCGAGGGCCGCAAGAAAAGCCCGGCCTTCGAGGCGCGCTGGCTCAACCTGTGCGGCTTCTGCCTTCGCCCCGGGCTGGGCTTTCCGGGCGACGACTTCCGCATCGAACAGACGCGCCGCCTGTGGTCCGCCGGCCTGGCCTTCCCCAACCAGGTGCAATGCGAAATCGACTGGTGGATCTTCTGGGGACGCGTCTCGGGCGGCTTCAACCGCAACCAGCAGATCGATCTCTTTCAGCGCCTCGCGCCGTTTCTGCTGCCCAAACCGGGCAAGAAGCAGCGCCTCAACTCCGCCCTCCTTCGCGAGATGTGGCGTACGGCTTCCAGTCTCGAGCTGCTGCCGCTCAACACCAAGACCGAACTGGGCGACGCGCTCCTTCGCAAGGTGAAGAGCGGCGATTTCCGCGAAAGCGAATTGTGGTGCCTCTCCCGTCTCGGGGCGCGCCAATTGCTCTACGGTCCGATCAACCAGGTGCTGCCGCCCTCCACGGTCACCCGCTGGGTGGAGGTGCTGCTAAGCGTCCCGGCTGCCGGCGACGCAATGACCGCCCTCGCCCGCCTCACCGGCGACGCCATGCGCGACCTCTCCGCGGTCACTCGCGAGACCGTGCGCCGCCGCCTGGAATCGCTGCCCGATCCCGAGCGCTATCTGCCGGCCCTGGAAGGCGAAGAGGAGCGCGACGAGCAAACCCTGGGCCGCATCTTCGGCGAAGACCTCCCCTCGGGTCTGGTGCTGGGAGTGGACCCAAGCTAATAGACCCGGAACGATCCAATCCGTGCGGCGCGCCGCAAGTCCGCCTCATCCCGCGAGATCCGGCTGCTCCGGCCCCGGAAGTTCTCCTCCTCGAACACCTCCACGTACCGCGCCCGGCCAAAGAACTTCACGGAGGCGGCCGCGCTGTCCCAATCCCGATCCATGGCGGTCCGGTCCTCGCCGGCACGGCTGCACAAGGCCCGGCCTCGATACTCGGTCTGCTGATAAAAGCAGATGCCGTCGCCCTCCAGCTTCCACATCCGGTCGCGTTCATCGTAGTAGCGGCCGAAACGGTCCGGCGGCGCCGACGGCGGGCGGCCGAAGCGATCCCGGTCAAAGCGATCCCGATCCCTTCCTACCGCCGAACCGCGCCCCACACGGCGAAAGACGAAGCGCTGGTTCTCCTCCCCGTTGGCGTCGTAGATCTGGATCTTGACGCCTTCGCGGCTGGTCCCGTCGGGGATGTCCAGGCTCTTGCCCAGGCGCGAAACGATCAGCGCATTGCCGTCCCTGGCCCG
Source organism: Acidobacteriota bacterium (assembly GCA_016178945.1). Classification (GTDB taxonomy): domain Bacteria; phylum Acidobacteriota; class Terriglobia; order Bryobacterales; family Bryobacteraceae; genus JACOSH01. Next base: position 5,623 of record JACOSH010000222.1, read on the forward strand.
CTCGATGCGCCATTGCTGGCTGGCGCCGCCGTGGAAGCGCGTGCCCCTCAGCGGCGTGCTGTTCCGGTTTCCCACCGCCTCCAGCGCGTTGCCGTTCATGACATTGCGGAGATAGTAGTAGCCGCCCTCGGCCTGCTCCACGTTCCAGGTCTGATTGTCGGTTCCCCGCGAGGAGAACTGGATCACCGTGGTCTGGTCATTGCGGTCCAGGTCGATCACCTTGTTCGACTGAATGTTGGCGATCTCGTACCGCCCCGGCCCCTCAAATCCGCCCTGCGCGCCCGCCGCCAACGGGAGGCTCAGCGCGATTATCAAACGATGCCGCATCCTCATATCTAGCACCATACACAAAGAGGGGACCCGCGCGCAAAGAGCCACGCTTACGGGCGGGAGCCTCGGGCTTCCAGCAATCCGCTGAGGCGGTCGAGGCGGTCCAGGACTTCCTTGCGGAAGCGCTCGTCTTCCGAGGGCGCCTTGCCCTGCACGAAGAAGTTGCCGCCCGGCTCCAGCACGCAGTTCTGGATCTCGCTCAGATGGCGAAACCCTTGGCGATGGGCGACGGTGCGCAACTCCGATTCGGTCAGCAGCTCCCGGGCCAGCGCGTGCCGGCGGATCTTCCCGTTCTCGATCAGCACGGTCGGCTTACCCTCGAAGATCTGGTCCAGGCGGCGGTGGCCGAAGAAGAAACGCACCACCAGGTAATTCACCACCAGCAGCGCGAAGGCGCCGATGAGGCCGCCGGTCAGCGAATTGTCGTTGCCGATGATTGCGTTCTGGACGGTGTTGGAGAGACACATCAGCACCACCAGGTCGAACGGATTGAGTTGCGCGAGTTGCCGCTTGCCGAAGACCCGGAGGCAGACCACCAGGAAAACATAGACCAGCGCGGGCCGCACGATCTTTTCCACCACCGGGATGGCCGGCGCCAGCATGTCATGGCCGAAGAAACTCATGGCCCTAGTGTAGCGTGACGCGTAGGCCCCTAATTACAGTTCCAGCAGGTACCCTTGCTTCCCGACGTTGATCGCGGTCGTCCGGCCGATCTGAATCCGGGCACCCTCCGCTTCATGGATGTGCCCGCAAAAAAACCAGGCCGGCTGGTGGGTTTCCAGGAAAGACAGCACCGACTTGCTGCCCGCGTGCAAGCCTTGGCGGACGCGATCCAGATCCGTCCCGAACGGTGGGGCGTGACAGATGAGCACCAGAGGATCGAGGCCCCCGAAGCGGCTGAGATGCCGCGCGATCTGCTCTTCGGTGTACTCGCCCGGCGTGTTGAAGGGCGTGGGGCTGGAGTAGCCCAGGCCGGCGATGCGGAACTTGCCGGCCTCCATGGTTTTCTGGTGGAAGTCCTCAAAGCCGAACTCCGAGCAGAAGGCCGAGATCTGCGCGGCCGATTCGTGGTTGCCGGGCAGCACATACACACGGCCCGCCCGGGCCTGCAGGGTCTTGCCCATGCGCTCGAGGCCGCGCGCCCAGGTGACCAGGTCGCCTGCGGCGAAGTACAAGTCGGCCTCGACCGCCATCAGCCGCTCCAGAGCCCGCAGGTCGCCGTGGATGTCGGAAAAGATAAGGGCTTTCATCGATGTAAGTCGGGTTCCGTTTTGTACTATCATAGAATTGCGGGTCGGGAAAGCAAAACCAGGGTTGATGCGCTCCACCGGAACATTCTCACAGGACGACCTGTATCCCGACTTGCACGAGCTGCGCCGCCAGGCCACCGAACTGGAGCAGCGGGTCGAGAGTCTCACCGCCAGCGAGAAGCGATACCGCTACCTGTTCGAGAACGCCCGCGACATCGTCTACTCGCTGGACTTGAGCCTCAACCTCACCTCCATCAACCCCGCGGTGGAAGCCATCCTGGGCTACTCGCCGGCGGAAGTGGTGGGGAGGCCGGTGACCCAGTTCGTGGTCCCGGACCACCGTGAGCGGGCCCTGGAAATGCTGGCGCGCAAGCTGGCCGGATCCTCCCCCACCGAGTACGAGATCGACCTGGCCGCAAAGGATGGCCGCCGGGTCACGGTTGGGATCCGCAGCGTGCTGGTCGAGGAAGAGGGCCGGCCGGTTGGGGTGCAGGGGATCGCCCGCGACATCACCGAGCGGAAACGGCTGGAAGAGGCGCTGCGGCGCGGGGATGAGCTGTTTCAACTGGTGGTCCGGGCCACCAGCGACGCGGTGTGGGACTGGGATCTGGCGGCGGATGCCGTTTGGTGGGACGCGGGCCTGGAAAAGTTCGGGTACCAGCTTGGCCGTGTTCCGGCGACGTCAGCGTGGCGCATGGAACGGGTACATCCTTCCGAGTCGCAGGCCGTGGCGGAAGGACTGCGGACCGCGCTGGATGGGGATCGGAATCTCTGGTCCGCGGAGTACCGATTCCTCCGCGCGGATGGCACGTACGCGTGCGTGATCGACCGAGCCTACCTGATCCGGGACGAGACCGGAACCGTGCGGCGAGTGATCGGAACCCTGCTGGACATCACCGAACACAGGCGGACGCAAGAGGCCTTGCGGGAGAGCGCGGAGCGCTTCCAGATCCTGTTCCAGCATCATCCTCAGCCCATGTTCGTCTACGACCGCGAGACGCTGCGTTACCTGGAGGTGAACGAAGCGGCCGTGGCCAAGTATGGCTACTCGCGGGAGGAGTTTCTCCGGATGGACATCACCGGCATCCGCCCGCTGGAAGAGGTTCCGCGGTTGATCGAGTTCCTCGCTTCCGGTTCCGTCAACCTGCATCAGACCGGGGAGTGGGTGCACCGGACCAAGGACGGACGCCGGCTGAATGTGGAAATCGTCGGGCATCATCTGACCTTCGGCGGCCGGCCCGCGGCGCTGGTTGCGGCCAACGACATCACCGCGCGCAAGATCCTGGAAGAGCAGCTCCAACATTCCCAACGCATGGAGGCGGTGGGCCGCCTGGCCGGCGGTATCGCGCACGACTTCAACAACCTGCTGACCATCATTGCCGGCTACTGCCAGCTTCTGGAGCTGCGGATCGGCCCTGGCCATCCCCTGTACGCCAACTTCGGGGAGATTCGCAAGGCCGCCGACCGGGCCGCCGCGCTCACCCAGCAGCTTCTGGCGTTCAGCCGCCGCCAGGTGATCCAGCCGCGCTTGCTGGACTTGAATTCCGTGGTCGCCGGCATGGACCACATGCTTCGGCGGCTGGTGGGCGACGAGGTCGCCCTAGTGCTGCGGCTGGACCCCGGCCTGGGTGCGGTCAACGCGGACGTGGTGCAGGTGGAGCAGATCCTGCTGAACCTGGCGGCTAACTCACGCGATGCGATGCCCGAGGGGGGGACTCTCACGATCGCCACGGAAAACGCCGACGTGCGGGCGGCCAGCGTGGACGGCAAGCACCGTCCTGGCCGCTACGTCAGGTTGCGGGTCGCCGACAC
>JACOSH010000223.1 GCA_016178945.1 Acidobacteriota bacterium
GAGAACCGCTTCCCCGTAGACGCCGAACTGGTGGAAGGTCTTCAGGTCGGCTTGAATGCCCGCGCCGCCGCTGGGGTCCGAGCCGGCGATGGTCAGGGCGACGGGTGTCACGCACTCCCAGGATACCGCCACCGCGGCCGGGGTCAGCGTTTTTGGGACAGCTCGCGGCAGCGCTCTGCCGCGTAGTCCCGGGCTGAGAACTTGCAGTCGGCGTCGTCGCTGCTGATCCAGGGGTCTTCGCCGAAAAACGTGTAATTCCGAAGCATCTCGTCCGCCGTCTGCTGGGCGCCGCACTGAGCCAGCGACTCGTCCACGATCTTCTTGCAGGCGGCGATGGCGGATGGGCAATCGTCGAACTCGCCCAGCTTATACCGCTCGGATTCGTCCATGTAGTGATAGTTGTCGTCGACGTAAACCGTGTATCGTTTCGGCATGGCTCTCCCTCTACTCCTTCGGCGACTGGTTTATTATAGGTCGATAACATGCGGCGGTATGTCCTGCTTCTGCTGAGCCCGGTCCTGGCTCTGTGCCAGAACATCTCCGGCTCCATTTCGGGCGGGGTGACCGACAGCCTGGGGGCTCCCTTCGCGGGCGTGGAGGTGTCGATCGCCAGCGCGCAGACCGGGTTCAGCCGCGGCGGTGTCACCAACGCCAGCGGGTACTTTTCCTTCCCCGATCTGGCGCCTGCTGTCTACGCGCTGTCCATCTCGGCGCCGGGCTTCAAGCGCTACTCGCAGTCCGGCATTCAGATCAGCTCCGGGGAACAGCGGGCGCTGGGGGTGATCCGGCTGCAGCTCGGGGAGGTCAGCGATTCGATCACGGTGACGGCGGAGGCGGCGCCGGTGACGCTGGGCTCGGGCGAGCGCGCCGGGGTGATGACCTCCTCGGACCTGGAGCACATGGCCCTGCGGGGGCGGGACCTGATGGACGCGGTCGGGCTGCTCCCGGGAGTGGTCGATACCAGCGACAGCCGGGAAGCGCCCTCGGCCGACTCCATCGGCAACATCTATATCCTGGGCGGGCGCAGCAACCAGAAGAACATGACCATCGACGGGGTGAGCAACCTGGACACAGGTTCCAACGGCAGCGTCCACAGCATGCCGTCGATGGATTCGGTGGGCGAGGTCAAGGTGCTGATGTCCAACTACGCGGCCGAGTACGGGCGCAACTCGGGCGGCAGCATCACGGTGATCACCAAGGGCGGCGGCAAGCAGTTCCACGGCTCGGCCGGATGGTATCACCGTCACGAGAACTACTCGGCCAACGAATACTTCGCCAACCGCAACGGGCTGGCGCGGCAGCCTTACCGGTACAATATCGCCGGCTACACCCTCAGCGGGCCAGTCACGATTCCGGGCCGCTTCAACCGCCATCGCGAGAAGCTGTTCTTCTTTTTCTCGCAGGAGTTCCAGCGGCAGGTGGTCGACTTCGGAAGCCGTACCGTGCGCGTGCCCACGGCGCTGGAGCGAGCCGGCGACTTCTCCCAGAGTTTTGACGTCAATAGCCGGGTGATCCCGGTGTACGATCCCTTGGACAACCAGCGGCAGTTTCCCGGCAACCGCATCCCGGCCAGCCGCCACACCGGGATCGGCCGCAGGGTCCTGAACCTGTTTCCGCTGCCCAACTTCATCGACCCGGCGCCGTCGCGGCGCGACCAATGGAACTACCTGTCGGCGCTGAGCGGCCCCTACCCGCGCCGGACCGAGATCGCCCGCCTGGACTACGCGCCGCTGCGGAACACGGTCCTGTATCTGCGCCTGAATCACAGCATCGAGGAGCAGCACCCGCCGTTCGGGGTTTGGGTGAACGGCTCGCTGAACTATCCCCTGACGCCCATCGTCTACCGCCGACCCGGCCTGGGGGCCACGCTGCACGGCACGGTGACGCTCTCGCCGACCTGGTTCAGCGAATCGATCTTCGGCGTGAGCCAGAACAAGTTGTATTACTACCCGGAGTTTCCGGAGCGGGTGAGCCGCAAGGCCACAGGCATCGAGGTCCCCCAATGGAATCCGGATCTGAACCCGGAGGGCTATCTGCCCAACATGTCGTTCTCCAGCGTGCCCAACTACGCCAACCCTTCGATGAGCAACGGCATCCCCTATTACAACTCCAACACGATCTTCAGCCTGGTTCAGAACCTCAGCAAAGTGGCGGGCCGCCATGTCTACAAGCTGGGGCTCTACTTCGAGCGGACGCGCAAGGACCAGAGCGCGTCGGTGGCCACGCGCGGCACGGTGAGCTTCGACCGCGACCGCAACAACCCGCTGGACACCAACTACGCCTATTCGAACGCCCTGCTGGGCGTCTACGCCAGCTATTCGGAGGCCACGGCGCGGCCGCAGGGCCAGTTCCGTTTCTCCAACCTGGAGTGGTACGCGCAGGACGCCTGGCGGGTCCGCCCGCGCCTCCTGGTCGACTACGGAGTGCGCTTCTACCATGACATGCCGCAGTACGATGCGCGGCTGCAACTGGCTTCCTTCGTGCCGTCGCTGTTCGATCCCACACGGGCGCCGGTGCTGCTGCGTCCGGGCTTCGACGCCGGAGGCAAGAAGGTGGCCGTCGACTCGCTGAGCGGCGCCACGTATTCGGAGGGGCTGATCGGCACCTACGTGCCTGGAGTGGGCAATCCGTCGATCGGGATGGCGGTCGGCGGCCGCGGCGGTCTGCCCCGCGGCCTTTACTCGACGCCCGCGGTGAGCCTGGCGCCGCGCCTGGGCTTGGCTTGGGATCCGTTCGGACAAGGGCGCACGGCGATCCGCGGCGGCGGCGGTGTCTTCTTCGACCGCATCCAGGGAAACCCCACCATGGGAACGCTGGCCAATCCTCCAACGATTTACACCCCCACCGTCTTCTTCGGCTCGCTGGACAAGCTGGCGGACACCGGCGGCCGCTGGATTCTGGCGCCCAGCGGGACAGTGACTTCCCTGCTCGGCCGGCACGCCCTGCCCACGGTCTACAATTACAGCCTCGGCCTGCAACAGCAGGTCAAGCGCAACATGATCCTGGATGTGTCCTATGTGGGCGCGGTCTCCCGTCACTTCCTGTGGGAGCGCAACATCAATCCCGTGCCGATCGGAGCGACGCACCTCGACAAACACCCGGAGAACAAGGATCCCACGGCGAACCGCGCGCTGCCCACCAACTTTCTGCGGCCGTACCAGGGCTATGGGAACATCAACCTGTTCGAATTCGCATCCACGTCCAGCTACAATTCCCTACAAGTCGCCTTCGACCGGCGCTTGAGCGGCGGCTTGCAGGCCGGGGTGGCCTACACCTGGAGCAAGACGCTGGGCAGCGCGGCCACCGACACCACCACGGTCTCGTCGTTCTTCGCGCCGCGCGAGCGCAACTACGGACTGCTGAACTACGACCGCAGGCATGTGTTGTCCCTGCGCTACTACTGGGCGCTGCCGCGTCCCGGCAAGGCGTCCGGCCACCGGGGGCTGGGACGGCTGACCGATGGATGGGAGTTGTCCGGCATCAGCCGTTTCATGTCCGGCGCGCCGTTCACGCCCGGCTACAGCCTGGTGAGCGGCGTGGACATCACGGGCACGCCGTCGGAAAGCGCGCGCGTCGTGGTGGTGGATCCGCGAGCCGATCCTGTCCAGCGGTTCACCGCGCCCCAGCGCGGCATGTTCGGCAACGCCGGCGTGGGTGTCTTGACCGGCCCGGGAGTGAATAACTGGGACATCTCCCTTTACCGCCAGTTCCGCCTGGCCGAACGCCGTACCGCCCAGTTGCGCTTCGAGACCTACAACACCTTCAATCACACCCAGTTCAGGACGCTCTCGACGACCGCGCGCTTCGATCCGCAAGGCGCGCAGGTGGACCCCCTGTTTCTGGAACCCACCGAATCGCGCGGCCCGCGCCCCAAGACGGCTTCCGCGCTCAACCATCCCAATATCGTCACGGTGTATGAAATCGGCGAGATCGAGGGCACGCACTTCCTGGCCATGGAGTACATCGAAGGCAAGACGCTGCGCCAGCGCCTGGCGGCCGCGGGCGGCCGGCTCCCGGCTCTGGAGGCCGCCGAGATCGGCCACCAGGCCGCCGGCGCGCTGGCCGCGGCCCATGCGGCGGGTATTGTTCACCGCGACATCAAGCCGGAGAACATCATGATCCGGCGGGACGGCTACCTGAAGATCCTGGACTTCGGACTGGCCAAGCTGGTGGAGCAAGAAGCGCCGTCCGGCGATGCCGCCACCGCTCCGCTGGGCGCGGTCCACACTACGGCCGGCCTGGTGTTGGGCACGGCGCAGTATATGTCGCCCGAACAGGCTCGCGGGCTCGCTGTCGACGCCCGCAGCGACTTGTTCAGCCTGGGGATTGTGCTTTATGAAATGCTGGCCGGCCGGCCTCCGTTTGAAGGGGACACGACCAGCCATCGTATGGTGGCCATCCTGGAGAAAACTCCGGCTGCGCTCAAGTCTCAGTTGCCGGACCTCCCGGACGAGCTTGATCGAATTGTGGAGAAGGCACTCACCAAAGATGTCGAGGAGCGGTACCAGCGGGCCAGGGACCTGGGCGCGGATCTCAAGCGCCTGCGCCGACGCCTGGATTTCGACACGGAAGCCGTGCCCGGGATCACCGCGAAGCAAGCGCCGCCATCGCGCCGGCGGCCATGGCTGTTCGCCGCGCTGGGGATGGCGCTGGTCCTTGCCGCCTTTGTCGGTTACCGATGGTGGAAGCCGGCGCCGGCGGCCCCCGTCGAGACACGGGCGGAATTGACGGCCGGGGAAATCGTGCGCCTGCTCGAAGCGGGAATCTCCGAGCCAGTCCTCACCGCCAGGGTGCGGACGCACGGAAGGGCGATTCCGCCCACGGCCGAGGAGGTCTTGCGTCTGAAGAAAGCCGGCGCATCCGACAACCTGCTGCTGGCGATGCTCGACCCCTCGGCCAAGCCGGCTCCAGCGGCGACGCCAGCGCCGGCGCCAACGCCGCGCAAGGCGCCGGATCTTCCCGCCGCCGCCGGGATGTATGTGTGGGACGGCGGCAAGTGGACCGCGATGCCGGCTGCTGCCCCGCGGGAGGAGATCCAAAAAAGCAAACGATTCCTGGGCGTGCGCACCAAGCGCGAGCGGGTCAGCGTGGCCTTGCCCGGTTTGGGTGCGAAACTGCGCCTGGCTTCCTCGCGACCTCGCTTCCTGGCGCAATCCGCCGTGCAACTGGTTCGGCTCACCGCCAATCGGGACACCGAATCCCGTCAGACACCGGACCTGGTCCGCGCCCGGATCGCCTGCGACGTCACATCGGCCGGACCACCCCACGCCTTCTTCATCGCGCCGCTTCAGCCGCTGGCGCCCGGCCAATACGCCCTGGTCGATCCAGCGGCCCGTTACTTTGATTTTGCAGTGACGCCGAAATGATGGCCGGCGACCTGCCCCACGTACCGAAGGGCTAGACCGTACTAGGGTAGAAGATCGCCTTACAACAGCCGGCCCGCTTATTGTTCTATCCCTATTCTCCAGTAACCATGGGCTAAGGGATTGGAATGACGTCAGGAAAGTCACGAACGGTTTCGATCGCTCTCACCGCGCTGGGCGTGCTGGCCATTCACGCTTTTGCGCAAACGCCCTTCGAAATCCCGATCGTCGGCATTCTGATGTGCTTTGCCGTTTCCTACACCACGTCGCTGGGCGGCGCCAGGTGGGGAACGGTGACGGCCCTGGGGTCGCTGTTCTACGAGGCCAACCTGCTGGCTATGCCGGGCACCCTGCTGCAATTCACCGGCGATAACCTGCTGCGGTTGGTGATCACGGCGCTGAACCTGCCGTTCGCGCTGCTGCTGACCGTGTACATGAAGAGCCGCATGGAACGTCAGGCCTACGATAAGGCGACGCTGACGGTGTCGGGCAAGGCGCTGCGGCAGGGCGAGCAGTACTTTCGCACGTTCGCCGATGAGGCGCCGGCCATGCTGTGGCTGGCGGACCCTCAGGGGGCCAGAACGTTCTTCAATCGCGCCTGGCTGAGCTTCGGCGGGCGGAGCGTACAGGAGGAAGCCGGCCGGGGGTGGGTCTACCGGCTCCATCCCGAGGACCTGGGCGCAGGCCTCTACACCTTCCTGACGGCCTGCCAGAGCCGCCAGGCTTACACGCTGGAGTACCGGCTGCGGCGCGCCTCCGGAGAGTATGGCTGGATTCGCGAGACGGCCTCACCGCGGTTTTCCCCGGCCGGCGGATATCTTGGCCTGGTGGGTTGCTGCGAGGACATCAGCGGTCAAAAGCGGGCCGAGGCGGGGGCGCAGGAAAGCGACAACCGCTTCCAGATTCTGTTCGAGCATGGCTCGGCCGCCTGGCTGGAAGTCGACGCCCGTGGGGTGATCCGGCGCGCCAACCACGCCGCGTGTCTGCTGCTGGAAACCCAGCGGGAAGCGATGCTGGGACGGCTCGTCGGAGAAGTGGCCGCGCCCGAGGCGCGCGAGTTGAGTGGCGAGGAGATGGCGCGGCGCGGCAACAGCCAGCTCCCCTTCGATGTCTTCAGCGTGGAGCGATTCCTGCGCAATGGACGGAGCGCGCGCCTGGAGGTGCAGGCCACGGCGCTCCGGCAGGCGGACGGCGCGCACGGCGGGTACTTGATGGTGCTGCTCGACCGGGCGGGCCAGCCTTCCTCCCTGGGCCAACGGTTGCAGCAGGAGGGCCTCCGCCACCTGGCGCAAGCCGCCCTGAAGGACGCGGGACCGCGGCTGGTTGCCTCGCCCCTGCGCTGACGGGGCTTCCTCCGCTAGCGGAGCTTCCGCTCCTTCAAGTACTGAATGAGGGCGGCCGGATCGTCGCTGATGATGGCGTCGGATTTGGCGGCCACCAATGCGTCCCAATCCTTGGGCTCGTTGGCGGTCCAGGGGACCACCTGAAGGCCGACCGCGTGAGCGGCCTTCACTTTTTCCGGCGTGACCAGGGGGTAGTGCGGGGACACGATGGTCGAACCGGCCTCGCGGGCCAGCTCGACGAAATCCAGCCGGCCGTCTTCGTCCAGCGCCGAGAGGCGGATGCGGGGATCGAGCCGCTTCATCGCGCGCAGCGTGCGGAAGTCGAAGGATTGCAGAATCACGCGCGATTCCAGGTGGTGCTTGCGCACCACCTCCAGCACCAGTTGAGCGAATCGATCGGGCGGCGGGGCCAGCTCCGGGCGATCGGCGAAGATCTTGGTCTCGATATTGAAGTGAAAGCTGCCGCGCGGGGCCAGCGCCAGGACTTCGTCGAGCGTGGGCATGCGCGTACCGGGCACGGGCTGCTGCCTGGGGAAGCGGGGATTGCGGAGCGCGCCGCAGTCCCACTGGCGAACTTCGGCCAGCGTCATCGAGCGGATGGGGCGGGCGCCGCCGGGTCCCCGGCAGATCTCGGCATTCATGACCGGATCGTGCGACACCACCACGACGTCGTCCTTGGTGACGGCCATGTCGAGCTCCAGCACGTCGACGCCGGCCGCGATGGCGTACTCGAAGGCGGGCGGGGTGTTTTCCGGACGGACGGCGCGCGCGCCGCGATGGCCGTGCACCTGAAGGGAGGAAGCAGCAAAGGCAGTCATGGCGGCAAGCACCAGCAGCGGTTTCACTCGAAATAGAATAGCATCATGAGCGATTCGAGCCGCCGTACCTTTACCGCCTCCCTGGCGACCGCCGCCAGCTTCTCCCGTGTCCTGGGCGCCAACGACCGGGTGCGAATGGGCTACATCGGCCTGGGCAACCGCGGCGACCAGGTCCACGACGCTTTCCTCGAGCATGGCGACAACCAGACCACCGCCGTATGCGACCTTCGAGACGATTACATGGACTTCGCCATCCGGAAGTCGCGGGCGACGCCGAAGAAGTATGGAGATTACCGCGGGCTGCTCGACGACAAGGAAGTGGACGCAGTGGTGATCGCCACCCCCGATCACTGGCACGCGCTCCAGTTTATCGACGCCTGCAACGCCGGCAAGGACGTGTACGTGGAGAAGCCGCTGTCGCTGACCGTTTTTGAGGGGCGGCGAATGGTGGAGACGGCGCGGCGGACCCAGCGCGTGACCCAAGTGGGCATCCACCGCCGATCGGCGCCGTTTCTGAAAGAGGCGGCGGAGTTCGTGCGGGCGGGCGGCCTCGGACAGGTTACCGTGGCGCGCTCGTTCCACATTCTGAACCAGTGGCCCAAGGGGATCGGGAATCCCGCCGGGAGCGCGCCGCCCAGCGAGGCCGAGTGGGAACAATGGCTGGGTCCCGCGCCGAAGGTCCCCTACAACCGGAACCGCATGTTTTACAACTTCCGCTGGTTCTACCACTACTCCGGCGGCCAATTGACCAACTTCGGCGTGCACTACATGGACATGATCCGCTGGTGCCTGGGCAAAGAGTGGCCGCGCGCGGTGACGGCGATGGGCGGCAAGTACGCGGTGGAGGACAACCGGGAAATCCCCGATACGCTGGAGGCCCTGTGGGAGTTCGAGGGCGGCACGCTGGTGAGCTTCTCGCAGTACAACTGCAACGCGGCGCCCGCGGACGCGCAGCGCGCCGAGATCGAGCTGCGGGGCACGAAGGGCACGATGTACATCCACGGCGCCCGCTGGGAGGTCGTGCCGGAGAAGATCACGGACCTGAGCACGTTCCCGCGCACGCCGCTGGATCGCGCGAGTGAGCGCGCCTATGGGCCGTCGCGGAAGGCGGCGATGGAGCCCCGGAGCGCCAAGGGCAGCCAGGACACCGCCCTCCACGCGCGCAATTTCCTGGGCTGCGTGAAGAGCCGCGCGCGCTGTACCTGCGACATCGAGATCGGGCACCGCTCGACGGCGGCCACCCTGATCGCCAACATCGCCCACAAGACCCGCTCCTACCTGGAATGGGACGGCCAGGCCGAGCGCTTCACCAATAGCGAGGCAGCCAACCGGCTACTCCACTATAAGTACCGCGCGCCATATAAACTGGGGTGAGAGTGGCGGGCATCAGATCCATCACGGTAGCCGGTTTCAAGTCGATCCGGCGCGCGCAGACCATCGAGCTGCGCCCGCTGACGATCCTGGCCGGGGCCAACAACTCGGGCAAGTCGAGCATCATGCAGCCGCTGCTGCTGCTGAAGCAGACCCTGGAAGCGCCATTTGACCCAGGGCCGCTGCGGCTGGATGGCCCGAACGTGCCGATCGATTCGGTGAACGAAGTGCTGCACTGCGGCGCGGGCAAGCCCGTGGGCCGTTTTTCAGTAGAAGTCGCATTGGCCAACTACGACGCGTGTTCGCTTGAGTTTCGCGGGTCGTCGAGAAAAGGGATTGAAATAGCCGCCATGATCGCGCGCAATGCCCGCGGTATGGATGCCCGAGTCTCTCCCGCGATGACAGGCCAGGCGTTGCACCGTGTGCTGAAGGCGGACGTGGCACGCAGGACCAGAGATCGGGGAATCCGGTGGTCCGTAGTTCGCCAACGATGCTTCTTGAATCTCGAGGCCCAACCCGCGAACGGACTGGCCTGGCTGGTTTGGGACGGCGCGATCGTGGCCGCGAATGTAGGGAGCCAGATCGAAAGGATGCTGCACGTGCCCGGAAGCCGTCCCAAGCCGGCGCGCGTTCACGGGATCGGGGCGGTTGGAGACAAGTTCCCCGGGGCCTTTACCGACTACGTCGCGGGTGTCATCGACCGCTGGCAAGGCGTGCGCCCGGACAAGCTCAGGGAGCTCGGGGAGGGGATGGCCCGGTTGGCGCTGACTTCTCGAGTGGAGGCCCGTCGAGTGGGAGGTTCCGGCGTGGAGATCCTGGTTGCCGCGAGCCCGCAAGGTCTCCTCAATCTGGCGAACGTGGGCCTGGGGGTCTCCCAGGCGCTGCCGGCCATGGTCGCGCTGTTGACCGCCGAAGCGGACGATCTGGTCTACCTCGAGGAACCGGAAATCCATCTCCACCCTCGCGCCCAGTCGGCGATGGCGAGCGTTTTGGCCGACGCGGCCAGGCGCGGTGTGATCGTAGTTGCCGAAACACATAGCTCGCTGCTGTTGCGCGGTGTCCAGACGCTGGTCGCGAAAGGCGAACTCAAGCCGGAGCTGGTGAAGCTGCACTGGTTTCAGCGCCGGGCGCCGGACGGCTGCACGCGGGTCCATAGTACGGACCTGGATGACAAGGGGGCCTTCGGCGACTGGCCCGAGGATTTCGATGACGTGTCCTGGGACGCGGCACGGGAGTATCTGGATGCAGTGGAGAGCGCGAGCGTCCGGTGAGGTCCAAACGCCTGGTCGTGGATGCCTCGGTGGCTGTGGCGGCCGGTACGACTGAACATCCGATCTCCAAGGCATGCCGGGAAGTCCTGGAGGAGGTGCGCCGTCACCGTATTGTGATGAGCACCCAGATTCGGTACGAATGGATGAAACGCCGGTCAGTTATTGCGGTCGAATGGTTGGAAGCAATGCAGCGCAGAGGTAAGGTCGTCGACTTGGGCGGCCTTGAGCCCCATCCGAAGCTTCGCGCCGAGATTGCCGGGAACCTTGGCAGCAGCGCCCTATGCTGAAGGATGCTCACCTTCTCGATGCGGCTTTGGCCACGGACAAAGTCGTTCTCTCGCGCGATGAGGCGGCTCGCCAGCTTTTTCGGCAATGCCGGGTTGTCCGGAAGATGGTATGGGTGAATCCTGCACGTCCGGAGGAGACCGCCGGTGACTGGCTGCGGCGCGGCGCACGAGCAGAGCCCGGCAGGAGACTCGGCGATGCTTGAACTGCTCACCTTCGTGCTGCTGGCCCAGGAGCAGATCTCCATCCACGCTCCCTACGTCACCACGCCCTGTGCGGTGGTGACGGCGATGCTGAAGCTGGCCCAGGTCAAGCCGGACGACGTGGTCTACGACCTTGGCTCGGGGGATGGGCGCATCGTGATCGCGGCCGCGCGGGAGTTTGGGGCGCGCGGGGCCGGCGTGGAGGTGAATCCCGAGCGGGTGCGGCAAGCGCGCGAGAACGCGCGGCGGGCGGGCGTGGCCGGGCGCGTGCGGTTCCTCCAACAAGACCTGTTCGACGCCGACATCCGCGAGGCCACTGTGGTCACCCTTTACCTGCTGGAGGACCTCAATCTCCGGCTCAAGCCGAAACTCCTGCGAGAATTGAAGCCGGGGACGCGCATCGTTTCGCACAGCTTTTCCATGGGGTCGTGGAAGCCGGCCAAGGAAGTGGCGGTCGACGGAACCCGGCTCTATCTTTGGGTGGCGCCGGCCAGTCCGCTGTGATGGCGGCTGAAAGCGAAATAGATCCCCAGTCCGATAACCAGCCAGACCGCAAACCGCACCCAGGTTTCGAGCGGCAGCCCCATCATCAGGACCAGGCAGCAGACGATCGACAGCGCAGGGAGGAAGGGCGACAGCGGCACGCGAAAGCCGCGCGGGCGCTCGGGCTGCTTGGCACGCAGCACGAGCACGCCGGCCGAAACCACGATGAAGGCGAACAGGGTCCCGATGTTGGACAGGTCGGCGAAGGTGCCGATGTCCCACACGCCGGCAGGAATGCCGACCGCCAGGCCCGCGATCCAAGTGCTCACGTGCGGGGTCTGATGGCGGGGATGCACCCGCGAGAACATCTTCGGCAGCAGGCCGTCGCGAGACATAGCGAACCAGACCCGCGCCTGGCCGTACTGGTAGACCAGCAGCGAGGAGAGCATGCCGCCGATCGCGCCGACTCCGACCCACAGCGTCAGATGGTTGTAGCCAAGCTGCTTCAGCGCGGTCAGCACGGGCGCGGCGTTGTTGAGCGTCTTGTAGGAGGCGATCCCGGTGAGCACCAGCGCCACCGCGATGTAGAGCGTCGCGCAGACCACCAGCGAGGCGATGATCCCGATGGGCAGGTCGCGCTGCGGGTGGCGGCACTCCTCGGCCGCCGTCGACACTGAATCGAAGCCGATGTAGCTGAAGAAAACAATGGCCGCGCCGGTCACCATCCCGCCGTAGCCGTTGGGCAGGAAGGGATGCCAGTTTTCCGGGCGAATCGAACCGGCGGCGCCGAAGATGAAGACCAGGATGGCCGCGATTTTGATCACCACCATCACGCTGTTGGCGCCCGCGCTCTCTTTCACGCCGCGCACCAGGAGCCAGCTCAGGGCCATCAGGATGAGAAGCGCCGGCAGATTGAACCAGTTGCCGGTATAACGCCCGCTCTCGAAGATGGGTCCGGAAAGCTGCGGCGGCAGGCGCAGGCCGGTCAATCCCGCCAGCGCTTCATTGAAATGCGCCGAGAAGCCCACCGCCACCGCCATGTTGGAAACGGCGTACTCCAGGATCAGATCCCAACCGATGATCCAGGCGAAAATCTCCCCCAGCGTGGCATACGCGTAGGTGTAGGCGCTGCCGGCGACCGGGATCATGGAGGCCAGCTCGGCGTAGCAGAGCCCGGCGAATCCGCACACGATGGCGGTCACCAGGAAGGACAGCGCGATGCCCGGACCGGCCGCCGGGCGCCCGCTGGTGGACAGGGCGTTGGAGCCGTGCAGCAGCAGGTCGAGCACCGGGGCGTGCAGGATCGATTGGAAGCTGAGCGATTCGCCCGCAGCCGCAGTGCCGGTGAGGATGAAAATGCCCGAGCCGATGACCGCGCCGATACCCAACGCCGTGAGAGACCACGGCCCCAGCGTCTTTCGCAGGCGATGCTCGCCCTCGGCGGACGCGATCAGCGCGTCGATGCTCTTGGTGCGCAGGTAGGACATTGGAAGACAGGCGCCAGGCCCGTCCTACCGCTTGCGCTGGCCCTTGACCATCTTCTTGACCTTGCGCTTCATGGACCCCCGCGCGACCCCGGCGGCGCGCTTGGCTTTGGCCGGAGCCGCCTTGCGGGCCTTGCGCTTCAGTTTCTTGCGTTCTGCTGTGTCGGTGATTTTTTTGGTGTTCATCCGTGATTCTTCAATCCTGCGTATTTTTGCACTAACTTCTTGAGCCCGTACCCGGGGAAGCTGACGGTGATCTTGGCATCGTCGCCTTCCCCTTCCCGCCGCACGACGGTGCCGCGCCCATACTTGGGGTGCTCCACGGTCGCCGCCAGCTTCGGCTTCGAGGGCCGCGCGGCCGCGGGCCGTGCCGGAGGAGCGTCCGCGGGTTTCTTGGCCGCGGGCGGAACGGGAATTCCCCGCTCGGCAAAAAACTGCGAGATGTTCTCCAGCGAATTATACGTCTTCCCGG
Organism: Acidobacteriota bacterium; assembly: GCA_016178945.1. Taxonomy (GTDB): domain Bacteria; phylum Acidobacteriota; class Terriglobia; order Bryobacterales; family Bryobacteraceae; genus JACOSH01. The sequence continues at coordinate 13,094 of JACOSH010000223.1, forward strand.
TGAAGGTGTTGCGCCTGGCCGTTTCCCGGACCTCGTGAGCTTCGGCGGTAAGATCGACCTGCGGGCGGGCCTCCCCCGCTCCCAGCGGCTGGATGAGCGCGCGGGGCACCTCTTCGAGAAAACGCGATCGAGTGCTGCGCTCCTGCTCGCGGCTGCCGAACCGGCGCCGGTATTTGGCCCAGGTGAGGAAGAGCCGCTTCTCGGCGCGGGTCATGCCGACGTAGCAGAGACGGCGCTCCTCCTCCATCAGACTCTCCGAGTCCAGCGAGCGGCTGTGCGGGAACAGACCTTCCTCCAGGCCGGCCAGGAAGACGATGGGGAATTCGAGACCCTTGGCGTTGTGAAGCGTGAGCAGGCTGATCTGGGCGCGCTCGTCGACGCTGTCGGCGTCGGAAACCAGGGCGGCGTGATCCAGGAATTCGACGGCGCCCTCGCCGCGCCCGGCGGCTTCCACCGCGGCGTTGAGCAACTCGTCCAGGTTCTCGAGGCGGCTCTGGGCCTCGGGCGAGGGATCCCGCTCCAGCATTTTCTTGTAGCCGGTGCGCTCCAGGACCTCGTGCAGCGCCTCGGGAAGGGGCCGCTCGGCCACGGCCTTCAACAAGCCGGCCATCATGTTCAGGAAGGCCGACAGCGCGGCGTGGGCCCGCGGCGGGAAGCCCCCCTCGTCGAGCATGCGGCCGATCGCGATCCACAGCGTCAGGTCGTGCCGGCGGGCGAACTGTTCGATCTGCTCGACGGTGGTCTTGCCGATGCCGCGCGCCGGGGTGTTGACGATGCGCAGCAGCGCGATCGGGTCTTCGGGCGAAAGCGCCAGCTTGAGGTAGGCGACGATGTCCTTGATCTCGGCGCGCTGGTAGAAACTGAATCCGCCCACCACCGAGTACTTGCGCCCGTACCGCCGCAGCGCTTCTTCGATCTGGCGCGACTGGGAGTTGGTGCGGTAAAGCACAGCCACCCGGTCGCCGCTCTTGCCGGCCAGCAGCCGCTCGATGGTGTCGGCGATGAACAGCGCCTCGTTCTCGGCGTCGAACCCGGCGTACAGGCCGATGCGCTCGCCGGCCGGCGATTCGGTCCACAGCGTCTTGCCGACGCGCTCCTGGTTTCTTGCTACCACCGCGCCGGCCGCGTCCAGGATGTTCTTGGTTGAGCGGTAGTTCTGCTCCAGGCGGATGACGCGCGCGTTCTTGAAGTCCTTCCCGAAATCCAGGATGTTCTTGATGTCGGCGCCGCGCCAACTGTAGATCGACTGGTCCTCGTCGCCGACCACGGCGACGTTGGAGTGCTGCTCGCAGAGCAGGCGCATCAGCTCGTACTGGCTGCGATTGGTGTCCTGGTACTCGTCGATCATGAGGTAGCCGATGCGCCGGTTCCAGCGGGCGCGGGTGGCCTCGTCGCGCCGCAGCAAGCGCACCGATTCCAGCAGCAGATCGTCGAAGTCGAGGGCGTTGGCCTTGCGCAGCGCCTTTTCATACTCGTCAAAGAGGACGGCCAGCCGGGTGAGGCGCGGGTCCGCGGCCTTCTTGTAGAAATCCTCGGGCGTCTCCTTGCGGTTCTTGGCGCTGCTGATCGCGCTGAGGGCGGCCCGGTACTTCATGAACTGCTCGTCGAGGCCGAGGTGCTTGAAGGCCGCCTTGACCAGGGCCAGTTGATCCTCTTCGTCGTAGATGGTGAACTGGCGGGTGAAGCCGGGGCGGATCCCGGCCAGCGGATCGCCGTCGCGGCGCAGCATGCGGACGCAGAAGGAATGGAAGGTGGAGAGATTGGGCTTGGAATCCAGGTACTCGTCCGCGAGCAGGCGGAGGACCCGGTCGCGCATCTCCTGGGCGGCCTTGTTGGTGAAAGTGACGGCCATGACCGCGGAGGGCGGCACGCGGTGATCGCGGACCAGGTGGGCGATGCGGTGCGTGATGACGCGGGTCTTGCCGCTGCCGGCCCCGGCCAGGATCAACAGAGGCCCGTCGACATGAGTGACCGCTTCAACCTGCGGGGGATTCAGGCCCTTCAGAAAATCCATGCGGATGGGAGTCGATTCTCATCGTACCATTGTTGAGAAAGTCAGGAGAGGAGTCCGCGAAGAATTCCCTTCCACTGCGGGCCCAATTGGAAGAGAATGCGCGGGATCGAGAGCGCCAGCGGGGCCGGACCCCACCGCGATCCCCCGGCCAGCGCCAGACACAGCAGCAACGGAGTCTGGGTGCGGGACAGCGAATAGGCCTCGGACCAAATCTGCGGCTGGCCCAATACCGCTGCGAGCGCGGCATAGGAGTAGGCGGCCAGGTGCAAGGGTGTGGCCGCGCGGGAGAACAGCGCGCGGGCGGCCAGCGCCAAGGCGAGCCAGACAGCCAGGACCGCCAGGTAGTCCAGCGCGGCCGCCTGCCGGAGCCAGCGGCTGGTGAGCGCGTAGGACGCGGGGTGGACAGTGCGCTCCAGCAGGCCGGCGAAGGGGTAGCCCAGGAAGCGGGTGTGGTCGGCGGCGGTCTGCGCGTGGACAAACGCCGTCCAAGCCAGGAAGGGCAGCGCGGCCGTGGCATAGGCCAGCGCAGGTCTCCAGGCGCGCCGTGCGGCCAGCCACAGACAGTAGGAAGCAACCAGGCAGATTCCGGTCTCGCGGGCCAGCGGGGCGAGCGCCAGGACGGCATAGAGCTTGCGGGGCGATTCCAGATACAGCGCGAATCCCACGCACAGCGCCGCCAGCGCGGCATCCACGGTCATCCGATCGATCGAGACCAGCACGGCTGGAATCAAGGGGAAGGCCAGTCCCCACGCGGGATGCGACGCGTAGCGGCTGAGCCAGTAGGATCCGGCGAAGACAAACGCCAGGGTCACGGCGATGTAGGCGTAATCGACGGCGGCGTCCTGGCCAAAGGCGGCGCACCAAGCCAGGGCGGGCGTCAGAATCCGGCGCCAGCGCAGGTGCGGGTTGTCGACCTGCGGTTGGTAGCCGCGGCGGAGCAGGGGATCGTGCGCAACCAGGCGATAGAACTGGCCATCGTACCCGGGATCGTTGCGAAACCGGTAGATGTCCTCCGCGGCCAGCGCCGGGGGAAGTTGGACGAATGCGCCTGTGTGGAAGAGCGCCGTCCAGTCCCCGTCGTAGTTATGCCAGACCGTGAGCGATTGCCAGGCGATGACCAGCGAAGTGGCGAGGGTCGCGCAGAGCAGCGAGCGGCGCATGCGGAGTCTGCCAGTCTGGCAGGCTTGCGGTCTCGCCGTCAAGCTCCGGCCTTTGCTACCGTTGTCACTATGAAAACTGCGAGCCTTATCTTCTTTCTGGTTGCCGCCTGCGGCCCCGCGCAGGAGTTGTGGGCGCCCAAGTCCGATGCGCCGGGCGCGTACGCGCCGCCGCACAAGCCGTGGACCAAGCTGGCGGATCTGAAGGCCAAGCACGCCGGACAGGCCGAATGGCGGGAGTTGATCGTGGACGACGAGCATCTGCACGCGGTCTACATCCAATCCAAGCCTGGGGCGAAGGAACCGCGGGCGCTGCATCCGGACACGCGCGCCTGGTGGGTGGTGATGGAGGGTCAGATCCGGTTCGACATGGAAGGGCAGCAGCCCTTTGTAGCCTCCAAGGGGTCGATGGTGCAGGTCCCCATGCAGACATTGTTTTCGCTCGAAACCACCAGCGACGGTCCGGCGCTGCGGTTTGAAGTGAACATCCACGGAGCCAAGACCCTGTATACCCGGCAGGCCGACACGCCGCAAATGCCAGGCTTCAACTGGATGCCGGTGCGGTTCTTCAACCGGGCGGTGGGAGTCTACGGCCGGAACAACAAGCCGCACGCGACCTTCGACGAGCTGGCCAAGGATCTGGAAGAAGGCCGCCGGAAGGGGACGCTGAAGGTGGTGGAAGACGATCGCGGCGCGGCCAATTTCATCTACGGGTATGAGAAGAATCTGCCGCCCATCAACCCGAAGGACAAAGGCCATTACCATCCCGAGGGCGCGGAGTTCTGGCTGATCATGGCCGGACAGATCCGCTATCCGATCGAAGGGCAGCCCTTGATCATCGCCGGCGTAGGCGACGTGGTGTACGTGCCGAAGTTCACCTTCCACCTGCCGCGCTGGTATGGGCCGGGTCCGTCGTGCCGGCTGGCGATGAACGGGTATCCTGGTATTTGCCACCTGTTCGAAGCGGCGCCGGCGAAGTGAACCTGGCGGCTCTGGCCAAGGCGGAGCTGCACCTCCACTTGGAGGGCTCGGTGGAGCCGGAGACCTTGCGGGAGTTGGCGCCCGAATTGGCGCTGGAGGAGATTCAGGCGCGCTACCGCTATTCGGACTTCGCCGGTTTCATCGAGGGCTTCAAGTGGGTGAGCGGGTACTTGCGGTCGCCGGAGGATTACGCCCTGATCACGCGGCGCCTGCTGGAGCGGCTGGCTGGGCAGAATGTGGCCTACGCCGAGATCACCCTGGCGGCGGGGGTGGCGCTGTGGAAGAAGCAGGACCTGGGAGCGATCTATGAGGCCGTCCAGGCCGCGGCCGCGGCGGCGTCGCCAAGCGTGGAAGTGAAATGGATCTTCGATGCCGTCCGCCACTTTGGCCCCGAGCACGCGATGGAGGTCGCGCGGCTGGCCGCGGAGCGGGTCGAGGAGGGAGTGGTGGCGTTTGGGATTGGCGGCGATGAGGCGCGCGGTCCGGCCGAGTGGTTCGCCGGCGCGTTTCGCTACGCGCGCGAGCGGGGCCTGCGGCGCGTGGCGCACGCCGGAGAGACCGTGGGGCCGGAGTCGGTATGGGCCGCGCTGGGGATCGGCGCGGAGCGCATTGGACACGGGATCCGGGCGGCGGAGGATCCGGCGCTGCTGCGCCATTTGCGCGAGCGGGACATCCCGCTGGAGGTCTGCATCTCGAGCAACGTCGCGACCGGGGCGGTTCCCAGCCTGGCCGCGCACCCGCTGCGCCGGATCTACGACGCGGGCGTGCCCGTGATCCTCAACTCCGACGATCCGGCCATGTTTCACACCACCCTCACCCGCGAGTATGAGATCGCGCGCGACGTGTTTGGGTTCTCCGGGACCGAACTGCTCGAGCTGGCCGAAAATGGATTCCGCTACAAGTTCTGAGATGGAAGCGCAGGCCAGGCGGATCTGCGCCCGGCTGCGGGAGCAGGGGTTCGCCGCTTACCTGGTGGGCGGTTGCGTGCGCGATCTGCTGCTGGGACGGCGCCCGAAAGATTTCGACGTGGCCACCAGCGCCAGGCCCGCCGAGGTAGCGGCCCTGTTTCCGAAAGCCCAGTTGGTGGGGGCGCACTTCGGCGTCGCGCTGGTCGATCGCGTGGAGGTGGCGACCTTTCGCAGCGACCAGAGCTACTCCGACGGGCGCCGGCCGGACCAGGTGCGGTTCGAGAGCGACCCGCGGCAAGACGTCCTGCGCCGGGATTTCACCATCAACGCGCTGCTGCTCGATCCGGCGACCGGCGAGATTCTGGACTTTACGGGCGGGCAGGAAGACCTGAGAAACGGTGTGATCCGCGCCATCGGCGATCCGGAGGCGGGCTTTGGCGAGGACCATCTGCGGCTGCTGCGCGCGGTGCGGTTCGCCGCCCGTCTGGGTTTCGGCATCGACCCGGAAACCGCGGCCGCGATCCGCAAGCTGCACGCGTCGATCGCGGGCGTCTCCGCCGAGCGGGTGCGCGACGAGCTGGTCCGCATCCTGACCGAAGGCGGCGCGCGGCGGGGATTCGAGATGCTCGACGAGCTGGGTCTGCTGGAGGACATCCTGCCGGAGGCGGCCGCCATGAAGGGCGTGGCCCAGCCGCCGGAGTTCCATCCGGAGGGCGACGTGTGGACCCACACATTGATGATGCTCGAATCGCTGCATGAGCCGACGGTCACGCTGGCGCTGGGAGCGCTGTTGCACGACGCCGGCAAGCCCTCCACCTTCCGGGTGGCGGACCGGATCCGTTTCGACGGACATGTCGAGGCGGGGGTGCGGATAACCGCCCAGGTCCTCAGCCGCCTGCGCTTCTCGCACGATCAGATTGAGCGCGTGCAGGCGCTGGTGGCCGGTCACATGAAGTTCAAGGATCTCGATCGCATGCGCGAGAGCACGCTGAAGCGCTTCCTCCGCCAGCCGCATTTTGACGAACACCTGGAGTTACACCGCGCGGATTGCCTGGGCAGTCACGGCAATCTGGTGAACTACCATCTGGCCCGGGCCAGGCTGGCCGCGCTGCCTCCGGAGCAGCTCCGCCCCCGCCCTCTGGTTACCGGCGCCGACCTGATCGCGATGGGGTATACGCCCGGTCCAGCCTTCGGCCGAGTGCTGGCGGCCTTGGAGGATGCCCAACTGGAAGGGCGCGCCGGCTCCCGCGAGGAGGCCGTCGCGCTGGCCAGGCAACTGATGGATGAAGAAAGCAAACCGCTCGGCCGTGCCGGCCCCCGTCATTGACCCCGCCTTCACAGGGTGGGTGCCCCCCGCGCGCCTTCAGGCTTCTCCATTCGGCTTGCAGCCGCCAGAGCTTGCTCACCAGCGCTTCGAACGAGTCGGACTCCCTTGACTTTGATTGTTGGATCAAAATAGGGAGCCGGTCACCTGCTTCGCAGAATGCTCAGAAAGATCATAGCGCATTTCCCGCGCCGGCAGGGGGCGGACCGTGACCTTCACAGGACGCTGTGGAGGGCTTCGAACTCCTTTTGGAAATTCTCTTTCACCTTCTCCAATTGGTCCAGGAGGCCGAATTGTTGCAGGGAAGCCTGGGAGGTTTCGTCGAGGGAGGAGGCGTAGGGCGACGGAGCGGCGCCCTGGTTGGCGAACCAGTCGGCGGTCTGGACCACGTGAGCCAGGTGGAGATGCCCTTCGTTGGCCGTGTCCGGGCAGTGGTGAGTGAGGGCCGCCCTGCGGATCGGGGCGGGCAGGTTCCACTTCTCCAGCACCAGGCCGGAGATCTCGGAGTGGGTCACGCCGACCAGCTCGCGCTCGCACTCCTGGATGTTGCAATCGGCCTTCGCGCGGCGGTCGAGGAGTTGTCCGATCTCCTGCGGGGCGGCAATAGCGATCAACAGCTTGCCGACGTCGTGGAGGAGCCCGGCCACGAACGCCCCCTCCGGGTAAGGGACCGGCGATTCCAGGGCCAGCAAGTCGGAAAGCACGGCGCAGGCCAGGGAATGCAAGTTGAATTGGCGGGGAGACCAGCGCATGGGCACCGCCACACCCGCCCAACGGCGGGAAATGCTCAGGCCCAGCACCAGGTTGCGGATCTTGACCGTGCCCAAGAGAGCGGCCGCATAGCGAACCGAATTGATGGTGGCGCGGCGCCCGGAAAGTGGGGACTTGACTACCTTCAGGATGTTGCCCGTGAGCACGCTGTCGGTTTCGATGAGACCGGCCAGTTGCCCCAGTGACGCGTCCTCGTGGGCCAGAGTCGCCAGGGCCCGGTTCAGCACCGGAGAGAAGGGCGGGAGCTGATCCAGCAGGCTCAGGACTTGCTCCTGGATAGACACTTTCGAAGCGACCGAAGTGACCATGTTCA
>JACOSH010000224.1 GCA_016178945.1 Acidobacteriota bacterium
CTGTTGACCGCTTGCCTGGCGGGAGTTGCCTTCGCCGGCGACGGGAAGGCGGTCTATGACAAGTCCTGCAAGTCCTGCCACGGAGCCGACGGAGCGGGCAACCCCGCTATCGCCAAGATGATGAAGATCACCTTCAAGCATCTCGGCTCGAAGGAGGTCCAGGTCAAGAAGGACGCCGAGCTGAAGGGCGACATCACCAAGGGCACCGGCAAGATGAAGCCGGTAGCCAGCCTGTCGCCCGCGCAGGTGGACGACGTAGTGGCTTACCTCCGCACGCTGAAGCAGTAACCTACTTGGGCAGGGCTTTCCGCGCCCGCTCTTCCTCCCCAAAACGGAGCGGCGTGGGACCGGACAAGTGGAGAAACAAGCGATAGTTCTGTTCGGATTCCTGGGGCGCGGCCAGCGCGCGAAGGAAGAAGATGCGCGGGAAGGCCAGCGAGGAAAACGGCTCGGGGCCGGCCGAGGGCATGACGAGATTGCGCTCGATCAGGGGCGCGGCTTGCGGGATCTTTCCGGTCTCGGCCAGAGCCCAGGCCAGCAGCACGCGCGCCGGATCCGAGGGTGTGAACATGGCTTGGTCGTAGGCCTGCCGCAGAAGCGGCTCGGCGGCCTCAAAGTGCCCGGCGTAGAGCAGCGCCCGCGAAAGGATCAGGATCTTGAGCGGCGTCTGCGCGGGATCGGGCAGGGCGCGATTCGCGCGGGCGCTCCACTCGGCGGCGGTAGCTTCGGGGCCGCACAGAAACTGAGTGGTCGCCGCCAGGTTCCTGGTGGCCTGCGCCGTGGCCAGAGACGCAGCCTTGCGGGCCAGGAGGGCGGCCTGCGCCCGGTTGCCCAATTCCAATTCCCAAAGCGCGCGCTGGGCGTAGGCATGCGAGGCGAAATCGCGTTGCGGCGATTTTTCCAACCGCTGCGCGAAGATCGTCAGACGCTCGAGCGCGTCCTTGCGGCGGCCGGTCAGATACTCCCACTCCGCGCGGCGATAGTCGAGGAGCGGATCATTGGCCTGCCGCCGCGCCTCGAGGTATTCGTTGAAGACGATGTCGGCGCCGGTCAGGTCGCCGGTGAGCAAGCGGGACTGAGCCGCCTTGAGGAGCGTGACGCCGCCCAGAAAATTTGCGTCCTTTTGGAAGGCCTGGCGGAATAGGTCTTCGGCTTCGCGCAGTCGCCCGAAGTAGAGGTGAACCTCGGCCAGCGAATCCAGGGGATTGGGCTCCGCGGGGCGAGCCCGTTCATATTCCCGGAGTGCGGCGATAGAGGCGTCGGGACTGCCTGCGTACGCCAGTACGTAGCCCAAACTGTTGAGCAGCGCGGGATCGCCGGGCTGAAGCGCCAGCGCCTTCCGCAGGTGCTCGGCGGCGGCGGACCACTGCTTGGTCTGGGTGGCGACATCGGCCAGCGCTCGCTCGATGTTGGCGTCTCCGGGTGTGAGGCGGGCCAGCGCGGTGAGCGCCCGGAATCGGGCCGCCGGATCGGAGTCGAGCAGCGCGGCCTGGATGTCCAGACGTGCTCGATCGACTTCCGCCAGCGCGGCGCCGCGGGCGCGAGCCTGAGCCAGCAGCCGCGCGGCGGTGGCGCGATCCTGCCGGGCCAGCGCCAACTCCACCGCCGCGATGTAGGCTTCCCCAAAATCCGGGTCGGCGGCCAGCGCCCGGACTAGCGCCGGAGTGGCCGCGGCGGGGGTCCCCGCGTCAATGCCTTCGATGTAGGCGCTGAAGGCGGCCTGGGAATGAGCGCCGTATGGGCGCGCGTCCGCATCGAGACGCCGGGCCGCGGCGTCGGCCAACGGCAGCAGGCCCGCCGCCACCGGCCCGGTGACTTCCACGGAGTCAATGAACGCGCGCTGTACGGCGTCCTCGATCACGGCGTTTAGGCGAAGTTTCCCCCCGGCTTGGGAGATCTGGCCGTGCAAGAAGCGAGTAATCCCTCCGGCCAGGGCCTGAGCGCGCTGGGCCGAAAGATCGAGCCCCATGACGGCCACGGGATGGAAACGCTTCGAGGCGGCCAGTTGCACGGACAACTGGTGTGGAGCGCCGCGCTCCATCCAGCGCATCGATGGATCGCCGGTCAGGTTCTCGAAGCGCAGGATGGCCACTCGCGGCGCGCCGGCCGGCGGCTTCGGCGAACAGGACACCGCCACCAGCGCCGCCGGGAGGAAGATGAGGCCGGGAAGCTTCACAGGACACGCGGCTCGCTGGCCAGCAGCTCCTTGAACTCCGCGGTCTCGCGCAGCTTGGCGAATTCCGGTTCTTCGAACAGTTTCTGCTTCTCCTTGAAGCCTTCTTCCAGGGCCATGCGCAGATACTGGATGGCGCGATCAAAGCGGCCGGCCTGGGCGTAGGTCTTGGCGAGGTAGTAGTGGAACTTCGCCTTCTCCTGCACGGAGCGTTCCTGCAACAGAGTGCCGTACGCGCTGCGATGTTCGAAGACCTCCGGGTCCAGTGACAGGGCCGTCTGGTATGCATCGAACGCCTCTTTGTATCTCTTACGGGCGAAATGGGCCGTGCCCAGGTTGCTATGGATCGAGGCCGATTTGGGCGCCAGGGCCAAGGCGCGATTGTACATGGCCACGGCGCGGCGATAATTCTTCCTGGCGTAATGAATGGTGCCGATGTTGTTAATGGCCTCGGCGTACTTCGGATCGATTTTCTGGGCGCGCTCGTAGTGTTTCCGGGCCTGGTCGAGCTGCTGAAGCTGGTGGTAGGCGATTCCGAGTTTGTTCCAGATCACCGCCGAATCGAGCGGTCCCTCCCGGTAGGTGTCGATGGCTTCGCGATACATCTTGCGGGCCATGAAAATGTCCGCCCGCTTCTCCGCGGAGAGCGTTTCGGGGACGGCCGGCGCTTGCGCGAGCAGCAGAACGCCGCCGGTGACGAGATGGAAGAGACAGGCTGAGGAAACCATGGCGGCCTCCATTCTCATTTGAACATACCCAGCAGACGGCGGAAGAAGCCCTTCTTCTCTTTTTTCTCTTCCTCCTTTGAGGCAGCCGCCGGCGGCGCCGGAGTATCCGCCGGTCTTGACTTCAGGCTCGCTCGCCGCGTAGGAGGAGGTGGCTCGCCCGGCCGCGCTCCTGGACGCCCGGCGGCGTCGGGCGCCGGCTGATCCCATCCCGTGACGTGGGTGACTCCGGGCTGGCCGCCTCCATGCAGGCGGCAGGAGTCCAGCGGCTGGGTGCCGGCGACAAAGACCTCTACCTTAGTGTTGGGACAGGCAGCCGTGGCCGGCTGACCGGACAGGGGATCGATCGGGACAGTGACAATCCCGTCGGGCGCTTCGAACGGTTTGGTGTTGTGGTACTCCTTGAATTCCAGGGCCCGCTTCATGAACTCCACCCAGATCGGCAGCGCGGACTTGGCGCCCTCCAGATGAAGCTCGGTGTTGTCGTCGAAGCCGACCCACACCACGCACAGCAGCTCGGAGGTGAATCCGGCGAACCAGCCGTCGTGGGAGGTGCCCGTTTTGCCCGCGGCGGGAACTACGAAACCGCGCGAGCGAATGCCCGCCGCGGTCCCGGTCCGCGTGACTTCCTCCAGCAGGTTCACCATCATATAGGCGACACGCGGGTCGAGCACCTGGCGGGTCTCCGGTTTCGACCGGTACAGGGTCGATCCGTCCTGAGCGCGGATCAGGGTGATCCAGTTGGGCTGTACCCAGGCCCCGCCGTTGGAGAAAACCGTGTAGGCGCCGCTGACCTCGACGGGTGTCACCTCGTAGGCGCCCAGCGCCACCGAGGGCGTGGGCTGGATGTTGATGTTCATCCCGGCGTCCCGAGCCAGATTCACCACGTTGTCGTAGCCCACCATCTCGGCGACCTTGACCGTGGGGATGTTGATGGAGTGGGCCAGGGCGTAGCGCAGCGTGACCTCGCCGTGATACTCGTTGCCGAAGTTTCCGGGCTCGTACGGCTTCTCGTCGTACCAGAAGGTGGTGGGCTCGTCCAGGATCTTGGTGAGCGGGGTGAGCACCTTGGGCGCGCCTTCGCTGACCGCGGTGTTCATCGCCACCGCATAGACCCAGGGCTTGAATACCGATCCCGGCTGCCGCTTGGCCAGCACGCGGTTCAACTGGCTCAGGCCGTAATTGCGGCCGCCGATGAGCGCCTTGACTTCGCCGGTGTGAGGATCCAGCGCCACCAGCGCCACCTGCGCTTCCGGGAACGCAACGTTGCGGAAACGGCGCTGCTTCTTGAGCTGCTCGTCGACGTTGCGCATGCCGATCCGCACTGCCTCGGACGCGGCGCGCTGCAGATTCATGTCGAGAGTCGTGTAGATCCGGTAGGCGGCGGCCTGAAAATCGTGGTCTTGAAAGCGGCTTTGGAGCTCGTCGTTGACCAGATCGACGAAGTAGGGCGCATCGGTGGATTCCAGGCCCCCGGGCGCCAGGTTGAGAGGTGAATCCGCCGCCACGGCGTACTGCCGGTCGCTCAGATAGCCGTTCTGCCGCATCAGCGAAAGGACCACATTGCGGCGTTCCTTGGCCCGGGCCTCAAAGCGAAACGGGTTGTAGTAGCTGGGGTTTTGCAGAATCCCGGCCAACAGGGCCGCCTCGGCGGCGTTGAGCTCGCGGATGTCCTTGCCGAAGTAGGCCTGGGCCCCTTGACCGAATCCCTGGACGTTGAAACTGCCGCGCCGCCCCAGGTTCATCTGGTTGCAATAGTGCTCGAAGATTTCTTCTTTGGTGAGCCGCTGCTCCAGTTGCAACGTGATCATGACCTCGGCGGCCTTGCGCTGCCAGCGTTTGCCCACGTCCAGGAAAAAGCCGCGCGCCAGTTGCATACTGAGCGTGGAAGCGCCCTCTTTCTTGTAGCCTTCCCGGAGATCGACATAGGCCGCCTTCAAAATGCGCAGCGGATCGAATCCGGCGTGCTGGAAGAAACGCTTGTCTTCCGCCGAAATGATCGCGTTCACCAGCACTTTTGGGATGTCCTCGAACTTGACCGGACGGCGCTTGCCCCGGCTGCGGTCCGACAGGTTGGTGACCATCTCCGGCTCAAGCTGGAACTGGTTGCGTTCGGTGTGGTCCTGAGCGGAGACGATCTCGGAGATGGCTCCATCATGGAACTTGATGACGCCGGCTTCGCGCTCAATGGCGTCGGGTCCCGGGAAGATCTCGATGGCGTCGGCGCGGAGGTGATACCAGCCAGTGCGGTTGCCGCGCGATTCCCCATAGCCGGCCCGCCGCAAGTGGTTTACGATAACGGCGGCGTTGACCGGATCGCCGGTGAAGACGTTCTTCGGGGCGGCGTAGATTCTCGAGGTGTTGACGAAAGGTCCGGCGCCCTTCAGCTTCTCCTCGATGATCCGGGAGTAGCGGACGTAGTAGAACGTGAACAGCGCTGCGGCCACGGTGATCGCGAAGGTCGCCAGAACGATCAGCGCCTTGCCTACCGGACCCAGCAGGAATCGCACCAGCTTCGCCTTGGGGCGAACCTTCAGTCGTTTCACGGGCGGTCCAATCGCTACCATTTTCTCACACAGGCGTTCCGGACTGATTCGCTAACGGCTCCCCGCGCCGGGATAGAAGTGCAGGTCCACCGTGTAGAGCGGCAGGTCAATCTTGACCACGTAACGCACCTCGATGCGAAGCCGTCCATCCGGCCGCTGGATATGCACGTGGTCTGCCTTTACCGGAAGTCCCAGGCGGGCAGCCCTTTGCAGCACGGCGATGCGCAGCAGCTCGTCGGGTTGTGTCCGGCTTGCCGCGCTCTGTGCCATCTCTTCCACGGAGCGCTGCAGTTCCAGGTTGTCGAGGTACACGGGAACCAGCCGCGCGGCCAGAGCCGCCATCAGGGCCAGGATCAGCAGGGCCGCGGCGATGCGCGGTCGGCTAGGAGCCATCGTCCTTGGAGCCCGCCCCGGTCAGTTCTTCCCAGATATCGGCCTGCGGCGTCCAGGCGGGATTCTCCGCGCCGGAGATCTGCACTTCCTCCACGTTGAGCTTCCCGTGGCCCCAGGTGCATATGTACTCGATCCGCGGCCGGCCCAGTAGCATCATGCGGCTCCAGGAGCCGATCTCAATGGGCATGCGCAGGCGCCGCAGACAAACGCGGCAGCGATAGCGCTGGTCCCAGACGCACAGGTACAGAAGGCCGCAGGAGATGAGGAACCACAGGCCGACCGCCAGCGTGTAACCGAGATCCCGCCCGAAGACGGCCGGGTACTGTGTCAACAGGTGGGGCTGCGGCGGCCAGATCCAGCGGATCAGCGCGAACAGGCCACCGGAGGCTGCGCCCGCCACGGCGAGTTTTGCGGCAAAGTAGGCCCAGTAGCGCATACACTCCCCTGCTTCTATTTTGACTCGATTCGCGTCGCAAAAGTTCCTACCGCAGCAGATTCCGGATCAGAAACAGGGCGTTCGCCGGACGCTCCGCCAGCCGCCGCATGAAGTAGGGATACCACGCCTTGCCGTAAGGGACGTAGAGCCGCACCCGGTAGCCGCCCTTCGCCAGCCGCCGCTGGAGGTCGCGACGGATGCCGTACAGCATCTGGAATTCGAAGCGGTCGGCTGGGATCTTGCCGGCGGCCACGAAGCGCAGGGCCTCCTGGATGATGCTCTCGTCATGAGTGGCGATGGCCGGATACGCGCCTTCCACCAGCAGCTTTTTCATCAGGAGCACGAAGTTGCGGTCGACCTCCTCTTTCTTCTCGAACGCCACGCTGGGCGGCTCAAGATAGGCCCCTTTGCAGAGGCGCACGCGGATCTCCTTCCCGCACAGCATTTCGACGTCTTTCTCGCTGCGGTGGAGATAGGCCTGGATCACCGCGCCGGTGCCGCCGTGCTGGGCGTGCAAGTCGGTCACCAGGCGCAGGGTGCGGCCGGTATACTCGCTGGACTCCATGTCGATGCGGACGAAGCCGCCCTGCGCGGCCGCCGCACGCACCACCTGCCCGACGTTGCGGCGGCAGATGTCCTCGTCCAGATCGATGCCGAACTGGCTGAGCTTGATGGAGACGTTGTCCTCCAGGCCTGCCTCCTTCAGGCGCTGGAGCGCCAGGAGGCATTCGTCGCGGGAGGCCGAGGCCTCCTCGATCCGGGTGACGTTCTCGCCCAGGTGATCGAGCGTCGCGGCGATGCCCTGCGACTGGATGCGCCGGCACACCGCCAGCGCCTGGTGCAGGTGCTCACCGGCCACGAAGCGCGAGGAGAGGCGCTGGCCGAGCGAAGAGCTCTCCATCCAGTGGCGGAGCGCGCCGTTGCGCGACAGAAACAGGAAGAAGCTGCGCCCGGGCGTCATAGACGGCGGCGCTCCGCCCCTTGCTCCCTGGAACCCGGCATCCTACTTTCCAGTAGGCCAAATTGCAGCGGAAATGTAAACCCGTCGGGGCTCGATCCTATCGCAGCCCCAGCGCCGATTCGCAGCCGTCCAGCCCGGCGAGCGTTGCGGCGCTCAGCGGAACACCTTGGCGGCGATGCCGGCCGGCGATCTCGTGCTCTAGTTCCCCAGGCGCATAGCAGCGTTCGAAGCCCGGCGCCGGGGCACAGGCGCGGATCTGCCGGATGATTCCATCCACCCGGCTCCGAAACCGGTCGACATCCTCAAACGCCGACACATCGATCGCCATGACAAACTGCCCGTCCCGGCCCGGGACCGGGCCATCCACCATGTTGCCGAGCTCGGTTCCGAAGGCCGCGCCGGACAGCAGGGATGAGAGCATCCCCATGATAATCGCCAGCCCGGTGCCCTTGAACTCGCCAATGGGCTGAAGCAGGCCCGAGAGAGCGCGCGCCGCATTGGTGGTCGGTTGGCCGCCCTCATCGAAAGCCCAGCCTGAAGGCACGGGTACTCCTTTCTGATGGTAGACGCGAATCTTGCCGTGAGAGGACACGCTAAACGCGGCGTCAAAAACGATCGGCGGTTCATCGAGGGCGGGAATCGCCACGGCCAGCGGATTGATCCCGAGAATCTTGTCACGCCCGCCCCAGGGAGCCATGGTCGGGAGCGCATTGGTGGCCGCTACGCCGATCATGTTCCGGGTCAATGCCCGCATGGCGTAATAGAACAGGGCTCCGCAGTGGTTGCTTCCCCGCACCGCGGCGGCGGAGATGCCGAATTGCGCCGCACGGTCCAGGGCTTCTCTCATTGCGAAATCGCAGGCGATCTGCCCCATGGCGTTGTCGCCGTCCACCACCAGTATTGCCGCGCGCTGCCGCGCCACACGAGGACTGCCCGCAGGATTCACTCCCTCCCGGGTCAGTTTCGCGACGTAATCGGGAACGCGCAGGACGCCATGCGAATGGACGCCGCGAGTATCGGCCGCCACCAGGGAGTCCGCGATCAGCAATGCGTCCCTGAAGCACATTCCGCTTTGCTCGAAGATTCTCTGGACACGCTTCAGGAGGGCGCCGGCGTCCACGACGGAGTCCGTGTCCACCCTGGGGTAGATTGACACCCCATCAGTATGGAGGAGTTCGGGGGAGCCAGTCTAGGAGATTCTGGCTATTGTTTATCTTCTCCAGCGAGATCAATTGGCCAGGCCCGTGGTACTGTTGGAGTTCAAGAAGAGAGGCCATGAGACTCGCATGCGCGTGCCGAATGGCCTGGTGATCCACACGACCGGCAAGATTCTCTACGTGGCCGAGACGGTTCCCAACCGGATCCTTCAATTCTCCATCCTTGCGGCGGGCCGGCTCGGGCCGATGCGGGTCTTCGCGCCGCTGCCTCCGCGCGAGGGACATGAGGCCGCTCCGGACGGGCTGGCGTTGGATGGGAAGGGCAACCTTTATGTGGCGCATCTGGGAACCGGGCACGTGCTGGTGCTGGACCGCCGGGGCAAGCTCAAGCGCACGTTGCCGGCAGGCAATTACGACGTCAGCAATCTGGCTTTTGGAGGTACGGGCCAGAGCCAGTTGTTCATCACGGGCAGTACCGGTCATCGCAGCAAGACCGAAGGCCGCGTGTTCCGGCTGGATTTGAAGGGTGTCCGGCGGCGGCTCTAGCATCCCATGAGGCGCGACGTCTTCGCTCTCCTCTGCGTGTCGGTGTGGATCAACTACATGGACCGGGGGAACCTCAGCGTCGCGGCGCCGGCCCTTCAGCCCGAAATGGCGTTGAGCCCGACTCAAATGGGAGTGCTGCTGTCGGGCTTCTTTTGGACGTACTCGCTGCTTCAACCGGTCGCCGGATGGCTGGTGGACCGCTACAATGTGTACCGGCTTTACGCGGCCGGGTTCGCCATCTGGTCGCTGGCCGTGGCTGCCGGTGGGCTGGCGGTAGGGTTCCACTGGCTGCTGATGACGCGGTTGTTATTGGGCGTCGGAGAGTCGCTCGCCTATCCTGCCTATTCGCGGATGCTGACCGCCGCCTTCCCCGAAGGCAGACGGGGATTCGCCAATGCCATGATCGACGTAGGCACCAAGGCTGGGCCCGCGCTCGGCACGCTATTGGGCGGAATGGTGATCCAGGCGCACGGGTGGCGAGCTTTCTTCTTCTGGATGGGAGGACTGTCGCTGGTTTGGTTGCTCCCTTGGTTGCGCGCGATCCCTCGACACTTCGCCGTCGTCCATGTTGCCGGCTCTGCGCCCAGTAGCCAGGCCATTCTGCGCCGGCCGGCTGCCTGGATCACCTTTCTGGGTCTCTTCTGTTTCAATTACGCCTACTATTTCCTGCTCACTTGGTTGCCTTCATACCTGGTGTCGGAGCGCAAGTTCTCGCTGCGCGCCATGGCCGTCTACGGCGCTCTGCCCTTTTGCGCGACCGCGCTGGCCTCCCTGCTGACGGGCGCTTGGACCGACAGGAGAATCCGGGTGGGATCCGGACCGGAGCTTCGAATACGGGTTGCCGTGACCGGATTGCTGGCTTGCGCCGCGATGCTGCTCGCCTGCGCGACGCTGCAAGCAGCGCCGGCCGCCATGACTTGCCTGGTGGTGGGCTTCGTCGGGATCGGACTGTTTACGGCCAACGCCTGGGCGATTACTCAGACCATGGCCGGTAAGGAGGCGGCGGGCACTTGGACCGGCTGGCAAAACGCAATCGGAAACATGGGCGGCGTCGTCGCACCCATTGTCACCGGGTGGACGGTCGGCGCCAGCGGCTCTTTCCTGACTGCCTTCGCCGTCGCCTCGGCCATGCTGGTTGGTTCGGCTTTGCTATACAGCTTGCTGCTCCGTTCCCGGCCGTCGCCTTCCGGCGCTCAGGTATGATATGGGAGCATGGCGCACATATATTCGGCCAAGGGCAAGAGAATCCGGCTCCAGGCGTCCGGCGCGGCGGGGCTCCGGTTTCGGACTCCCGGTCATGCAGTCCGCGCAGCCCGCGATCTTCGCGCCGCCGCTGGACCGGCCGGGCGCCGTTTCCACCACTTTCTTCTGCTCGAGCCCGGCGCGACCCTGCCGGCCCGGCATGCGCGCCACGTGCTCCGCTCCGTCCCGGTCCTGGTGGAGCCCGACTCCGGGCTGCGCCTCCTGGCCACCGAGGAGATCACGCTGCGCCTTAAGGCCAAAGTGACCGCGCGGCAGCGCGACAAGCTGCTGCGCAGCCTTGGACTCACGGTCGTGACCAGGAATGAATTCCATCCGCGGCAGTTCCTGGTCGCTCTCCAATCGGGCGCCGATGAGGCCCGCACGCTGGATCTGGCCAACAAACTGGCGGCCGATGAGCTGGTCGAGTTCGCCACGCCCAACTTCGTCTGCGAGCATCGCAAGCTGGCCGAGCCGAACGACCCGCTGTTCCCCAGCCAGTGGCACCTGCACAACACGGGCCGCGGCGGCGGCAGGGCCGGCGAGGATGTCGGCGCACCGGCCGCCTGGGCCATCTCGACCGGCAGTCCCAGCGTCGTGATCGCCATCATCGACGACGGCGTCGATTTGGGACATCCCGACCTGCGCGCCAACATCTGGGTGAACCCGGACTCCCAGGCGCCGGACCGCCATGGGCGGAATTTCTACGACAACAACTTCGATCCCCGGCCGCGCTACTTCCAGGCGCCCTTCAACAATCCCGAGTCCAACGACATCCATGGCACCGCCTGCGCGGGAGTGGCCGCGGCCCGCGGGGACAACCGGCATGGGTGCGCGGGCATCGCCTACGATTCGCGCATTCTGGCCGTGAAGATTTTCGGCTCCGATAACATGGCGTCGAACAGCCGTGTGGCCGACGCCATTCGGTACGCCGGCCGGCGCAGCCAGGTGATCTCGTGCAGTTGGAGCAGCGCGCCGAATCCCGACCTGGAGAGCGCGATCGACGAAGTGGTCAAGACCGGGCGGGGCGGAAAAGGGTGCCTGGTGTTCATCTCGACGGGCAATACCGGCCAGCCCAAGATCGGTTTTCCCTCCAACCTCCCGCACGTGCTGGCCGTGGGCGCGTCCAACGATCAGGGGGTCCTGGCCCAGTACAGCAGCTTCGGGAAGGGTATTGAGTGCGTGACGCCGAGCAGCGATCCGATCCGCAAGCGGCAGGGCATCACCACGACGGATGTCGCGCGCCGGAACCGGGGCTTCGATCTTAGGAGCGCCTACACCCACATCTTCGGGGGCACCTCGTCGTCGACGCCCCTGGCGGCCGGAATCGCGGCCTTGGTGCTCTCGGTGAATCCGTCGCTGACCTGGCGCGAGGTGCGCGCGATACTGCGCTCCACTGCCGACAAGATCGACCCACGGGGTGGACGCTACAAGAACGGCTACAGTCTGAA
>JACOSH010000148.1 GCA_016178945.1 Acidobacteriota bacterium
CCTTCCAAAGGTAGTAGTCGAGCGTCACCGTGTCTCCGGGTTTGGCCTGGAGATCCCGCGCCGCCCACTCATTCAGTAGAATCGACGACTGCTCCGGTTGAGTCGGGCCGGTCGCCGCGCCCAGCGAATAGGGGATCTCCCGCTCGCGGATGCGAATGGTGTTGGCGAGGTAGGTGAAGACGGGCGAGACTGCCAGCCCCATGTCTTTGGCCACGCGCTCCACCGCGTCCGCCAGAGCGTCATTGATCAAGGCGCTGTCGCTCTCCACGGAGACGCCGCGCACCTTGATTCCCAGATCGGCAAGCGTGAACTCGCGCCGGACAATCTCCTCGACCGGCTGGCTTCCGCCGGCCAGCAGGGTGTTCACTTTACCCATCAGGCCCAAATCGCGCTGCAGGCGGCGCAGCGGCACGAAGATCGCGCGGACATCGCCTTGTCCGGCGCGCAGCGCAAAGTCGAACGGCGGCGCGCTTTCACCGGCCCGCAGGCGGAGAGCGCGGCTGGCATCCTCCTTGCGTCCATGCAGCCATTCGGCCGGAATTGCCGAGGGCTTGCCGACGCGCACCACCACGGAGTCGCCGGACTTTACGCCCAGTTCCCGCGCCAAAGCTTCGGTCAAGTGCGTTTCGCGCGGGGCAAGACCGTGGAACTGCCAGAAGCGGTGGTCCACTCCGTAGACTGCCACGCCGTAAGCCCGCCGTCCGTCGTCCCGCGACACCAGGCCTTCCAGAGCGATCAGGGGGCAGGAGCTGGAGAAGGCGGCGGCCAGCTCCTCGCGGAAGAACCCGCTGCCGGCGACCACCACATCGGTCTTTCCGAGGCGTTGCAGGAACAGCTCGCGCAAACTGGCGCGCATCGAGTCGCCCACCATGGCGGCGCCGGCCAGCACCGAAACGGCAATTGCCGCGCCGGCGACCACGGCCAGGTTGGTCCGCCAGAAGTAGGTCAGGTTCCGCCGCAGCAGGGTCGTGGCGCGCATGTCAATAGATGGCCCAGCAGCCGGGCGTCACCAGCTCCACCAGGTGCCGGTCGGGGTCGCGGAAGTAGAGGCTGCGCCCGCCTCGTTCCCAGGTCACGACGCTCTCGATGGCCACGCCGCATTGCGCCAACCGGTCGCGCCAAGGCTCCCATTCCGATGCCGGGATCGAGAAGGCCAGGTGCAGCGCGCCGCCGCCGTCGTGCGGCGGGATGACTCCGCCCGGCCGGGGCATCGGCTCGGCGGAAGCGCCTTTCCGGAACAACAGCAGCACCTGCCGCGAGGCGGCCAGGGCGCACATGCGGTCGTCGGAGACCAGAATCGGGAAACCGAACAGACGCTGGTAGAACTCCGCGGCGCGCGCCACGTCGTCCACGTAGAGCGAGGTTTCGAGCACGCCCGTTATTTCGGGCATAGATTCTGGTCCCGCAGCTCATAACGCACCGGCAGCCGGGCGGCCAACTCCGGGCTGTGCGTGACCACGATCAGGATGGTCTTCTGCTCGCCATGCAGCGCGAGCAGCAAATCCGCCACCGATGCGGCGGAATCGCGATCCAGGTTGCCGGTGGGCTCGTCGCAGAGCAGCAGCAGCGGCTGGAGGATCAGGGCGCGCGCCAGCGCCGCCCGCTGTTTCTCGCCGCCCGACAGCTCCGCGGGCCGGTGATGCAGGCGCGCCGACAACCCGACCTCCTCGAGCAGACGCCGCGCGCGGTCCTCATAACGATCGCCGGGTCCGGCGACCAGTGTCGGCGTCAGTACGTTTTCCAGCACGCTGCACTGCGGCAGCAGGCAGTGATCCTGAAAGAGAAAGCCGATCCGGCGGTTGCGGAAGGCGGCCAAATCCCGCTCGCCGAGCTGAAACGGATCGCACCCGTCGAGCGTGACGGCGCCGGAGGTCGGCGGCTCCAGCGCGCTCAGGATGTAGAGCAGCGTGCTCTTGCCGCATCCGGACGGACCCATGATCGAGACCGCGTCCCCTCGCTTCAGCGACAGGCTGACACCGGCCAGGATGCGGAGGGGGCCCTGCGGCGCGGGATACTCTTTGGTAAGCTGAGTCGCCTGTAGCAAGAAAGTCATTTTACCGGAATGCCGCCGCTCAAAGGGATTCGTGTCATCGATTTTGGCCGCTTCATCGCCGGGCCCTATTGCGGCATGCTGCTGGCGGATCTGGGCGCGGATGTGATCCGCGTCGACCGGCGCGGCGGCAGTGAAGACCGCAACGTCGGGCCGGTTGCGGCGGGCGGCGAGGGCGGACTGTATCTTTCGCTCAACCGCAACAAGCGGGGGATCACGCTCGATCCGGCGCATCCGGATGCGGCGGCGATCGTGCGCCGTCTCATCGGGACGGCCGACATCGTCATCGCCAACCTGCCCATCGAGGTGATGCGGAAGATGGGGATCGACTACGATTCGCTGCGCGCCATCCGGCCCGAGATCATCCTGGTGATGATCTCGGCTTTCGGCCCGGATGGGCCCTACGCCCAACGAGTCGGTTTCGACGCCGTGGCGCAGGCCATGTCGGGCGCCATGAGCCTGACGGGATTCAAAGGCCCTCCAGTCCGCTCGGTGGTTCCGTTCGAGGATTACGGCACGGGGCTGCACGCCGCCTTCGGCGCGATGGCCGCGTTGTACCAGCGGCAGCAGACCGGTCAAGGCCAAATGGTCGACGCTTCGCTGCTGGCGACCGGCGTCACGTTCATGCAGGCCTTGCTGGCGGAGCGCCATGTCACCGGAGTCGATCGGAGACAGGCGGGCAACGCCGGTTTTTGGTCGGCGCCGTCCAATGCCTATCCGGTCCGGGATGGGTGGATCGTGGCGGCGGTGATCGGAGACCCCATGTTCCGGCGCTGGACTCGACTGATGGGCCGCGACGATTTGCGCAATGACCCGCGCCTGAAGGATGACCAGAGCCGCGCCGATCATCGCGATCTCATCGACGGCCCCATGACCGAGTGGACCCGCGCCCGCTCGTGCGCTGAAGCGATGCAAGCCTTGGAAGCTGCGCGGATTCCCTGTGGTCCGGTGAACAGTCTCGACCAGGTGCTGGCCGACCCGCAGGTGCGGGCCCGCGAGCTCTTGCAATACGTCCCGTATCCGGGCGCCGCCAAGGAGGTCCCGCTGGCCAACACACCCGTGCGGCTCTCGGCCACACCTGGAGGCATCCACCACCGCGCGCCCGAGTTGGGCGAGCACACCAGCGAGGTCCTCGGGGAGTTGGGCTTCTCGGAACAGGAGATCGAGGAGTTCGGGCAGCGGGGCGTGGTTTAGGTCCTACTCTTCTTCCCCGGCGGGCTTCCTGTACTTCGGTTTC
Organism: Acidobacteriota bacterium; assembly: GCA_016178945.1. GTDB lineage: Bacteria > Acidobacteriota > Terriglobia > Bryobacterales > Bryobacteraceae > JACOSH01. The sequence goes on from JACOSH010000148.1 coordinate 3,288, forward strand.
TTTCGCAGCACCCGTGGCGGGATGGGCCTCGACGCCTTCACCGTGCCGACACGTTCGCGCGCCAGCTTGCGGATCTCCTTGTTCACGTCGAACTTCTTCTTCCGGCGAGGCATGGTCAGAAGTGCTCGCGGAGCCGGGCGAAAACATCCAGGCGGAGCAAACGGCCGGCGCCCGTGGGGCGGATATCCTCCTCTTCCAGCCGCCAGGTATGGGGGTGGGGAACGAAGACCGCGTTGAGGCCCGCTTCCAGCGCCGGGTTGATGTCGGACTTGGGGCTGTTGCCGATCATCCAGGTGCGCCCCGAATCCAGGCTCAGATCATCCACCAGGTTCCGGTAGGCGGCGCAATCCTTTTCTTTGACGATGGCCGTGTGGCCGAAGTAGATTCCCAGGCCGGACCGGTCGATCTTGAGCTTCTGCTCCTCGGCGTGGCCCTTGGTGAACAGCGTCAGGTCGTGGCGCGAAGCCAGGTAGGCCAGGGTCTCCTCCACACCCTCGATAACTTCCATCGGACACTGGAGGATGCGCTCAGCAAAGGACATCACCTTGTTCAGATCGCCATCGGCGATGTCGCGCTCGCAGAAGCGCTGGTAGCACTGGCGCAAGTTGCGCCCGAAATTAGCCGAGCCGTAGCCATGGATCTTGGCGTTGGCCAGCTCGATCTCATCCAGCACGGCGCGGATCTCGCGGGCGCTCAGAGAAGAGTGGTCCAGGAACTCGACGAACTCCTCGAACGCGCGCTCGAAGTAGATGTTGTTCTCCCACAGGGTGTCGTCGGCGTCCACCAGCAGGTGCTGTCTCATTTCCTTGCGAGCGGCGCGAGCCGGAAGGGCACTTCCACAATGGCGTCGATGTCGATGGGCACCCCGCCGAGGCGGGCCGGCTCGAACTGCCACTTGCTCAGGGCCACCATGGCGCTGCGATCCAGGCGGAAGTCGACTCCCTTCACCAGCGAGATGGAATCCACCTGCCCATCCTTGCGGATCACGGCGGCCAGCCGGACGCTGCCTTCCACGCGCTCGTCCATAGCGGAGACCGCATAGGTGGGGTCCACTTTGCGCAGCGGGAGGGGTGCGCGCATCTCCCGCGCCGAGGCCGGGCCGGATTCGCGCTCGGCGAACCAGACCGTCCAGCTTCCCGAGTAGCTGGTGACGTTGGCGGACTGCATGCCGATCTGGTACACGATGCGGCCCTCGAACCGAGGGTCGGGAATGAACGCGGCCCGGGGCGGGGACTCCCGGACCACCGGCGCCGGCGCGATCCCACGGGCGGCGGCCACCAGCGTCTCGCGCGTCGAGGGAACGATCGCCCGCGCCAGCAGCGTGGGGCGGGCGTCCTTGGGAGCGCCGCCGCCGCGGATCATCAGGTCGGGGACCAGAACACGGGCCGATTCCACCGGCCCGCCGTTGGCGCCGCCCGCGGAGGGATTCGGCGACGCCGAGAGCCGCGCCGCGCGTCCGCCATCCGGGATCACGGGATCGAGTCGCGTGGAGGGATTGAATCCGACGATGGCCGCGCTGAAGGTGGCATCGGAGGGAAGAGCCGGCGCCTCTTCGACGGGCAGGGCAGTCCCCGTGCCGGCGGATGCGGTGGCCGCGCCAGCGGACGGCGGCGTGAACGGCTTGGGCGGCAGCTTGCCCGGCAAGGATAGCGGCGCAGCCGGGTCGATCGCGCCGCCGCTCTGAAGTTCGGGCGCGACCGGGAGGGCAACCGCGGCGCTGGCTGCGCCAGCCCTTCCGCTGGGCGCAACGAATGGTTTGGGCGGCAACTTGCCGGGTTGCCCCAGCGAAATATCCTGATCCAGCCTGGCGGAGGACTGCAATTCCGGCGCCGAGGGCAGCGTCAGACGCGCCGGCTGTGCAACCTTGGCTTCGGGCACGCGAAACGGCTTCGGCGGCAGCCTGGCGGGCAGCGGGACAACCGGCAGTGAGGCCCGCGCCACCTGGATTCCCGGATCGGCCGGGAGAGGCGCGTCCGCAGGCGCCTCGGGCTTCGGGGGAGGCGGCGGAACAAACAGCTTCGGCTTGGCCCGAGCCGGAGCCGGAACTGGCGGCGCCTCGAATGCGAGAAGGTTGGGTGCTTCGAGGTTCTGCTCGATTTTTAGTTTTGGCGCGGGCGTCCAGATCAACTGATTGGCCTTGGGCGTGGCCGGCGGCCCGGCGACGATGGTCTGCGGATTCTGCGCCTCGCCGCGGGGCGGCTCAGAGATCCCCTTGTGTTCCGAGGGCGAGACCTCCGGCAGCCGGTCCCGGAAGCGATACCAGAACAGCTTCTTCTCCCGAGGCGCGAACACCTGGGCGTAGACCGACTGCTTTTCGCCGGCGGACCTTGAGGGCGGCCCGAACACGACCAGCGAGAAGACGGTTGCATGCAGGAGGAAGGAAGCGGCAAAGGATCGGAATCGCATGCGCGGGCTATCTCTCCAGGGGCCTCGGACCATGCCCGTTGGTCGGCGCCAGCCGCTTCATGCGCTGGGTGACGCGCTGCTTGGGAACATATTCGCCGAGAAACTCGGTCACCTGTTTCAGGCGGGCCGCCTCGGAGCGCAGGCAGAGCAGGCGCTGGAGAAAGTCCACGTCCTGCAAGCCCTGCGCCAGTTGAAAGCTCAGTTGCGGGTCGTCCAGAGCCGCCTCGCCGAAGGAGGGCGACTCGTCCACCTGCAGCAGTTCCCGGTAGCCCTGTAGAGCCTGCTGCTGCAAGGGCACGGGCGGCGGGCCGGGCTCGTCGTCGTCGAAGAAGTTTACCTCGCCGCGCAGATAGGACTTCTCTTCATTGATCAGCAAGATCTCGAAGCGGCGGACCCCGCTGGTGACGATATCGAAGCGCCCGTCGGGATACTCCTTGAGCACGCGGTCGACCACCACGGTGCAACCCATGTTGACCATGGCGCCCTCGCGCACCAGCACGACGCCGAACTCGGCGTGATCGTGAATCGCGCGGCCAACCATCTCCTTATAGCGCTCCTCGAAGATGTGCAGGGGCAACTGCGTGCGCGGGAAGACCACCACCGGCAGCGGGAACAGAGGCAGCAGCGTTGCCTGCATGGTACCATTATTGCCTTTGCGGGGTGTCAGGTGCTAGAGGTTGTTGAGGGATAGGGATGGAACTTTCTGCAAAAGTCGTGCTCATCACGGGAGCGTCGCGGGGGATTGGGGCGGCCTGCGCGGCGGCCTTCCGGAAGGGCGGGGCTCGTCTGTCGCTGACAGCGAGGTCCCAAGATCTGCTGCGAGCCGTGGGAGGGGAGGACGCGCTCCTGACGGCGGGCGATATCACGGATCCGGCGGTGCGGCGGCGCGTGGTGGAGGGCACTATCAAGCGGTACGGCGCGATCGACGTTCTGGTGAACAACGCGGGCATCGGGTTGTACGCGCCGAGCTGGAGGGCCCCGATGGAAGATGCGCGCGCGCTGTTCGAGCTGAACGTGTTCGCGCCGCTGGCGATGACGCAGTTGGTGGCGCCGCATATGCGCCAGCGGCGCAGCGGGCTGATCGTGAACATCGGCTCCATCGCCGGGAGGATGCCGCTTCCCTGGTTGAGCCTGTACTCGGCGACCAAGTACGCGCTGGGCGCCATGACCGAGGGGCTGCGGATGGAGCTGCGCCAGGATGGCATTCGCACCATGATCGTCTGTCCCGGCTACGTCAAGACCGGCTTTCAGGATCACGTGCTGGCCGGCAAGCCTCCCGAACAGATGCGCAGGAGCCGGAAGCTGGCCATCACGGCGGAAGCCTGCGCGGAGGCCGTGGTCAAGGGCGCGGAGCGGGATGCGCGTACGGTGGTCACGCCGGCTATCGGATGGGGGCTCATCGCGCTCCAGCGGCTGTTCCCAGTCCTGATGGAATGGCAACTAGCCAGAATCTACGAAAACCAGGAGCCAGAAAGATGATCCTGAAGCTCAAGCAGACGCCCGCGATTTTCCTGGTAGGCTTCATGGGAAGCGGCAAGACCACGATCGGCAAGCTGCTGGCGGAGAAACTCGGCTGGACCTTCGTCGATCTGGACGAGGACATCGAGCGCAGCCAGCAGACTTCGATCGCCGCCATCTTTGAGAACCAAGGCGAGGCGGCCTTCCGGGCGATGGAAAGCAAGGCTCTTCTCGATCGTGTTCGAGAAGTGCGAAAAGGCAAGCCCTTGGTGATTGCCCTGGGAGGCGGCGCCTTTGCGCAGCCGGGCAATCCCGGGCTGCTGGAGCAGTACGGCGTAACGGTCTGGCTGGATTGTCCCCTGGAGGCCATCCGGCGCCGGATCGCGCGGGAAACCCACCGCCCGCTGGCGCGCGATGCGGTCAAGTTCGAGGAGTTGTTCCACGCGCGCCGGGCGGCTTACAGCCAGGCTGAATATACGATCCCGGTAACGGACGATGACCCGCGGGTGGCCGTGGACGCCATCCTGGCGCTATCCGTTTTCAAATGACGCTGCGTAAACAGGCACTGGCGATTTTCCGCGCCGCGCTTAAGGCCGCCGATCCGGCCGAAGCCGTGCTCCGTCACGTGCGCGTGGGCGACGGGAAACTCGAGGCCGGAGGGCGGCGCTACCGGCTGGACCAATTCCGCAACACGTGGGTGATCGGCGCGGGCAAGGCCAGCGCGGCCATGGCGGTGGCCGTGGAAAAACTGCTGGGCCGGCGC
>JACOSH010000033.1 GCA_016178945.1 Acidobacteriota bacterium
AATCAAAGTGTTCAATGTGCGTTTCATTTTCTTTTCCTTTCCATTGCGTTTCGTTCAACGCCTTCACTTGTACTTACGACCAGGCTACCGGTGCGGTTGCCGGGAGGCGTAAGGGCTTTGTAAAGGTTTTGTAAAAGCGCGCAAAGCCGTACTGGGCCCCGTCGGGGTAGAATCAGTCAAACCTATGCCGCTTTCCGCTGGAACTCGCTTGGGGCCCTACGAGATCCTCGCCCCCATCGGCGCGGGCGGCATGGGAGAGGTGTACCGTGCAAAGGACGGGCGACTCGACCGCACCGTGGCCATCAAGGTTCTTTCCGCCCACATCGCGGACAATGCCGAGGCCAGGCAGTGCTTCGAGCGTGAAGCGCGGGCCACTTCCAGCCTCAATCATCCTCACATCTGCGTGCTCCACGACGTCGGCCACCAGGGCGGTATCGACTTCCTGGTCATGGAGTACTTGGAGGGCGAGACCTTGGCCGCCCGGCTCTCCAAAGGGCCCCTGGGCATCGGGCAATCGATGCAATACGCCATCCAGATTGCTGATGCTCTGGCTGCCGCCCATCGCCGGGGCATCTCCCATCGCGACCTCAAGCCCGGCAACGTCATGCTGACGAAATCCGGCGCAAAGCTCCTGGACTTCGGCCTGGCAAAATTGCATGCCCCCGGCGCGGACCAGGCTGGCGCCGGAGCTTCGGATTTGCTGACCGTGTCGCAGGGGCTCACGGAGAAAGGGACCATTCTCGGTACGGTTCAATACATGGCCCCGGAGCAGTTGGACGGGAAGGAGGCTGACGCCCGGGCGGACATCTTTGCCTTCGGTGCTGTGCTCTACGAGATGGTGACCGGCCGCAAGGCGTTTGAGGGTCAAAGCCGGGCCGGCATGATTGGCGCCATTCTCCACGCCAATCCATCGCCTTTGTCAGCCCTTCAACCCCTGATCCCGCCGGCGCTGGAACGGCTCGTGAACGCCTGTCTTGCCAAGGACCCCGACGAGCGCTGGCAGACGGCCCACGACCTGAAACTCGAGTTGCAGTGGGTCGAAACCGGCCAGTCCACCGATCGCCCTCGCGCGACGGTCCCGAGGATGCGCGACCAGCCAGGGCAGGCCCATGCTCTGGCTTCGTCGACTCGATGCTCTGGTGGCGAAACCGCTTGCCGGGACCGAAGACGGGTACTATCCATTCTGGTCTCCGGACAGCCGGTTTCTTGGCTTCTTCGCAGGCGGGAAGCTGAAGAAGATCGAGATACGGGGTGGTCTTCCGCATACCCTCTGCGACGCCCCAGAAGGACGGGGCGGCACATGGAATCGAGATGGCATGATCGTATTTACACCGGTTGCCGGTCCGGCATACCGCATTTCTGCCGCGGGTGGAGAGGCGGCGCCCCTCACGAAGCTGGATGCGGCGCGCCAGGAGGATGCGCATTACTGGCCGCGCTTTCTGCCTGACGGCCGGCATTTTCTCTATCTTGCCCGGAACAGACGGCGGGAAGACGACGCCATACTCGTGGGGTCGCTGGACGCCGGCCCGGAGACCCAGAAGCCCCTCCGCCTGGTGACAGCGAACTCCAACGCGGTTTACGCGCCGCCGCGAAATGGGAGGCCGGGATACTTGCTCTTTGGCCTCGATCAGACGCTTACCGCCCGGCAGTTTGACGCAACGCGCCTGAAATTGGAAGGCGAGCCCATTCCCATGACAGAGGAGGTGGGGTACCTCAACGGCCTTCGGCTGGGAAATTTCTCCGTATCGGAGACCGGCGTACTCGTCTATGGGGGCAAACGGGGCCTCGCGCAACTGACGTGGATCGGTCGCGACGGGAAGCCCCTCAGCACCGTCGGTGCGCCGAACAATTTTGAATTCTTCAGCCTCTCTTATGATGAGAAGAGAGTGACGTTCGACACCCATGACTCGAATGGGACTCTAAGCCTGTGGATCATGGACACCTCGCGCGGGACAGCCTCGCGTTTCCCAGGCGGCGGTATCGCGCCGCACTGGTCGCCGGACGGCAAGTGGATCGCATTCTCCGGTGTCGCCGATCAGTGGAACATCTATCAGCGGCCGGCCAGCGGCGCTACGACGGCGGAACGCCTCACCACGTCGAAGAATTTGCAGATCCTTGACGACTGGTCGGGGGATGGCCGTTTTCTGGTGTATTCGGAACAGGACCCCAAGACGCGGAATGATCTCTGGGTGTTGCCGTTGTCCGGCGAACGCAAACCGGTCCCCTTCCTGGCGACGCCGTTTGACGAGAAGGAAGGCAAGTTCGCACCCTCGCGGGACGGGACCGCCCCTCGATGGCTGGCTTACACTTCCGATGAGACGGGCGCCGGCGAGGTCTACGTTCAGTCCTTCCCCGCGTCTGGGACCAAGGTGCGGATCTCGACGAATGGAGGCAGCCAACCCCGGTGGCGTCGAGACGGCAAGGAACTGTTCTACGTGGCAGCGGACGGGACCATCATGGGGGCGCCTGTCAATATAGGAGCTTCCGGCTTCCAGGCCGAAGCGCCAGCAGCGCTGTGCCGTCCGCCTTTTGCAGAGCCGCTTTCGGCGCCGAGCGGCGGCCGCTTCGAAGCTAGTGCCGACGGCCGCCGATTCCTAATCCTGGCGCCCTCGGGAGCGTTGGGCGCGCACGGGATCAACGTCGTGGTGAACTGGGATGTGGGGTTGAAGCAGTGACTCTCGGAGCCGCCGAAGGCTCCTTGGTTCGGGGACGACGTTGGTGTCGGCGAGGTACGCTTTCATCGATACCAGTTCTCTCGATGAAAGGCTTCTTCCTTCACTCCGGGGTCAACATTGAGGCTGTCAAACGATTCGAACAGCTCTTCGATCTGCTTCTCCCGCTTCTCCGCGGGAACCTCTCCTCCCGTCGACGCGAACGATCCTTTTTCAAGGATGTCTTGCACTACCGCTTTAACGAAGGCATCAGGCGACACACCACGACTCTTGGCGATCGTGATGAGCTTCGCTTCCTCTTCGGGTGTGAGCGGGACGGTAACGGTCATTGTGCCCCGAAAACTGTCGTACTAGTCCTTGATCTTACTCGTGTTCATCCGAGGTGTCACAAAGGCGTTCTGGATCTCGAACAGCCCGCGAGGCAGTCGAAATGATTCATTCCCGCCTCTCTAGCCGTTCGGCCCTCGATGCACCACCGTTTGCCGCAGCTTCTCCAGTTGCCGCTTGGCGATCGCGGACCAGGAGCTGGCGGGGTCGACCTTCAGGTACGCCTTCCAGTGGCGGGTGGCGCCCAGGTAGTCGCCCAGCCGCTCGCAGAGCAGCGCCATGTTGTAGTGGGCGTCGCCATAGTTGGGGTGCAGCTTCAGGGCCGTCGTGTAGTGCTCCATGGCTTCCTCCAGGCGGCCCCATTCGTCGCACAGGTTGCCCAGGTTGAAGTGCGCCAGCGCATAGCGTGGGTCCACGGCGATGGCCTGCTCGTAGTAGCGCTGGGCCTCCGGGAATTTCCGCAGGTGGTAGTGAATGGTCCCCAGATTCACCAGGGCGCCGGCGGCGTTGGGATTCAAGTGGATCGCCTTGTCATAGGCCTCGATGGCCGCCGCCATGGGCGCGCCGCCTTCTTCCAGATCGAGACCGCGCTGGAACCACTGCTCGGCCTCCCGTTCCGCGTCCGCGGTCAGGCCCTTGGCCGGGACCGAAAAAGTCTTGAGGTTGTCGATTTCGGCCGTGTCGAAGTCGAACAGCATCTGGCCGCTGATGGCCTCCATCCTCTGCCCCGCGACCTGGACCGCGATGGTGCGGCCGTCGCAACTGATCTTGAGCTCCGACAGCGGGTGTTCGACGTGCGACAGCTTCTGTTTCAGCGAAACCAGCGCGCGTCCGATCTGCTTGGGCGGAATGCGGTTCTCGCGCAGCTTTTGGAGAGCTTTGAGCGCGATCAGGTCGGAAAAAGTGAAGCGAGCCGCCTCGCGCACCAGGCCCAGCCGCTGCCAGCCCCGAAGCTGTTGAGGTGAAATCGCCAGCATCCGGAGCACGTCTTGCCTGGAATACTCCTGCTGCGCCGACGCCTTGAGCACCAAGAGAATTCTAGCATGCCGCACCGCTTGCACGAATGTTACCGAGATGGTATGAGAAGGCCGGCCCCCTGGGGGATGCGTTATGATCCCCATAGGCGCACTCGATAAGGTGCCAGAAGGAGACCGGCTTATGAAGAAGCATACCATGGCGAAGAAGAGCCAGCGAGAGAAGACGAAGAGGG
>JACOSH010000225.1 GCA_016178945.1 Acidobacteriota bacterium
GCCGGTGCGCGAGGCTCTGATCGGAGACGTCGACTTGGCCGATCGCCTGCTGAAGATCATGACCACCTCGCGCAACCTGCTGGAAATCGCCATTTGCGATCCCCAGGGCCTGGTCCTGACCAGCACCGATCCCACGCGCCGCCGCGGCGAGCCGTTCCCCGCCGGTTACGGCGACTATCGGCGGCTGGCGGGCGAGGCTGGGGTCTGGGAGCGAGTCCGCGTGTTGCGCGCCGAAAGCAAGCCCAGTTACTACCAGCTTTCCCAGGTGCTGGAGGACGAAGGCGAGGGCGCCGTCGTGTCGTTGCGCGTAGTGGTCTACCCCGGATTGATTCGACGCGACCTGCTTCCCGACTTGAATCAGGCGATCCTCCTGTCCCTGCTCTCGGTGCTGGGGGCGGCGATCGGTGCGCTGCTGTTTTCGAGCTACGCCTTCAAACCGCTTGGCCAGGTGAGCCAGATGCTCGACCACCTGATGCGCGGCGAGTACGCACCCCAGCGCCAGATGGCCTCCCAGGACGAGTTCGGCGCGGTGTTCTCCAAAGTCGATTTGCTGGGCCAGCAACTGGGCAACTTCGAGCGGGTGCTGGACCAACTGGAAGAGGCCGTGCTGATCTTCGGCCGCGACCGCAACCTGGTGGTGGCCTCCGGCGCGCTGGAGACCTTTCTTGGCCGTCGGCGCGCCCAGTTGTCCGGCTCTTCGATGGGGGCCGTCTTTCCGCCGGAAAGCCCGCTGGGGGCGCTCCTCGACCAGGTTGCCGAGGCCGGCAAGGCCCTGGGCAACGTGCGTGTTCCGCTTCCGCCGGGAGGCAAACTGTCGCATGCCCTGCTGTCGGTGGAGATCCTGGAGACGGCCGCTTCGAGCTCGGCGCGCAATGCCGGGCTGCTGGTGCGGTTGCGCGATCCGGAAGCGCACCGCCAGATCCAGGGGCAACTGCAAACCGCCGAGCGGTTATCGGCTATTAACCGGGTCACCAGCGGCGTGGCGCACGAAGTGAAGAATCCCCTCAACGCCATCCTCATGCACGTCGAGCTGGCCAAGATGAAGCTGGCGCGAGGCGACAGCCAGATCCAACCTCAGATGGAGATCATTTCCAAAGAGATCCTCCGGCTGGACCGCGTGGTCAAGACCTTCCTGGACTTTACCCGTCCCACCGAGCTGAAGCTGGCCGAGGTCCTTGTGGACGCCTTCGTCATCGGCATCGCCGACCTGGCGCGACCGCAGGCGGCCGGCGCCGGCATCGAAGTACAGGTCGATACCCATGCCGAAGACGCCGCGATCGCGGCCGACCCCGACCTGCTCAAATTGGCCGTCCTGAATCTGGTCCTCAACGCCATCGAGGCCATGCCCGCCGGAGGCACGCTGCGTTTCGAGTCGCGGACCTGGGACCAGGAGGCGGAAATCCGCGTGGTGGACACCGGCGCCGGGATCGCACCCGAATTGCGCGAGAAGATCTTTCAGCTCTATTTCACCACCAAGCCCTCCGGGTCCGGCATAGGGTTGGCCATGACCTTCCGGATCGTCCAACTGCACGGTGGTAAAATTGAGTTTCTCAGCGAACCGGACAAGGGAACTACGTTCTACTTGCGTTTTCCCGTCACCGGTTCGCCCCTTTGACCTATGCGGAAGTGCCTCATGACGGTCTTGGCCCTGCTGGTGGCGGGTTGCTCGATGAGCCGGGCGCCAAAGTCCGTCGCGGCCAAGGCTCCGGCCTCCGCCCCTAAGCCCGTAGTGGTGACGCCTGCGGCGGCGGTGGTCGAGCCGCCCTTCTCCGCTCCCCAAACCAACGTGGTGCTGCCCGCGCCCCAGCCCGTGAGTCCGGAAGCCGCCGCGGTGGTGACGCCGGCGCCTGAGCCTCCCCCGGCTCCGCCCAAGCCGGTTCGCCCACCCACGTCCCGTCCGCCCGCGGCGCAGCCGGAGCCGCCGCCGCCGGAGCCGGTGCTCACGCCGCCGCCTCGCCCCCGGGTCCGCCCGGCCGAGTCGACGGCCGAGCGTCGCAAGCTGCAGGCCGAATTCGCCAGCCGCCGGCGGGAGACCGAGGCCCTGCTCGCCAGGCTCCAGGGGCGAACGCTGTCGGAGGAAGAGAAGAGCGCCCAAGAGCGCGTCCGGGCCTTCCTCGATCAAGCCGCGGCCGCCATCAAGAAGAACGATTTCCAACAGGCCGACGCCTTGTCCAGCCGCGCCCTGTTGCTGGCCAAGGACTTGCTGCGTGAGTGAATTCGCTCGACGGCGGCAGACTCTGGCGGCGCGTCTCCGGTCCCTGCCTTCCGCCCAACCGGATGGGCCGCCGGTCTCGGTTGATGCGCTGCTGGTCTCCGGCCTCGCCAGCGTCCGCTATCTGACCGGCTTCACCGGTTCTAACGGACTGCTGCTCCTGTTTCCCTCTAGCCACGCCGTTTTCTATACCGACCCCCGCTATTCCCTACAGTCCAAGACCGAGGTGGACTGCCCCGTGAAGATCGCCAAGGGCCAGATGCTGGCCGCCGTGGCCAAGACCGCCCAAAAGGCCGGGCTCCGGAGGCTAGGCTTCGAAGCCGAGCGGCTGGGCTACCACTCCTACGCTTTTCTGCAATCCAAGCTGACCGCCTCGGTCGCGCTGGAACCCCTGCGCGGTGTGGTCGAGGAACAGCGCATGTGTAAGTCTCCTGAGGAGATCGCGCGGATCCGCCGGTCGGTCGAGACCAATTCGGAGGCTTTCCGGCGGGCACTCGCCCACATCCGCCCCGGACGCACGCGCGAGTTCGACCTGGCCGCCGAGATCGACTACCGGATGCGCCGCCTGGGCGCAGAAAAGACCGCCTTTGAGACCATCGTAGTGGGCGGAACCCGCACGGCCTTCCCCCACGCCCGGCCGTCGGCGGCAATCCTGGAGCCAGATGAACTATTATTAATAGACATGGGCGCCACCCAGGACGGGTATGCCAGCGACATGACCCGCATGCTGTTTCTGGGGCGGGCTGGCCAGCGGGTGAAGTCGGTCTACCGCGCGGTGCTCGATGCCCAGTTGGCGGCCATTGCGGCTGTACGGCCCGGGGTCACCGCCGGTCACGTGGACCGGGTAGCTCGCCGCGTGCTACGGGCGCATGGCCTGGAAAAGTCGTTCGTCCACTCGACCGGCCATGGGCTGGGGCTGGAAATCCATGAGCCGCCCAGGCTAGGGCGCAAGGAGAAGACCCGATTGCGTGAGGGGATGACCATCACGATTGAACCCGGCGCCTACCTGGAGGGACTGGGAGGCGTTCGGATTGAGGACACCGTTTTGGTCACTTCAAACGGGTGCGAGATCCTCACGCCCACACCGAAAGAGTTACTGGAGATTTAGAGCTTCATCATCATGAATATTGAAGAGATTCGCGAGTTGATCGACTTGGTCACCGAGACCGGCGTTGCCGAGCTGGAGGTGCAGCGGGGCGAGAACCGGGTGCGCATCCGGCGGGGCGTCCAGGTGGAGAGCCTGGAGGTGACGGCTCCGGCCTCTCGCGCTGGCGCTGCCGTTCCGCCGCCGCCCACCGGGAAGCCGGCCGAAAAAGTCCCGGAGCCCGTTCCCCCGGCCCCCAATAGTGAGACGCTGGTCAAGTCGCCCATCGTGGGTACCTTCTACGAAAGCGCCTCGCCGGGTTCGCCTCCCTTCGTGCGGATCGGAGAGGCCGTCCAGCCGGGTAAGGTGCTGTGCATCATCGAGTCGATGAAGCTCATGAATGAGATCGAGGCGGAAGTGTCGGGCGTGATTGCGAGCAAGCTCGTCGCCAACGGCCAGCCGGTGGAGTACGGGGAGGCTCTGTTTGGCATCCGCCCCGTTTAGGAAAGTCCTCATAGCCAACCGGGGGGAGATCGCCGTCCGGGTGATCTGCGCCTGCAAGGAGTTAGGCATCGCGACGGTGGCGGTCTACTCGGAGGCCGACCGCGAGAGCCTGCACGTGCGCTTCGCCGACCAGGCCGTGTGCATCGGGCCGGCCAAGAGCGCGCTGAGCTATCTGAACGTCGCCTCGGTGATCAGCGCGGCCGAAATCACTAACGTCGACGCCATCCACCCCGGCTACGGGTTCCTGAGCGAGAACGCCGGATTCGCCGAGGTGTGCGAAATGTCCGGCATTTCGTTCATCGGACCCACGCCGGAGGTGATCCGCTCGATGGGCCTGAAGGAAAAGGCGCGGGCCATCATGAAAGACTCGGGCGTGCCCATCCTGCCCGGCTCCGATGGCGTGGTGGAGAGCCCGGAAGCGGCGCTGGAGACCGCCGCTCGCATCGGCTATCCGGTAATCGTAAAGGCTTCGGCGGGCGGAGGCGGGCGCGGCATGCGCATCGTGCGAAACGCCGCGGACCTGCCCGGCCTGGTCGTTCAGGCGCAGCAGGAAGCGGGCGCGGCCTTCAGTTGCCCGGACGTCTACATCGAGAAGTTCATCGAGGCGCCGCGCCATATTGAGTTTCAGGTGCTGGGCGACCATCACGGCAACGTGGAGGTTCTGGGCGAGCGCGAGTGCACCATCCAACGGCGGCACCAGAAGCTGATCGAGGAGTCGCCCTCGCCGGTGGTGAGCCCCGAGCTGCGCGAGTCGATCTCCGCGCGGCTGCGCGAGGCTCTGTGCGCGGTCGGATACACCAACGCCGGGACCGTCGAGTTCCTGATGGACGAGGAAGGCCATCTGTACTTCATCGAAGTCAACGCGCGAATCCAGGTGGAGCACCCGGTGACCGAATGGGTGACGGGTATCGACCTGGTGAAGAGCCAGATCCGGATCGCGGCCGGTGAGGCGTTAGCGGAGGTGATCCCGCCCGTCCGCCTGGAGGGCCACGCCATGGAGTGCCGCATCAACGCCGAGAATCCCGAGACCTTCGCCCCCTCGCCGGGACGCATCACCGGTCTGAACCTGCCCGGCGGCATCGGCGTGCGCGTGGATACGGCCACTTATACCGACTGCGTGATCCCGCCCTACTACGACTCGCTGGTGGCCAAGCTGATCACCCGCGGCAAGGACCGCGCCGAGGCCATCGCCCGGATGAACCGGGCTCTGGAGATGTTCGTGGTGGAAGGCATCCACACCTCGATCCCGCTGCATCAGCGCATCCTGCGCGACCCGGAGTTTCTGGCGGGCAAGTTCGATACGGGCTTCATCGGGCGCTTTCTGGCAAGAAAGGGTTAGGAGAAGAGCCGCTTTACCGGAATTCGCAGGCCGGGCAGCACTTTGCCGCCATCGAGCTGATCGCCCGAGGTTGCCGTCCGCACCGGGTGGTTCGGCGTCAGGATCAACGCCGACTTCTCCTCCGGCAGGAGAATCCACCCCAGCCTGGCCCCGTTCGCGAAATAGTGTTCCATCTTGCGGAACATCTCAGCCAGCGTGTCGTCCGGGGAGCGGACCTCGACGACCAAGTCCGGGGCACGATCCAGGTACCGCGAATCCGGCTCGTCGTCGTTGAGCACCGCGCTGACATCCGGCTGATAGTAGCGGCGCCGACCTCGAACCGTGACCCGGCAGCGCAACTCCGTGCCGGCATACCCGGCCCGGCGCCGCTCGAAATACTGGTCCAGCAGCCTTGCGCATCGGGCCTGGCTCTTGGCATGGGGTTCGTGCCCATGTTCGTCTCCACGACACGGCCGTCGATGAATTCGCAGTGCTCGTAGGCAGGGGTCGAGAGATACTCTTCTTCCGTCACCACGCCAACCGGCATAACCGCCGAACTCATGTCTATCAGTGTACCTCCCGCCGATCTGCTAGCATGAGGCTTAATCATGGACGAACCCGTTTGGAATTTCGAGCAGCAGCCCTGGAGTGAGCCGCCGGATGAGACCGCGATCAACCTGCGCGCCTACTTCGACCGTATGCCGGAAGAGAAGCTGCTGGGCTACTCGCCGGAGTGGACCGATCAGCAGGTGGCCGCCTGGGACGGCAACTTCCGCGACGACGGCGTGCTGCTGCTGATCTGTTCGGAGCGGGATGTGGATATGGGCGAGTACCGGAAGGTGCTGGAGCAGAACATCCGCTATCGGGATTCCGTCCGCGGCGGACTGGTCAGCGGGCGGTGAGCAGCGGCTCGATAGTGCGCATCACCGTTTGGGCCACCTTGCGGTTGCCCTCGGCCGTGGGATGAATGCCGTCGGGCTGCATGAGCCCCGGCACGGTGGCCACACCCTCCAGCAGAAACGGAATCAGTGGCAGTTTGTAGTGTGCCGCAAGCTCCCGATACATTTGGTCGAAGCCGCCGACATAGTCGGCGCCGTAATTCGGGGGCAGAGTGATTCCGGCCAACACCACAGTTATGCTGGAGCGCTCAAAGACCTCGATCATCTGCTCCAGGTTGGAGCGCGTCGCCGATACGGGCAGGCCGCGCAGGCCGTCGTTGCCCCCCAATTCCAGGATCACCAACTTCGGCTGGAGCGCCAGCACACTGTCCACGCGGGCCACGCCGCCCGTGGTGGTGTCTCCACTGACGCCCAGGTTAGCGACCCGATAGCGCAGCCTGCGGCGGTCCAGTTCCCGCTGTAGAAAATCGGGATAACTGGCGCCGGGATTCGCGCCGAATCCCGCCGACAGGCTGTCTCCAAAGGCGGCCACGACAGGCCGCGGGTCCGGCGCCGCAGGCATCTTAGGCGCCGGCGACCGGGCTTCCACCCGTTCCGGCTGCTCCACAGGCGGCCGCCCGCAAGCCGCCACCAGCCCCCACATCAAGATCCAAGCCCTGCTCCGCATCCGGTACCTTGTACCCTATCGCACCCACCGCACAACTGACAACTGAGAACTGACAACTGAGAACTGAGAAACTGAAGAACTGACAACTGACCGACATGCGAAACTGAAAGCATGATCGCGGTCTCCGGTCTCACCAAGTCCATCCAAACCCCCACGCACCGGGTGGACATCCTGCGAGGCATCGACTTTCACGTGCCCAAGGGACAGTTTGTCGCCATCCGGGGACCGTCCGGCAGCGGCAAGAGCACCCTGTTGGGCCTCCTGGCCGGACTGGATACGCCCACCTCGGGCAAGATTCTGCTCGACGGAGAGGATATCTCCGGCCTCGATGAAGACCGGCTGGCGGTGGTGCGCGGCCGCAAGGTCGGGTTTGTGTTCCAGTCCTACCAGCTCATCCCCACCCTGACCGCCGAAGAGAACGTCCTGCTGCCGGCGGAACTGGCCGGCGAAACCGCGGGCGCCGGAGAGCGGGCGCGCGCGTTGCTGGACGGGGTAGGGCTGCTCGACAGGCGCGATCACTATCCGGTGCAGCTTTCCGGCGGCGAGCAGCAGCGCGTGGCGCTGGCTCGGGCTTTCATGCTGCGCCCGCCCATCCTCATGGCCGATGAGCCGACCGGCAACCTCGACTCCGCCAACGGCCGCCACGTGCTGGAGCTGCTGCTGGCCCTCAATGCCCAGGAAAAAACCACGCTAGTGCTGGTGACGCACTCCGCGGAGCTGGCCGCGCACGCCGGCCGGCGGATCACGCTGCAAGATGGGGTGATCGCGGGTGAGGAATAACATTCGCTGGCGGACGGCGGCAAAGATCGCCTGGCGCGAGTCGCGGGCCACGCCGGCCAAGTTCCTGTTCGTCGCTTTGGCGGTGGCGGTCGGTGTCGGATCCTTGACCGGCGTGCGGGGGTTCAGCCGGGCCTTTCGTCAAATGCTGCTGAAGGAGGCCCGCACGTTGATGGCGGGCGACCTGTCGCTGCGGGTCTTCGAGCTGCCCACCCGGGACCAGCAAGAGGTTCTGGATTCGCTGGAGCAGCGGGGCGTGCGGCGTACCTGGATTACCGAAACCGTATCGATGATGGGGTCGGATCATGTGTCCGACCCGCTGCTGGTTTCCGTCAAGGCGGTCGAGCCCAGTCTGTACCCCTTCTATGGATCGGTGAAGCTGGAGCCGGCCGGGCCGCTGCCCGAGCGCTTGACGCCGGACCGTGTCGCGGTATCCGAAGACCTGCTGGTGCGGCTGCAAGTGAGTGTGGGCGATCGCGTGAAGCTGGGCGGCGCGGAGTTCCGGATCGCCGCCGTGGTGACGGCCGAGCCGGACCGGATGGCCGGGAGTCTGAACGTCGGGCCGCGCATCCTGTTGTCTCGCGCGGCGCTGGAGCGCACCGAGCTGCTGCGTCCGGGGAGCCGGTTCGCGCAGCGCTACCTGTTCAAGCTGCCCCCGGGTGGGATCCCGGTCGGCGCCGTGCGGGAAGAGCTGAAAAACGCCCTGCCGCACGGCCTGCTCACGGATTTTCGCGAGACGCATCCGCTGATCACGCGCGGGCTCAACCGGGCCACCATGTTCCTCAGCCTGGTGAGCCTGATCGCCCTGATTGTCGGCGCGCTCGGCGTGGCCACGGCCATCCATTCGCACCTGGAGCAGAAGATGGACGCGATCGCGGTGATGAAGTCGATCGGGGCGCGCTCGGCGCAGATCATCCGCATCTATCTCACCCAGTCGCTACTGCTTGCCGCGCTGGGCGGCCTCGGCGGGCTGGCGCTGGGTGTGCTGGTACAGTTGGCTTTTCCGCTGCTGATCGCGCGCTTCTTTCCACTGCCGGCGGAAGTGCGCTGGGACTGGGTCTCGGGCCTGGAGGGACTGGCCGCCGCGACCCTGACCACGCTGTTGTTCACGCTGCCTCCCTTGCTGAGTATCCGCCGGATCCGCCCCGCGCTCCTGTTGCGGCGCGAGATGGTCGAAGTAAGGCCGCGTCAATGGCGCGACCTGCGCGCGGCCGGAGCGGCGGGATTGGCCATTCTGCTGGTCATCGGGGCGATGGCCACCTGGCTCGCCGCCGGCATGCTCAGCACCAGGCGAATCGATGCGGTCAAGGTCGGGGCCTGGTTCGCCGGAGGGCTGCTGGTGAGTCTGCTGGCGCTGTCGGCCATCGCCTGGCTGCTGCTGTGGGCCTTACGGGCCGCGCTCCGCCAGCCTTACTGGAGGCCGCCCCCGACCCTGCGCCACGGCATCGCCAACCTCTACCGCCCCGGCAATCACGCCCAAGCGGCGCTGGTGGCGCTGGGCGTAGGGGTGATGTTCACCTTGACGATCTACCTGGTGCAGCACTCGCTGTTGGCCCAGATCTCCGCCAGCGCGCCACCCGGCATGCCCAACGTCTTCCTGATCAATATCAGCGAGCGCGAGCGGGCGGGCATGGTGGAGCTGCTGCGCTCGACCCCCGGAGTCGAAGGCAAGCCGGACGTGGCGGCTTCGGTGGCGGCGCGCCTAGTGACGATCGACGGCGAGCCCTTCGACCGGCGCCCGGCCGACGGGCCGGTGCGCCGCTTCCGCTCGCCTCGCTCCATCACCTGGGCCGCCCAACAGCCGCCCCAGACCGAGATCGTCGCCGGCGCCTGGTGGACCCGCTCGGATCCGGCCTCGCCCCAGGTCTCGGTCTCCGAGGAGGCCTCCAAGCTGCTGCGCGTGCATCCGGGATCGCTGCTGGAGTGGAGCGCATCGGGCCGCGGTGTGAAAGCGCGGGTGGCCGCCATCCACAAGACCGAGGCCATCCGGCCGGGCTCGAATGTCGAGTTCATCCTCTCGCCCGGCGCGCTGGACGGCTTGCCGGTCCTCTACGTGGGCGGCGTGCGCGTGCGCGCCAAGGATGTCACCGCCTTGCAGCGCGAAGCCTACCGGCGCTTTCCGTCGGTCACGGTGATCAATGTGGCCGACGTGCTCGACCGCGTGCAGGAGGTGGTCGACCAGATCGCCATGGTGGTGCGCTTCATCTCCGCGTTTGCCATCCTGGCCGGCGTGATCATTCTGGCCTCCAGCGTGGCCGGCACGCGCTTCCGCCGGATCCGGGAGGTCATCATCTTGAAAGCCCTGGGCGCAACGCGCCGCCGCCTGGTGGCGATCTTTTCGGTGGAGTTCCTGATTCTTGGAATCGTCGCGGGTCTGATGGGCAGCGCGCTGGCGACCGGTTTTTCCAACCTGCTCTTGCAGCGGCTGCTGGATGCGCCGGGCCGCTTTCAGCCCGCGCCCAACCTGATCGCCATCTTGCTCACTGCCCTCATCGCCAACGTTGCCGGCTGGCTGGCCAGTTTCCGCATTCTCGGCCAGAAGCCCATCGAAGCGCTGCGTGAGGAGAGGGGATAGCCGGCCAGCGCCCTACAGCCTGCACTCGGCAAAACTCTCCCGCGCCGCGGCCACCGTCGCCAGGATGTCGGTGTCGGTGTGGGCCGCCGAAAGAAAAGCCGCCTCGAACTGCGACGGCGCAAGATAAACGCCCCTTTCCAGCATCGCCCGGAAGAACCTGGCGAAAGCGGCGGTATCGCTGGCCTTGGCCGATTCGTAATCGGTCACCGGCGAGGCGGTAAAGAAGAACGTGAACATGGAACCTACGCGATTCACCGTGACTCCCTCGGGCGCCGCGTCGGCCAGGCGCGCCGCTTTCCGGTCCAGTTGCGCGTACATCAACGGGTGATCGGCGATGTAGCGCAGCATGGCCAGGCCGGCGCTGACGGCCAGCGGATTCCCCGAGAGCGTCCCGGCCTGGTAGACCGGACCGCTGGGCGCCACCATCTTCATAATGTCGGCCCGGCCGCCGTAGGCGCCGATGGGCAGGCCGCCGCCGATCACTTTGCCCAGCGTCGTCAGGTCGGGGCTGATTCCATACAGCTCCTGAGCGCCGCCCCGCGCCACGCGGAAGCCCGTCATAACTTCATCCAGAATCAGCAGCGCGCCGTGGCGCTCGGTGATCCCGCGCAGGGCTTCCAGAAAGCCGGGCTGGGGCGGAACACAGCCCATGTTCCCCACCACCGGCTCGACAATCACGGAGGCGATGCGGTCGCCGTGCGCGCGAAAGGCCTGCGTCACCGCGTCTTCGGAGTTGAAGGGCAGCGCGATGGTCGTGTCGCAAAAACTCTTGGGGACTCCTCTTGTGTCGGCGATCCCCAGGGTCGCCATGCCCGAGCCGGCCTTCACCAGCAGCGAATCGACGTGGCCGTGATAGCAGCCCTCAAACTTGACCGTCAAGTCGCGCCCGGTGAACCCCCGCGCCAGCCGGATCGCCGACATGGTCGCTTCCGTGCCGGAATTCACCAGCCGCACCACCTCCATCGACGGCACGGCGCGCCGGATCTCCTCGGCTAGCTCGATCTCCTTTTCCGTGGGAGCTCCGAAGCTGGTGCCGCATACCAGGGCTTCCCGCAGCGCGTCGAGGACCACCGGATGGGCGTGACCCAGCAGCAGCGGTCCCCAAGAGCCTACGTAGTCGATGTAGCGGTTGCCGTCCGCGTCCCAGATGTGAGATCCTTCGCCGCGGGCGATGAACAGCGGATTGCCGCCCACGCCCCGAAAGGCCCGCACCGGGGAATTGACGCCTCCCGGAATGACTTTCTGCGCACGCTCGAATAGAGATTCGGATTTGACCCTGATCATTCCCTGCCCCACCTGCCACAACCGCTGGTTGAAAAATCCTATAGACTCTAAGGATAGGTTCACAGAAAGGGATCTTGTTTGCAAACCCAGCTTCGAAGTGACTTCGACGTTGTCGTAGTCGGCGCCGGTCCGGCCGGCTCGGTGACGGCGTACCGGCTGGCCAAGGCCGGAGTGCGGGTTCTGGTGATTGACGCCAAGCGGTTCCCCAGGGAAAAGGCGTGCGGAGGCGGCATTCAGAGACGCGCATCGCTGAAGATCCCCTTCGAGTGGGACTCGGTCGTGCACAACGATCTTCGCGCCCTATCGTTCAGTTTCGGCTTGGGGAAGCGGTTCACCAAGGGCTATGAGAAGACCCTGGTGTACAGTGTCCTTCGCGCCGAGTTTGATTCTTTGCTGCTGAAACAGGCCGAGCGTGCGGGAGCGACGGTCTGGCAGGGTTGCAAGGTAACCGGTGTGGAGAGCGGCAACTCGACCGGCGTCACCATCCAGACCGAACGGGGCGAAGTTCGCGCCAGGTTTGTGGTCGGCGCGGACGGGGCCAACAGCATTGTGGCCCGGCATTTGAATCCCCGGGACAACTACTATTGGCAGGCCGCCCTCTACTGCGAAGTCCCCACCGAATGCCTGAACCCCGGGACGGTGGACTCGGAGAGGATGCGGGTCGATTGGGGCAGCTTGCCGAGCGGATATGGCTGGATCTTTCCCAAGAAGAACTCCGCCAATGTCGGAGTCGGCTGCCCCGCGTCGATTGCCAGATCTCTGCGGCCCTACCTGCTCCGGTTCCTCCAGGCGGAAAAGATCCTACGGCCCGGCGCCATCTCTAGACTGAAGTTCAGCGGGCACCAGTTGCCGACGCTGACTCGCCGGACACGTCTGAGCAGCGACAATCTCGTTCTGGTCGGGGACGCCGCCGGTTTGGTCGAGCCCCTCACGGGCGACGGCATCTCGCACGCCTGCCACAGCGCGGAAATCGCGTCGGACTCCATTCTGAACGGGCTGGCGGGACGCGCTCAGGATCGCCCGTCGTATGACCGACGGATCCGGGACGAGATCGGGATCGAACTTTTTTGGGCTCGCCAGCTCCTGAGCCTGGCCGTCGCCTTTCCCCGAATCCTGTACGAACTGTTCGAGCACAACGACTCGGTGTGGAACGCTTTCTGCGGAATCCTGCGCGGGGAAGAATCGTTCCGTCATCTGAGGCGATGTATCCTGGGGCCCTTCCAGCTTCTGTGGACTCCGGTCCGCTATTTCGCGGAATGGCACGAGCGCGGCAAGCTGGAGCTGCACTCCCTCAAGGTGAAGGCGTGAAGGAGCGCACGCCGCCGAAGCTCAGGGCGATCTCGAGCAGGCTCCCGTTGAGGTTGTCCAGCAGCCGCCGCTTGAGCCCCAGATAGGGTTGCGTGCCGGCGAACAGGTCCTGCATCACGGCGGCGAAGCGCGGGCTGCGTCGCGTGAATTGCACCATGCGGGCGGGCACCGAACCGAACAGGAAGGCGCCGTGAAAGATGCGCCGGGCCAGCCGCGAGCCGAACTCCAGGTCCGCCGCAAAATCGCGGCGCAACATGCGCCGGTAGGTCTGTCCCACAGTCTCGGCGGTTTCCGACAGCAAAGCCTTGGCCGCCAGGTCCGCCGAGCGCACGGCGTAGTAGAGGCCCTCTCCCGTGATCGGATCCACCAGGCCCGCGGCATCCCCCACCGCCAGCCAGCCCTCCCCGGCCACGCGGTTTTTCTTCCAGGCCGGGGTTTCCAGCGAGGGCAGCACATGGCTGTAGAAGGCCCCGTCCATTACGGAAATGCCCTTCTCGGCCATGTAGCGTTCCAGCCTGAGGCGCAGGCTCTGGGCGGGCTCGCCCTTGCCGCAAATCCCCACCGAAAGATGACCGCAGCGCGGAAAGACCCAGATATAACCTTCCAGCTTCGGCAGGAACTGAATGTCGATCCGGTCCTGCCCGCCCGGCACGAAGTAGCCGAGCGCGGCCATCGTGTCGGCGCTCGAAAGCTGCGTGCCGACCTGGCGCAGCGGATTGCGCGCCCCGGTCGCCACAATACAGAAGTCACATTCCAGCGCGCCGGACTTAGTCGCCAGCCGCCAGCGGCCGCCGGTCCGCTCGATTCCGGTCACGCGCGTTTTCTCAAGCCGGGCGCCCGCTCTGGCGGCCCGTTCCAGCAGCATCCGGTTCAGGTCCAGGCGGGAATAGATCAGGAGGGGCCGCTCCAGCCGCAGCCTGACTTCTCCGGCCCGTGGCGCGGCCAGATAGGTCTCGGTCACCAGCTTCTTGGGCGTGTCGTTCTCAATGAGAAAGGGATACTGCTGATACGCCTTGTAGGTGAGGGCGCCGCCGCAGGGTTTCTCCCAGGCCAGTTTTTCATCCAGGACCACGGTCTCCAAACCGGCCGAGGCCAGCGATTCGGCGGCAAAGGCTCCTGACGGGCCTCCCCCCAGCACCGCGACACGCTTCATGGTTTGGTTTCGCCCGCCTTGGGTTGGCCGGATGGCATGGGCGGATGCCCGGGCGGCAGATTGCCCGGCGGCGGGCCCCCCGGCGGGGGCATCGGCGTCGCCGCGCCGTGAGGATTAGCCCCGGATTCCGCCTTCTGCTTCACCACCCACTTTCCGGCCTTGTTCTCCAGCGTGTAACGCATCTGGATGCCGGTCCCGGGCGCCGCGCCTTTGGCCCGGAAATCGGCGGTCGCCTCGGCGGTGTCTCCTTTGAAAGTGACAGCGGTGATGTCCACGTCCATGGAAGTCAGGTTGACCTTGCCGGCCACCGCCTCGATCACTCCCTGGCGGACAGCCTCTTTGTTCTCGATGTTCTTGGCGCACGCCATTAGGAAGAGGGCTGCTAGGAAGGGGAAGAATCGTCTCACCTCTTGATTATCCCCTAAGAATCTCTTCCGCGTAGAGCGCGCCGTCGGGCGTCTCTTCGTGCTTGAAGAAGACGAAAACGTCTTTCCCGCCCGCCAGCAGCTCGCGAGCCTTCGCCGCCACTGCCCGGCGATCGTCCGGCGTGTACTCTTCTTTTCGCAGGCGGCAATAAACGAAATCCGCCGTGACCACCTCAGGGACTTCGAACTTGTCGGATTCGGCCAGGCAAAGCCCCGCCCGGTGTTTTTCGAGCAAGCCGTAGATCTCCTGGTTCAGCCAGGAAGCGTGGCGGAACTCAAAAGCGCAGCGGACGTCGGTGGGGAGCTGGGTGAGGAAAGCCGCCAGGACTTCCGCGTTGCAACGAAAGTTTGGTGGAAGCTGGAAGAGCACCGGACCCAGGTGGCCGCTAGTCCTCAAGGGATCGATGGCGCGAAAAAAAATGCTGGTGGCTTCCTCGGAGTCCTTCAAGCGGCGGATGTGGGTGATCCGCTGGTGCGCCTTCACGGCGAACAGGAATCCGGCTTGGGTCTGCTTTACCCACCCTTCCAGAGTCGCGGCGTTGGGGAGGCGGCGAAACGTGTAATTGATCTCGACCGCGTTCAGCCGCGTGGCGTAGTGCTCCAGGAACTGCTTGGACGGCAGTTTGGCGGGATAAAAGGAGGGCTTCCAAGCTGGATAAGCGAATCCGGAAGTGCCTGCGTAGAGTTGAGCCACTGGGCGATTATCGCACCATCCGTCCACTCACGGTGGCGCAGGCCTACCGCCGCGCCTCGGCCTCAATAGCCTCCAGCTCCTTTCCAGCCTCGGCCCATTTGCCCTGGCTCGACAGCTCCCGATACCGCTTCAGGTGGCCGCGAATCTTGTCCAGCCGAGGATCGGCGGAACCCGACGGGGAGGCCGCGGGAGCCGCAGCGGCCGAAGTCACCGCCTCCTTAGCGACCGCTCGCGCCGTCCCGGTGAGCTGGGCCAAAGCGTCCTCGTAGGTGTCGGCGTAGATGAGCGTGTTGCCTTCCGCCAACACCACCTTCTTCAACTGCGGCATGCGCGTATCGGTGGACTGAATGTAGATCGGTTCTACGTACAAGAACGTGCTCTCGATCGGCAGAACCAGGGTCTGTCCGCGCAGCACCTGCGACCCCTGCTGATTCCAGAGTGTCAGGTCTTTGGAAATGTTCTGGTCCTGATTGATCTTGGCCGCGATTTGCATGGGTCCGGCGATCAGCTCCTGTTTCGAGAGCTGCAACACCGTGAGCTTGCCGAGCTGATCGCCGTCGCAATGGCCCACCATCAGGCCGATCATGTTGTCCTTCGACCGGGGCGTGAAGGGGACCAGCAACAGGAACTCCGGTTTGTCGCTGCCGGGCAGGCTGGCCACTACGTAGGTTGGCGACACCGCCTTGGGCTGCTCGTTCGGACCGCCGGCATGGCGCGCCAGGTCCCAGGCGTCTTCCTTGTTGTAGAACGCTTGCGGGTCCTGCATGTGGAAGATACGGTAGATCTCGGCCTGCACGCGGAACAGCGTCTCCGGATAGCGCGTGTGGGCGCGCAGGTCCGGCGGCATCTCCGAGGCCGGCCGGAAGAGCTTCGGGAACAGCTTTTGCCACGCCCGGATAATGGGGTCGCCGGGATCGAATACGTAGAGGCGGACGTCCCCGTCGTACGCGTCGACGGTGGCCTTCACCGC
This sequence comes from Acidobacteriota bacterium, assembly GCA_016178945.1. GTDB lineage: Bacteria > Acidobacteriota > Terriglobia > Bryobacterales > Bryobacteraceae > JACOSH01. The sequence continues at coordinate 15,871 of JACOSH010000225.1, forward strand.
GTTGCGCACATAGTTGATCGTGCCCAGCCCGGCGGCGCTGCGAACGCGCTGGGAGTAGGGATGCGCGGCGGACGTGGTGTAGCCGTCCACCATCCACACCAGGCGGCCGGATTCGGTGATCACCAGGTAGGGGTCCGTGTCCCACTTCAGGAAGTCGGCCATCGCCTCCAGCCGTTGCCGCACGTTGCGGCGGATCATCATCCGGCTGTCCGGCGTCAGATACCCGGTCAGAATGATGTTCAGTTCGCCTTCGCGCAGCGCCGCGGCGATGCGCATCGGCAAGGAAGAGATGGGAAAGCCGCCCTTGCCTTCGTAGCTGGACTGCACGTTGGTGTCGCCGGAGGGGTAGTTGAACTCCTTCTGGGCCGTATGAACAAAGACCGGCTCATGCACCACCTCGCCGTAGTAAATCTCCGGCCGGGTGAGCTTCAGGCTGGCAGTCTTGACCAGCGGCGGGGCGTCCTGGATGAGCAGCTTGGGCAGACCGTCCGAGGTGATCTTGCTCACCTCGGCGAGCACCATGCCGTAGCCGTGCGTGTAGATGAAATGCGGGTTGATCCAGCGGGTCCGGGCGTCGGGCAATTGGCGGATGTCCAGCTCGCGGGGAGTCAGCAGCACCTGGCGATACTGGCCGTCGATCATGTAGCGGTCGACATCGCTGTCGGCGAAAGTGTAGTAGGTGCGCAGCGCCTGGATCTGGGTGACGGTGTCGTGGAAGGCGCGCCAGTCCCAGAGCCGCACGTTATCGAGGAGGACCTTGTGCTGGGCCGGGTCGAAGCGCGAATCCGGTTTCGCCTTGAACTCGATCTGGCGGACGCGGGTGTCGAGGCCGTAGGCGGCTCGCGTCGCCTGGATGTGGTGCTGGATGTACTCTCGCTGGAGCGAGATTTCGTTGGCGCGAACGTAGAGGAATCCGGCCAGGCTGGGCACCACGGCCTGCAGCAGCAGCGCCACCGGGACCAGCGCCAGCACGAGCCAGCGCCGCAGGAGAAAGCCGGCCGCCGCGGCCAGGCAGGCTGCAATCACCGCCCATTGCAACGGTAGGGTGAAGTGATCGTTGATGTAGTCGATCCCGACCATGAACCCGTGGTCGTTCCAAACCATTTCATAACGCCCCAGGTAGTAGCGGACGGCCAAGGCCACCGCGAACACGACTCCCGCGCCGCGCAGGAACGCGGATTCCAGGCCGCCCTCCAGGCGGAAAATGGAGGCGTCGATCTCGGTGGCGTTGCGCAGGTCGGGGAGCTGGTGGCGCAACTGCCAGCCGCGCGCCGTCAACCAATAGAGGATGGCCGCGGCCGCCGTGAGGGTCAGGAGGTAGCCGCGCAGGTCGGAGTAGAACGGCAGGTCGAACAGATAGAACGAGAGCGGCTGTCCGAAGACCGGATCGTGCCAGGCGGTGGCTTCGGCGGGAAGGCCGCGCGCGCCCCAGTAGCGGACCAGGGTCCAGGCATCCAGCGAGGCCGCCGACAGGAAGATGCCCAGCCCCAGCAGCAGGATCGTTGCCAGCTTGCTATAGCGGGGCTGGTCCCGCAAGCGGACGCCCGCAAACTTCAACCCACGGGCATGCGCCAGCCACAGCACGGCAAAGGCCAGCAGCGACGCGGCGATCACCGGGACAAGCTGGTAGCCCAGCATGTCCAGCCAGGTCTCCAGTTGCCCCAGCTCCTTCCACCACGCGAATTCGATGACGTAGGAGGCGATGGAGCGAGCCCCGAGCAGCAGAATCAGGACGGCGATCAGAATGCGGGCCATGGCTGGAGTGTAGCAGAGTGCAGCCGTCCCACGGCCCGGAGGGACTACCGGCTGTACGGAACCACGACGAAGCCGAACTGCCGTGGGGGGAAGTCGCGGGAGTTGCGGGTCGCCAGTTTGAGCCTGTGGGTCTGGGCGATCGCGGCTTGGAGGGCGTCGGGAAGCTTCCACCCGTGTTCGCGGCGGAGGGTTGCGGCCAGGTCGGCCACCCTGGCGTCGATCCCCAGCGTGAGGAAGCTGTCCAGAAGGTGGCGGACCGGGGCAACCGATTGCGCGTCAACGCCGGCCAGAACTTCGGCTCTCGTGATCACCGAGATGCGGCGTTGGCCTCGCACCTCCCGGAGATACGCCCGCGTCTTCATCCGCTCATCGTGCGACCGCCGCAAGGCTCGGGTCTTGTCTGTCATAACCGGCCTGAAGATTCGAGATCGGCGACGAAAGTCGCGAGCGGCATCACAAGCGTGAGCGGCTTGCTGCCCAGCGGAATAGCGCCATAGCTTGCGTACCACCTTGCAGAACGGTCATTCTTGGCATCAATGATGAGAATGACGCCGCCAACTTCAGCCGCTGCGCGCAGGCAGCGCCGTGCCGCCGCAGCGAGAAGCTGGCCGCCCAGTCCTTGCCCCTGCTGGCGGACATGTGTGGCAAGGCGCGCCAGCCTGAAGCCGGGCACATCGTGCTGGGCCAGCCCCCGGCGCACCAGTTCCGGCGTATCGGCGTAAGCGAGAGCACCCGGAGCCAGGCTGTAGAAGCCAAGGATTGTCTTGTTGTCCGCGTCGCCGATCGCGAGGAAGGTTTTCGAGCCGCCAGACTCGTGGCTCTGGCGGGCATACCGCTGCAGGAAGTCGTTCATGGCTGCGTCGCCACAGTCGAAAAACTTCCGGTCGTGCTTTTTCGAGATCGGCTCTTCGTGCCAGGCGGGAAGCGTCATACTCGCTTCTGCGACGGTTTCGGCATCGCGGCAATCGCAGCCCGCAGCTTGGCGTTCGGCGCAGGCGGGTTTTCAATCAGGTTCAGCACCATCAGGCTGTCCCGTTTGGAAAGAACAACGCGCTCGGCCGCCTCGATAACCGCCTCTGCTTCGCGCAGCGCGGCCTTCAGCACGAAGCCGGTGAGATCCGTGTTGCTCAGCGCCGCCGCTCTCACAAGCCGCGCCTTCTCCTCCGGGCGCAGCCGGATGTTCATTCGTTTGTTGTCGTCAACAGTTGCTCTGGGCATGGCAGGCTCCTTTTCTCATGTACTTATTCAAAGCGTACACGATTTCGAGAGTTGCGTCAATGTGTGAGCAATGTGTGAGAAATGAAGGCGAACAACTGCCGACGACATAGGCCCCTCCTCTGGCACCAAGAAGCCTTTCGGCCATCATCTCCTCGGCGAGGCGACGCTCCGCCGGCAGCCTCGACCACTGGAAGGAACACCGCGAGAAAGGCATGACAGACGAGCAAATGACTGAAGGTCATTGGCCGACAGCCACAACGACAGACCCACCTTCAAAGGCGCAGAAACGGTCGTCATGCCCGCGAGGTTTATGGCATCGCAGGCGCAGATGGACCTGCGACGAAGCCCATGCGGAGATTGACGCGCATCATCCCAGCCTTTAAGGATGGCGTCATTGAAAGCCCAGGCAGTCCCGACGATTACCGGATTGTGCGGGCTCAGAACTGGATCTTGGCGCCGAGCTGCAACTGGCGCGGATCGTTGGCCTGTGAGAGGACGCGTCCGAAGTTGTTGCTGGACATGGTCAGGTCCGGACCTCCCCAAACCACGCGGTTAAACAGATTGAACGCTTCGCCGCGGATATCCATGCTGATCCGCTCGCCGAACTTGAACGTGCGGGCCAGCGAGATGCTCTCGTTGAGATTCCACGGATAGCGCTGCTTGGGATTGCGAACCGTCATGGTCCCGAACCCGCTGCGCAAGACGACCGCCTTGTAGGTCCCGGACGGAAGCGAGTCAAGCTGGGCGGCGTTGAACGCCGGCAGGTTGAACCAGCGGTCCTTGTTCGGGTCGAAGTTGCCGGCGGCCGTCGCTCCACGCCAGTCGTTATAGTCGAGAACGGTCGGACGGTTGCTGGAGTTGGCGAAGATCGGGAACCCGAAGCCGGCGAACAGTTGCATCGGGGCCCCGGAGTTATATACGTGGATCCCCGCGATCCGCCAGTTGCCCACCACGTGACTGAGCGCGCCGCTGGTCAGGTACTTTTTGCCCTTCCCGATCGGCAGCTCGTAGCTGTAGCTGAACTTGAAGTTGTGGGTCAGATCGTTGCGCGACAGCGATTTCTCCAGGCGCCGGTTGTAGGCGTCCATCGAGCCGTTGGATCCGGCATTCAAAGTCTCGGAGTCGGTGAAAAACTTGGAGAACACGTACGAGTTGAGGAACGACAGCCCCGAGGAATAGCGTTTCTCCCACTTGACGACCAGGGCGTGGTAGGTGGAGTTGCCGCTGCGGTCGCCGCCGTCGCCGCCGGTGTTGATGGTGCGGAACTGCGGATAGGGGCGCAGGGCCTGGGCCGTTGAAAACGCCGGGTTGTAGCTGGCATAGGGGTAAGGGATTCCCGCCGCTCGCGCCGCCGGCGAATCGATGCGCGAGTTGAACAAGTTATTCGCGGCGGTATAACCCATCTGCCGCATGCTGTTGAAAAAAACGTTGGGGTTGATCTGGTTGACGTTCACCAGGTTGGTGGCCAGGTGATGTCCCAGCGACCCGCTGTAACCCAGTTCCAGAACCATGCTGCTGGAAAGCTGACGCTGAACGTTGAGGTTCAGACTGTAGTACTCCGGGAGCCGGCCGGCATCATAGGATTGCCAATACGGGGTGTCCCGGTCGTTGTTGAAGTTCGGGACCAGGAACGGCGGCTTCGGCCAGTTCGTATATCCGTCGTCCAGCTTGAAGGCCGGGGTGAGGTTGCCATCGGTCGAGTTGAACGAGAACGATCCGATGTAGCCCTGGAAATGCGAGCTGCCGCCGGTGTTCTTCATCGAGCCGAAGGAGCGGGCGATGCTGGCGCGAAGCACCGTCTTGTCGTTGACCGTGTAGGCCGCGCCCAGGCGCGGGCCGAAGCCGTAGGGCCAGCCGTCATATAGGGTGCGCCGTCCCAGGCGCCCCGGCCCGTCACCGGCGTAGACCATCGCGCCTAAACGCCCGTTGGCGGCAGGGTTCGGCACCGTCGGATCGAAGTTGGAGTAGCCGTCCGGGAACTTGCCTTCGATGGTCGGCGGAACGTACTCCCAGCGGATCCCGTAGCTGAGCGTAAGTTTTCGGTTCACCCGCCAGTCGTCCTGCGCATAGATCGAGTAGTAGTGCCACTGGTCGGACACAAAACGCGTGGTCTCCAGGGCGGCCGAGCTGACTTGGCCCAGCAGGAACGAGGCAAAAGCGTTGCCGGAGTTGGGGGTTTGGTCCAGAGGAACGCTGGTGGCCTGGCGGCTGAAGCTGAAGTTGCCGCTGGCGGTGTGAGCGCCGTAGCCGTTGTAGTGGTCATTCTGGTAGATGAAACCGAACTTGAGGTTGTGGGAGCCGCGAGACCAGGTCAGATCGTTCGAGAAGCCAAACGTCTTGTTGTACGATCCGCCGTACTCGGAGCGGCCCCAGGGACTGTACTCGTCGAAACGAAAGCCCGGGAACAATAGGTCGGGATCGGCTGAGTTCTTGATTCCGAGCTTGGTCCCCCACCCCTGCAGATACTGCGTGTCGTCGGCGCGGCGCACCTGGCCCCAATCGTTGAAGCCGATGGCGAAGTGATTGAGGAGGGTCGGCGATAGGGTCTTGTCATAGGTGCCGCGATAGACCCGGGTCCAGGTGTCGCCATACTGGAAGTCCTGGTTCAAGGGCTCGGGCAGCCCCGGCGGCGTGCCGCCGACGGCCAGTTGCTGAGTGCGATTCTTCTGAAACATGAAGCCCACGCGGTTGTTCTGAGTGACGTTGTGATCGCCCTTGACGCTGAACTTGTCCCAGGGATCGGTGCGGGCGCCGATGGTGGTCAGGAAGTTGCTGCGCGGATTCGGATTGAGCACGCCGGAGGGGTCCGCGGTGTTCGGGCGCATGGTGGCCAGCGGGATCACGTTCTTGGCGACGGTGCTGAAGCGGGCTTGCGGAATGGAGTTATTGGCGAAGGGGGTGCGCGTAAACCCGCCTTGGCCGTCCGGCCGTGTGGTGTCCGGGTCGTAGATGGGGATCAGGGCGCCGGTGCGGCTCTTCCAGTTGCGGAAATCGCCCTGATACATCTCGGCCAGGGGAACCGTGTAGAAATTGGTGGGGGCGCCGGTCCGGTTGCGGAAAGCCTCGTAGGACACGAAGAAGAAGGTCTTGTCCTTGCCGTTGTAGACCTTGGGAATCCAGATCGGGCCGCCCACGGTGCCGCCGAAGTCGTGCTGTTTGTAAATAGCCCGCTTCAGGTTGTTGGCGTTGTTGAAGAACTTGTTGGCGTCGAGCGCGTTGTTGCGCAGGAACTCGTACGCGTTGCCGTGGAAAGCGTTGGTGCCCGACTTGGACACGAAGGCAAAGCCGCCGCCGCCGGCGTGGCCAAATTCGGCCTTGAACCCGTTGGTGTCGACCGCGAACTCCTGCACCGCGTCGACCGACGGGGAGTTGACCATGGTCCACAGGCGCTGCTCGAAGGGGGCCGCCGGTGTGGCCGAGATTCCGTCGATCGACAGGTCCCAGCCGCCTTCCTGTCCGCCGCCGATCGAGATGTTGTAGGTATTCTTGGTTTCCGGAGCGATCAAGGAGAGATCGAGCGGGGACCGAAGCTGCCCGCCCACCACCAACGGCAGATCCTGGACGAACTTGGGAGTCACGGCGGTGTTGACCCGCGCCGAGTCCGTGGAGACCAGAGGGGCCTGCCCCAGGACTTCGACCGACTCGTTCACTTGTCCAAGAGTCAAAGCCGCGTCCACGCGCAGGATGGTGCCCGGCGTCAGGACCACGTCCTGGCGGACATAGGTCTTGAACCCGCTGGCCTCAAACTCAATCCGGTACTGGCCGACCGGAAGCTGCGGGATGTTGTAGTCGCCCTGCGCCGAGCTGACCGTGGAGCGCTCCGCATTGGTGGCCACGTGCACGGCCTTCACCTTGGCGCCGGCCACGACGGCGCCGGACTGGTCGGTAACGGTCCCGACCACGTTGGCGCGGTCCGTCTGCGCCCACACCATAACGGCGGACGCTAACACCAGGACTAATCGAATGAACATACGCTTACCCCTTTCCTGCAGCTCTTGTTGTTGGAACGACCCGATTATCTCAGGAGGTGAGTATACCAGTTCGCAAGGCCGTCTTCAAGAGTGCACTGAGCGTTGAGCGCTGTGTGCCGACAGCTTTGCCCGGGTTACTGCTTCTCAAAGACCTGGATCTGATCGAGCTCGCCCTGCGGGGCGGTGATGTGGCGCGCGATGGTCATGGTCTTGCCGTCGGCCCCAAGCATCCACTTGTCCTTGAACGTGACGTCGTTCCCGTTGAAGTTCCCCCTGGACTCGAACATCAGCGCCGCGCCGTCCCATTTTACCGTGCTCTTGATCTCGAAGCCCCGGTTGGTGTTGGTGCACTCCTTGCCGTCGGTGGTGTATTTTGAGTTGGTCGTAAACTCCCCCTGCTGGTTCACCACCTCGGACGCGACCTCCAGCTTCGGATCTTCGTGCGCGATCTTACTGATGAGCTTGTCCGGCGCGGGCATGGGGCCGTAGTCGCTCTTGGAGGCGTTCAGCTTCCAGGTGCCGGCGAAACTGGCCTTGTCTTGTGCGGCTGCGGCGAAGGCGCACATCACGAGCGTGAAAAGCAGGCGTCGGGTCATGGCCTTGAGTATAGCGCAGCCGGTTAATCGCGGGGCAGGCCGCTCAAGTCGCTCATGTAGGCCATGGTCTTGACGCCGGAGATGTCAAAGCGCTTGCGGCAGCGCAGGTTCTTGCAGGCGACCTTGTCGTCCAGCAGCACCATGTAGCTCTGGGCCTTGGCGAACTTGGCGCGATCGCGCTCGTCGGCGCCCGGCGGCAGGCGGTCCTTCTTCTTGCGGACCATCCAGCGCAGATCGTACGATTCGGCGCTCCGGCAGTACGGGCAGTTCAACTTCAACGGCCGGGTGGTTTGAGATTCCTGGTAATAGGCGCGCTCGTCCACGGCTCAGCGATCTCCCATCGCCACCCACGGCATGCCGTCGGGGTTCCCCTTGTATTCGGCTCGCGGCCGGATCAAGCGGTTGTTGTGATACTGCTCCAGTACGTGCGCGGTCCAGCCGGACATGCGGCTGATGGCGAAGACCGGCGTGAACAGGTCGATAGGGATGCCCAGCGAGTAGTAGGTGGAGGCGGAGTAGAAATCGACGTTGGCGTTGAGCTTCTTTTCGGCCTGGATGGTCTGCTCCACGCGGTTCGACATGAGAAAAAGCGCCGCGTGGCCCGTGCGCTTGCCCAGATCCTGGGAGAGCACCCGCAGGTGCGTCGCACGGGGATCCTCGGTGCGGTAGACGCGGTGCCCGAATCCGGGGATCTTGGCTTTTCGCGCCAGCATCTCCCGGACGCGCTCCACCGCCCCGTCCGGATCGCCGACTTCAAGCAACATGCGGATGACATCTTCGTTTGCGCCTCCGTGCAGCGGCCCCTTGAGCGCGCCGATCGCGGAAGTAATGGTGGAGTAGATATCGGACAGGGTCGCCGCCGTCACCCGCGCCGCGAAGGTCGAGGCATTCAGCTCATGATCGGCGTGCAGGGTCAGGGCCACGTCAAAGGCCCGCTCCATCACTAAGTCCGGAGGCTTGCCGGTGAGGGTGTAGAGAAAGTTGGCGGCAAAGCCCAGCCCCGGATCGCCTTCCAGCACCGGCCGGCCGTTGCGCAGGCGATCGAAGGTGGAGACGATGGTGGCCGTTTGCGCCATCAGCTTGCGGGCTTTGAGGCGGTTGGCTTCCGGCGAGGAATCGCGCGCCAGCGGGTCGTGGAGGCTCAGCATCGATACGGCGGTGCGCAACACATCCATGGGAGCGGCTTGGGGCACGGAGCCGAGAAAGTCGGCCACTGGCTGCGGCAGGCCGCGCTGAGCCGCCAGTTCGGTCTTGAGCAGATCCAGCTCAGCTGGCTTGGGCAGCCGCCCGTTCCAGAGCAGGTAGATCACCTCTTCAAACGTGGCGTGCTCGGCGAGGGTATGAATATTGTAGCCGCGGTAGCTCAGGACGCCCGCATAGCCGTCGATGTAACAGATTTCGGACTCTCCGGCGACTACGCCTTCAAGGCCCGCTCCGGTGGTGCTCATCGGGATTGTTATTTCCTCTATGAGAAGCAGTTTGAGAAACTCCATTGTAGGGGTGCGGCGGGGTAGGGCGCAACCGACTTATAATTAAGATCCGTGCGACGGGTACTTCTTCTTGTCTTGCCGCTGGCCGCCTCCGGCTGGATCGACAAGGATGCGGCCTCGGTTCTGGCGCGCCGCAACTTCTGGGCCTTCCAGAAACCGGTGAGGCCGACCGTGCCGGCGGTCAAGAGCCCCTGGATTCGCACACCCGTCGACGCCTTCATCCTGGACGCCCTCCGCGCCAGGAGCCTCTCGCCGTCGGCGCCGCTCGACCGGGAGCGGTTGCTGCGCCGGGTCACGCTGGATCTGACCGGTCTGCCTCCGGGGCCGGCGGAGATCGACAACTTCCTGCGCGATGTCAGCCCCAAGGCTTATGAGACAGTGGTCGATCGCCTGCTCGCCTCTCCGCACTACGGGGAGCGATGGGCGCTGCGCTGGCTCGATGTGGTCCGCTACGCCGACACCAACGGCTACGAGACCGACGCGGAGCGGCCCCACGCCTGGCGCTACCGGGATTACGTGGTGAATTCGTTCAATCGCGACAAGCCGTATGACCGGTTTGTTCTCGAGCAGGTCGCGGGAGACGAGTTGTTTCCAGGAAATCACGAAGCCCTGATCGCCACCGGACTGCACCGCTGCGGGCCGATTCACCTGGTCGGCGGCAACCAGGATGAGGAGATGAACCGGCAGGAGGTCCTAACGGAAATCACCGCCGCCGTGGGCCAGGTCTTTCTCGGCCTGACGGTCGGCTGCGCCCGCTGCCACAACCACAAGTTCGATCCGATCCTGCAGTCGGATTACTATCGCCTGCAAGCCATTTTCGCCGCCACCCAGGGAAAAGACATCCCCATCGCCACCGAGGAAGAGAAAGGCGTGCACGAGCGGGAGATGAAGGCCTACGAGGCGCGCCTGGAGCCGGTCAAGAAGCGGATCGCCGAAATCGAGAAGCCGTATCGCGCCAGGCTCCGCGTCGAGCGCCTGGCGAAGCTCGAGACCCAGTTCCGGCAGGCCCTGGAGATTCCGGCCGGCGAGCGCTCGGCTGAGCAGAAGCGCCTGGCCAAAGAAGCCGAAGAGCAGCTCAAGGTGATGTGGGACGAGCTGGTCGGCGCCCTGTCGCCGGAGGATCGTAGGGAGCGCGCGGCCCTGCGCTCCCAAATGCACGCGATCAATCTGACCCGCCCGCGCCCGCTGGCAGCCGCCTACGCCGCCGTCAACACGGACAAGCCGGCTCCCGACTCCTACATCCTGCGCGTGGGCGATCCCCGCCACAAACTGGCGAAGGTGGAGCCGGGCGTGCCGCTGGTGATTGAATCCGGCGCTACGATTCCCCTGGAGGGGACCGGCCGCCGCGCCGCCCTGGCGCGCTGGCTCACCTCGCCCGAGAACCCGCTCACGGCGCGGGTGATGGTCAACCGCATCTGGCAATTCCGGATGGGGACCGGGCTGGTTGCCACTCCGAACGACTTTGGCGCGCTGGGCGAGCGGCCGTCGAATCCGAAGCTGCTCGACTGGCTGGCCAGCGAGTTTGTGGAACGAGGCTGGAGCGTCAAGGCCTTGGACCGGCTGGTCGTGCTATCGAGCGTCTATCGGCAGTCCGCGGCGGCCGATGCGGCCAAATCCAAGGCCGACCCCGGCAACAAGCTCTACTGGAGGATGAACCGCAAGCGCATGGAGGGCGAAACCATTCGAGACAACGTCCTGGCGGCTTCCGGATTGTTGGAGCCGCGTCTGGGCGGGCCGCCCGTCCGAATCCCCATCGAGCCGGAAGTCTACGATCTGTTGTTCACCGAAGACGAGCGCGACGGTCTGTGGCCCGTGACCCCGCGCGAGTCGGAACACGACCGGCGCAGCCTATACCTGTTGAACAAGCGCACGGTGCGCCTACCCATGATGGCGGCCTTCGACCAGCCCGACACCATGACTTCCTGCCCGGTGCGCGGCTCCAGTACCCATGCGCTGCAAGCGCTGTCGCTGATGAACAGCGAGTTCATGACCCGGCAGTCGGGGGCTTTTGCCGCCCGGGTTCGGGGGGCGGGTCCGCCGACCGCCCAGATCCGCAGGGCCTACAAGCTGGCTCTGGCTCGAGCGCCACGACCCGCGGAGCTGAGCATGGGGGAACGCTTCGTGAAGGACGGCGGGAAGATGGAAGACTTCTGCCTGGCTTTGTTGAACCGTCATGAGTTCGTCTATGTCCCCTGAGAGCCCGTGCCACGAACCGCTTGCTCACGCGCGCGGCTCGGTACTGTCGCCCTGTGACAGAGCCGCGACCGTGAGGGAGCGGAGCTTGCCCTGCGCCACGACGCGGCGCGATGTCCTGGTGCGGGCCGCCCATGGATTTGGCGCGATCGCCCTGGGATCGCTGCTGCCCGCACCCGCGGCCTCGCGAGTCAACCCGCTGGCTCCCAGGCCCGCGCATTTTGCGCCCCGGGCCAAGTCGGTCATCTTCCTGTTCATGGTGGGCGGGCCCAGCCATATCGACACCTTCGACCCCAAACCCGCGCTCAAGAGATTCGAAGGCCAGCAGCTCCCCTCGAGCTATGGCAAGGTGGTCAGCCAGTTCACCGACGGCTCCACGCCTTTGCTCTCCTCGCCCTGGCAATTCAAGAAGTACGGACAGAGCGGCATGGAGGTTTCCTCGCTGTTCCCGCATCTGGCCGCCTGCGTCGACGACATCTGTTTCGTGCGCTCCTTCTACACCGAAAGCGTGGTGCACGCCCCGGCGATGTACCAGGTGCACACGGGCCGCATCCTGATGGGTTACCCGAGCATGGGATCGTGGGTCACCTACGGACTCGGCAGCGAGAGCGAGAATCTGCCCGCTTATGTCGTGATGCCGCAGCCGGAGGGCACGCCGGAAGGCGGCACGCCGTGCTGGGGCACCGGCTTCCTGCCGGCGGTGTATCAGGGCACGGTGTTTCGCCCGGGCCCCGCTCCCATTCTGCACCTGCGCCCGCCCGAAGGCATGACCCCGGAGCGGCAGCGCGCCACGCTCGATCTGCTCCAAAAGATGAACGATCTGGACACGCTGGATTCTGATACCGAGCTGGCCGCGCGCATCAGCTCCTACGAGCTCGCGTTCCGGATGCAGACTCACGCGCCGGAAGCGGTGGACTTGTCCAAGGAAACGGAAGCCACCCGCCGCCTGTACGGTCTGGACCATAAGCCCACCGCCGACTTCGGTACTCGCTGCCTGCTGGCTCGCCGCCTGGTCGAGCGCGGGGTCCGCTTTGTCCAGATCTACTCCGGCGGTGGCCCCATCATCATGCAGTGGGACGCCCACAAGGACCTGGTGTTCAACCATGAAAAGATGTGCGGCCACACCGACCAGCCCGTCGCCGCACTGCTGCGGGACCTGAAACAGCGCGGCCTGCTGGATTCCACGCTGGTGATCTGGGGCAGCGAGTTCGGACGTCTACCCATGTCGCAGAGTGGCAATGGGCGCGACCACAACCCGCACGGCTTCACCATGTGGTTCGCCGGCGGTGGCGTCAAAGGCGGGCAGGTGATCGGGTCCACCGACGAGTTGGGACTGCGGGCGTCGGTCGAACCCCATTCCATGCGTGACTTCCATGCCACCCTCTTGCACCTGCTCGGCCTGGACCAGAACCGGCTCTGGTTCCTGCACAACGGCCGCCATGAGAAGCTCACCGACTTCGGCGGCAAGGTGATCCCGGGCCTGGCCAGCTAGGCGGCGAACCCAATCCGTGGCATTCTGTCCGACGAATTCGGCTTCCGGACTGCGTACTGGAACCCCCGGTACTAGATTATCCTGCTGCAATACAAGGACTTATTCGCCATGAGATTTGGTTTCCGGATTGCAATTCTGCCCACGGGTTGCTGTCGAGAAAAAGGGGTGCGGTCAACATGCGCAAGCCGCGAGTAGCCACGCTGAGCCTGCTATGGGCAGTATCGGCGACGGCCCAGATTATCCACGGAAACGGCCCGCGGCAAGCCAGCGGCAACACCAGCAGCAGCACCAGCACCACGACGACAAGCAACGCGACCAGCCCCAAGAACCTCAACGGCGGTGGCGGTGGAGAAACCCTGCACATCGGCACGGGAGCTGGAACGGGCGCGCCGGGCGATGTCGGCGCGGGCATCGATCCTAACCCGATCCAAGGCACGCGGCTTTCGGTCTTCCAGAATCAGGGCGGCAATGGCGATTTGAACTCCCCCTTGCTGCTGATCCTGGGCATCCCCAATTTCAGCGGAGTGGCGCCGGCCATGGCGTCGGTCACGCAGTACACAAACTACACTTCCGGCCAGGCTGCCACGGGTGGCGTCGCGGTCAACTCCTTCTCGACTGGCGGCGCCAACATCTACGGCGGGACCTGGAATGCGAACACGGGGTTCGCCGGCAGTATGACGTCGGCTTCCCCGGATGTCTACACCTTCCTGAGTCTCACCGGAACCAGCAACTCCAACAGCTTTGGGAACTGGGCCGGCGCGGTGGCCGCGGCTTTGAACTTCACTCCCGCCTCCTTCGGGATCTATGTCTACCGGATCAACGCGGCTCTGACCAGTAAGGGCCTGTTCGACGTGATGTGGCAGGGTTCGGGTCCGGGTCAGGGCTCGATCGCTGTCGCCTATGGACGCAACGCGGGCGGCGCCTCCTACGGCACGCCCTTTACTCAAGCCGGCATGGTGATACCCCCGCCCCCGCCGCCGCCTCCGCCGCATATTCCGGAGCCGGCCACGGCCATCCTGCTGGGCACCGTACTGCTGGCGGGAAGCGTATTCGCCAGACGGCTCGGACTCACGCGGTAGACTGTGCGTCAATTCCTGCTGTCAGGAATCGCTCTTCTCTTGCTGCTGTGTTCGGGGTGCGCCTCCCGGGATGAGCGGCGCAGCCGTTACTTGGCAAACGGCCAGAAATACATGGCCAAGCACGACTATGGCCGTGCCCTGATCCAGTTTTGGAACGCGGTCAAGACCGACCCGTCCGACGCCGAATCCAGGTTCCAACTCGGAGCTGCCTACCTCGAAAACGGCAATATCCAGGAGGCGGTCGAGTCCTTGGGCAAGGCCCTGACGCTCGATCCCAGTCACGTGCGGGCGCGGGTGAAGCTGGCCGGTTTGATCGCGGGCCAGGAAGGCGAGCAGACGCTGCGCGGCGTGCTGACCACCTCTCCCGATTCCCTGGAAGCGCTCAACGCGCTGGCCCGGATCGAGATTCAGCTCGGCAAACCCGACGACGCGGAGCACTGCTTGCGCCAGGCCATGGAGAGATTTCCGAACGATCTTCAGGCTTCGGTCGGCATGGCCCGCCTGAAACTATCCCAGCGCGACTGGGCCGGCGCGGAGCAAATCCTGCGGAAAGCGGCATTGAGCGCGCCCCGGTCGGCGGACGCCGCGATCGCGCTTGCCGAATTGTACCTGATGGGCGGACGGCCCGCGGACGCTCGCCAGTGGTTTGAAAAGGCCCTGGCGCTGGATGAGAATTCAGCCCCGGCGCTGCTCGGCCTAGGAGCGGCACAACTGGCCGCCGGACAGAAAGACCAGGCCGGCGCCACTTATGTCCGGGTCTCGAAACTGCCCGGCAAACAGTACAAACATCTGCATGCTTCCTTTCTGTTCCAGCAGGGGATGCGAGACGCGGCGATCAGCGAGTTTGAGCGCTTGGCCAAGGCCGATCCCGGGAGCCGCGAGGCGCGCAACCGGCTGTTGGCCGCCTATCTGTTAACACAGCGATTCGCCGAGGCCGGCAAGATCGTGGAGACGACCCTCCGCGACAACCCCGATGACGCCGACGCGCTGTTGATGAAGATTCAGATCTACCTGCGCACGGGCCAAACCGGGCAAGCCGAGGTAGCGCTGCGCGAGGTCCTGCACCATAAGCCCGAATCGGCCGAGGCGCACTACCTGCTGTCGATGGTGTATCGGGAGCGCGGCGACGGGCTACGGCAGCGGGGAGAGTTAGGGGAAGTGCTGGCCCGGAATCCAGGCCTTCTGGAGGCCCGCATCGAGCTGGTCCGCAGCCTGCTGGCCGCCTCGTCGGCAAAGTCCGCGTTGGAAGTGCTGCGGGAAACGCCGCCCGAGCAGAGCGGCTCGATTGCCGTGATCCTGCAGCGGAACTGGGCCTATTATGCACTGGGCGACAAGAAGGCGTTGGCGGAGGGAATCCGGCAAGGCCTGAGCGTGTCTCAGACGCCGGAGTTGCTGCTCCAGACCGGTCTGCTGAAGATCCTGGACAAGGACTATCGCAGCGCGATGGCCGCGCTCCAGGACGCGGTTCACCAGAATCCCGAGGATCCCCGCACCGTCGAAGCGCTGGCGCTCAGCTACCTGGAACAAAAGCAGACCATGGCGGCCATCCAGATGATCCGGGACCACGCGCGGGCCTGGCAGAAGTCGGCGGCGCTGCAGCAGTTCGTCGGCGAATGGATGCTGGAACGAGGCCTGCGCGCGGACGCCCGTGCGGCGTTTGCCGCGGCCGCCGGCGCCGATCCTGCGCTTTCGGCCCCCCGGCTGGCTCTGGCGCAATTGGATGCCGCCGACGGAAAGCTCGAAGAGGCGCGCAAAACCCTCGAAGCCGTGGCGCTCCGCGGCCGGGGCGCGGTCGCCGCGCGGATGCTGCTGGCGGATCTGGAAGTGGACGCCGGGCGGCTGCCGGCCGCCGCCGATCAATACCGCAAGATTTTGGAAACGGACGCCAACAACGTCAAGGCGCTGAACAACCTGGCCTACATCCTCGTCGACACCGATAACCAGCCGGATCATGCCTTGGAGTATGCCCAGCGCGCCAAGGAGCTGGCCTCGAGCAACCCGGATGTCGAAGGAACGCTGGGCTGGATCTTTTATCGCAAGGGCCTGTATCCACTGGCGCGCACGCACCTTGAGGTGGCAGTGAAGCGCGACCGGTCGGCATCCGATCGCTGGTCGGTGGAGAACGCCGCGCTGCGCAAATACCACTTGGCCATGACCTACGCCAAGCTGCATGAGTCCAAGCGCGCCGCCCAGATGCTGGAAGCGGCCATGAAGATCAATGCCACCCTGCCGGAGGCGAAAGCGGCCAGCCAGGTCCTGAAGGCCAGTGCTTCGTTCTAAGGAGCTTCACTGGAAATCCCGCAAGACCGCGGACCATCCGGGATAGCCGCGGGAGGCCGAAAAGGCGTCTTCTTCGATATGAAAGGCGATGTCGACGCGCTTGCCGGGGGTCAATTCCGGGGCGCGCTCGGCCAGGTTCCAGCCCTTGAGCACGAGGGCGCGCCGGTTCTGCACCACGGGCACCCGGAAATGTTTCTCCTTCATCAGGGTGGGCGCGGCGCCGATCTCCACGCCGCGGCTGACCAGAACAGGCATGGGATTTCCGTGGCCGAACGGCGCCAGGCTGAGGAGCTCCGTCACGGTCCGGTCGTTCAATTCGGGGAGAGCGATCTCCGCGTCGATGGAGAGGGTGGGCAGCAAATCTTCGGGAGCCAGGCGGCTCGACGCATAACGGTTGAACTCTTCCCGAAAGGCTTCTACCCGGTCCGAAGACATGGTGAGGCCGGCGGCATGGGCGTGGCCGCCGAACTTGAGGAAAAAGTCCGGCATCGATTCCAGCGCGTCGAGTAGGTGAAAGGCCGGGATACTGCGTCCAGAGCCTTGGGCCAGTCCCTCGGCATCGTGGCCGAGAACGAAGGTGGGACGGTTGAAGCGCTCCACCAGGCGGGAGGCCACAATGCCGAGGACGCCGCGGTGCCAGTCGAGGCTGGAGAAGACCAGGGCGTAGTCGCCGCCGGTGACCGGCACGCGCGCGCATTCCTCCAGGATGGCGCGCACGATGGCCTGCTCGGCCTCCTGGCGCTCGGTATTAAGGACGTGAAGCTGCTCGGCGAGCTGGCGGGCGCGCGCGGCGTCGGCGGTGAGGAACATCTCGATCACGTCGTTGGCCGTATCCATGCGGCCGGCGGCATTGATGCGCGGGGCCACGCGGAAGGCGACCTGCCCGGCGGAGGGCGCCGTGCCGGCGGCGAATCCGGCGACATCGAGCAGCGCGCGGAGGCCGGGATTCTTGACGTTATCCAAGCCGTCCAGGCCATGCCTCACGATGATGCGGTTCTCTCCCGTCAGCGGGACAACGTCGGCGACCGTGCCGATGGCCACCAGCTTCAGGAAGGAGTTAAGAGTACGGGTCACCTTTTCCTTCGGCCAGGGCAAGGTATCGAGCAGCGCCTGAACCAGCTTGAAAGCCACGCCCACGCCACACAGGTTCTTCTCGGGATAAGGGCAGCCCGGCTGATTGGGATTGAGCACGGCCAGGGCGGGTGGCAGTTCGGCCTCGGGCAGGTGATGGTCGGTGACGATCACGTCGACGCCCAATTGCGCGGCGCGGCGGACCGACTCGGCAGCCCGAATGCCCGTGTCGACGCTGACGATGAGGCGGACGCCCTCGGCCGCGGCGCGCTCCACTACTTCGGGACGCATGCCGTAGCCGTCCTTGAGGCGGTGAGGCACGTGGAAACCGGCTTCGCCGCCGGCCAGCTCGATCGCCTTTTTCAGCAGAACCACGGATGTGGTTCCGTCGACGTCGTAGTCCCCGTAGATCAGGATGCGCTCGCGGGCCTCGATAGCCCGGCGCAGGCGGGCCAGCGCTTCGGGCATGCCCCGCATTCGCAACGGGTCATGCAGGTCGTGCAGCGAGGGGTTGAGAAAGCGGCGCGCTTCGGCGGGATCGCAAAGCCCCCGCGCCCAGAGGACGCGTGCGGCCAGCGGGCCCAGGCCGGCCAGCGAAGCGAAGCGCTCCACTTCTACGGGATCCACGGAGGCCACCCGCCAGCGCTTGCGGGCCGGAGACGGGGCGACGGATTGAGCGCCGGCAGTCAATTCTTAGAGAAGTAGCCGCCCAACGGAGGAGAGTCATCGCCCTCTTCTTCGTCGTCGGGCTGCGAAGTTTCCAGCAGGTCGGAGAGGGTGAGGAAGGTATCGTACCATTCGGCGACGAGCTGGAAGACGTACATGTGTCCTTGATGGCTGAAGGATAGCTCCACCGAGCAGGTGGCGCCCACGCACTTGTTCAAGTCGCGAAGGCCGGCCTCGACGGAGCGGCGCTCCTCGCGGGACAGAGTGCTGTCGGCGAGCTCCTCCCGGAGATCATCCAGCTCTTCGCCTTCGAACTCGCGGTGGGAGAAGACGATGACGCCGGCGCTGGCGCTCTTGGCGACGTTGAGGAATCCGTGGTAGTCCGGATAGGCGTCGGTGTCCCAGAAAACCATGGGCATGTTTTCCAGGCTGCCCGTCTGGCCGCGAAAGACGGCGAACTCTCCGGCCTCCAGGTCGTGGAGGATTTCGTCCTTGAGTAGGTCGAGGTCAAGACTCATGTGGAAACCAGGATATCGTGGCGGTCGGCCAGCTCCCGTGCGGCGGGAGTCACGATGGTCTTGCGCCCGATGTAGATCTTCTTGGCCGCTTGGATGGCGGCGCGGACGTCGCTCTCACACACGAAATCGACGACGGGAGGCGGCGGAGGGATCCGCGCGGGGTCGGGACCCGCTGAAGCCGCCGGAGACGGCGTTCTGCGCGCGGCCAGGAAGCGGTCCACAACTTGGGCGGCAGCGAAGGGAGCCGGCGCCCGGTCCGAGCAACCGCAGCTTGGAGTTGGCGCCGGGGAGGCGGCCGCCGGGGCCGCCGGCGAGACGGCAATGCCGCGCTGGGCCAAGTACCGCTCGACCGCTGCGCCCACAGTCCGGCGATCAGCGGTGGCAGCGCCGGCAGCGCCCGTCACGGGAACCTCGAAGGCTTCCTCGGCGCTGCGGACCGCGTAGGCGATGCGTTTGATGTTGATCAAGTGCAGCGGGCCGATATTGTCGCTGGTAATATTGCCGGCCATCGCCCCGCAGCCCAGGGTCATCGAAGGGAACACGTTGGTCGTGATGCCCGTCGATCCCTGCGGCGCGGGCGTGTTGACCAGAATGCGAAACGCCGGCATGCGCATGCCGAACTCGCGAATCCGGGCGTCGTCCTTGGAATAGATGACGCAGGTATGGCCCAGGCCGCCGAAGCGCAGAATGGCTTCGCAAGCGTCCAGCGCGGCGGCGAAATCCGCGACAAAATAGAGCGCCAGTACCGGCGAAAGCTTCTCCGCGGAAAGCGGGTGCTGCTTGCCGATGCCCTCGATCTCCGCCACCAGAATCGAAGTGCCGGAGGGAACCTGGAAACCCGCCATCGAGGCGATCTTGTCGGGAGGCTGGCCGACGCACTTGGGATTGACGGTCCAGTTCGGCGTCAACAGCAGCTTGCCCAGCGCCTCCCGCTCGGCCGGGCTGCAAAAGTAGGCCTTGCGCGCCTTCAGCTCCGCGACGATCGCGTCGCGCAGCCCGGATTCGGCGACGATGGCCTGCTCGCTCGAGCAAACCGTTCCGTAGTCGAAAGATTTTCCCTCGACCACTTTGGCCACCGCGCCGGCAATGTCGGCGCTCGACTCGATGAGAACCGGGACATTGCCCGGTCCCACGCCGAAAGCGGGCTTACCGCTGGAATACGCGGCTTTGACGATCCCATGCCCTCCCGTCGACAGGATCACCCCGGTGCGCTCATGACGCATGAGCGCGTTGGTGCCCTCAAGAGTGGGGTTCGTGATGCACTGGAGGATGTCTTCGGGCGCGCCGGCTTCGACGGCGGCCCCGTAGAGAATGCCGGCCGTCTCGCAGGTGCATTGCCTGGCGTTGGGATGCGGGCTGAGAACCACGGCGTTGCCGGCCTTGAGCGAGATGAGCGATTTGTAGATAGCCGTGGAAGTCGGGTTGGTGGTGGGAAGGATGGCCGCCACAACGCCCACGGGCACGCCGATCTCGATGACGCGCTCCTCGGGGATTTCTCGCAGCACTCCGACGGTTTTCAGACCGCGCATGCGGCGCGGCAGCAGATCGGCGCACAGCAGGTTCTTGGCGTGCTTGTCCTTGCCGTTGCCGTACCCGGTCTCGGCGGCAGCCATCTCGGCCAGTCGCTCGGAGTGGGCGCGCGCCGCGGCGGCCATGCGCTCGACGATGGCGTCCACCTGCTCCTGGGTGTACGCGCGATACTTGCGGGACGCAGCCCAGGCTTTTTCAGTCTTGGAGCGGACCTCTTGAATCGAGACGAGGTCTTTATCGTGCAGCATGAGTCAGGCGTCGCGGGACGCGAGTTATCCCAGCGAACCTTTGCCCTTGGAGGCGCCGGGTAACACCTTCTCGACTTCTTCGTGGGGGCGCGGGATGACGTGGACGCTGACCAGTTCGCCGACACGGCGGGCGGCGGCGGCGCCGGCATCCGTTGCGGCCTTCACGGCCCCCACGTCGCCGCGCACGGTGACGGTGACATAACCGGCCCCGATGTACTCCTTGCCGGTGAGGACCACGTTGGCGGTCTTCACCATGGCATCGGCGGCTTCGATCGCACCGATCAAACCTTTGGTTTCAATCAGGCCCAAGGCCTCCATAACGCCTCCTGTTGAGATAAGAGACTAAGGTACCACGAGGGGCTTGCTTCAAGCAAAGAGCGGGCGCGTGGTAACCTCGGGAGCATGGATGCGAAGCGCGCGCCTTCTGCCTCGGCGCTGGCCGCACTCACCGGCGTGCTGGCCGCCCTGACTTGTTGTCTTCCGGCGGGCGCGCTGTGGATGGCCGCCGGTCTGGCCGGAGTTTCGGCGATCGTCGCGCCGCTTCGCCCGTACCTGCTGGCGTTCGCGGTTCTGGCGGTGGCTTTCGGCTTCTGGCAGAGCCATCGCGCCCGGCGTTGCGGCCTGCGCAGGAGCCGGAGCAGCCTGATCCTGCTGTGGACCGCCGCCGCCGTGATCGCCGCCAGCGTGCTGATCCCGGACCGCATCGCGGCCTTCATGGCCGGCGGCGAGTCCGCGGCCGCGGCGCCGTCATCCGTTCAAACCTTCGACCCGGCTCTGTTCCAGCGAACCTTCGATGCCCATCTCGACGAGACCCGCATCGTGGTCTTGCTGTCGCCGACTTGAACCACCTGTTTGCGGGGGGCCTCCGCAATCCAGTCCGTGCTACGAGGATCGCCCGACCAGCGTCTGCGAGCGCTGGTGGTGTGGGAGCCGATCCTGGCCACCGATTGGGTGGGACCGCGACCGCTTGCGCTGGGGAGAGTCGGCGATCCCCGCGCCGTCCAGTTTTGGGACCAGCGGAATCAACTCTCGGGCCTGATGGGCGGCCCGCCACGCTTCCAGGACAAACCGGCGTATCAAGTCCTGTTCGACATGGGCGACACGATCTGGGACTTTGTGGCGGTCTATCCGCCTGGGGTCGCCTGGAACGGCGGCGCGGCCCAGCCGAGTTTCGCCGGCGGAGCGGTGGTGAAGGTGATCGAAGGCCTGCGGACGGCTATACCAAGATAACGTGGACCTCGCCCGGCCCATGGACGCCGCGCACCAGAATCTGCTCAATGTCCGCTGTCCGGCTGGGGCCCGTGATCAGGACCATCGAGCTGCGCTCCTCCACCGGAAGCGGCTGGAGCATCAGCAACTCGTCGAGCGAGGTCAGAATGCGCTCGCGCGGCACTACCGCCAGATGCACGGGCGGCAGCAGGGAGATCAGGCGCGCCTCCTGCCGGCTGGCCAGCATGACCAGCGTGCCCGTGTCGGCCAGCGCGTAGTCGGCGCTGGTGATTCCGAAGGGCATCCTGGCGCACAGCCCGCGCAGCTCGAGCCGATCGGTGAGGCCCGATCGGACGCCGGCCAGCGCGGTAATGCCGCACTCGGCCAGGAACGGTGCGTTCGACGCGACGGCGCCGGCCGCGCCGATCACGCCCGACACGTAGTCGCGCGCGGCGTCGCGCGACGCTGCCCGGTAGGTCTTGCCCGCCAGCGCTTCCACGCACCGGCAGAGACTCTCGATGCGCGCCTCCACGGTCGCCTCGGGCGCCCGCAATCGAACCGGAGGAGGCGAAGCGGGCGCCTGCCCCTCCTGGCGGCCCAGCGCGGTCCGCACCTTGTGCAGGATGTGGTCGCGCGACATCAGCGTCTCCGCCACATCTGCCGGAAGCTCTTCGGCGCCGGCGCGGGCAGTTCACGCTGGCTGAGCCATTGGCCCAGCGGCCCGGCCTTCATCCAGCCCGGCAGGCCGCGGACGTAGCCCTCCTCGCTAGGCGCCACAAACGCTGCCGCCATCCCCAGAAACTCGTAGAGACCGGGGTGGCGCATCACCCAGGCCCAGGCTTTGAAGGCCAGCCGCTCCAGTCTGCCCTGCCCCTCGCGCGCCTGGGCTTTTTTCACCTCGGCGCGCAGATCGAGCAGCACCTTGGGGATGTCGATTTTTACCGGGCAGACCTCCGCGCAGGCGCCGCACAGACTGGACGCGAAGGGCAGCCCCGGCTCGTGCAGGGCCCCCATGAACTGCGGCGTGATGATCGCGCCGATGGGCCCCGAGTACACCCAGGGAAAACTGTGGCCCCCGATCTTGCGGTACACCGGGCAGTGGTTGAGACAGGCGCCG
Organism: Acidobacteriota bacterium; assembly: GCA_016178945.1. GTDB lineage: Bacteria > Acidobacteriota > Terriglobia > Bryobacterales > Bryobacteraceae > JACOSH01. Next base: position 38,304 of record JACOSH010000225.1, read on the forward strand.
CACCGGATGCAATAGAGCGACTGCCGCTTCTCGCGATCGGCCAGCAGCTTGGTGCGGCCGTTGTCGAGCAGCACGACGTAGAACTCCTCCGGTCCGTCGATCTCTTCGCCGCGCCGCGGCCCGGAGAGAATCGACGTGTACACGGTCAGCGGTTGTCCGGTGGCGCTGCGGCCCAGCAGCTTCAGGAACACGCCCAGGTCCTGCGCCCGCGGGATCATCTTCTCGATTCCCGCCACAGCGATGTGGATCCTCGGGGCGCTCGTCGTGAGCCGCGCGTTGCCTTCATTCTCCACCAGCACAACGGCGCCGGAATCCGCCACCAGGAAATTCGCCCCGCTCACGCCGATATCCGCGGCCAGGAACTTCTCCCGCAGCACCGACCGGGCGATCAGGGTCTGCTTCTCGATGACCACCTCGCGCTCCACCGCGAGTTTCTTCTCGAACAAGTCGGCCACCTGAAACCGGGTCATATGCAGCGCCGGCGCCACGATGTGGTACGGGCGCTCGTGGGCCAATTGCAGAATGTACTCGCCCAGATCCGTTTCCACCGCTTCGAGCTGATGATGCTCGAGGCGCTCGTTGAGATCGACCTCCTCGGTGGTCATCGACTTGGACTTCACCAGCAGCCGCGCCCCGCGCTCCTTGGCCAGGCCCAGCACAAAATCCGACACCTCGACGGCGTCCTTGCAAAAGACGACCTTGCCTCCGTGCGCCATCACCTGCCGCTCGAATTGGTCGATGTAATAGTCGAGATTCTCGAGAGTGTGCTGCTTTAGCGCGTGAGCGTGCGTGCGAAGTTCCTGGTAGTCGGGAAGCAAGTCCGCGGTCACCGCGTGTTTGCGCTTGTCCATCAACCGTCCGGTGGCCGAATAGATGGCAAGCTGGAGCTCCGGGTTGGAAACCGTCTCGTGGATTTTTCGGTCGAAGGCAGTGGACATAGTCAGCGGCTGGCCAAGACCTCGGCCAGATGCAGGGCGCGGATGGGCAGGCCGGCGCGAGCCAGCGCGCCTTGAAGCTGCATCAGACAACTGGAATCGATCGACACCACCGCGCCGGCGCCGGTCTTGACGATGGAGTCGATCTTGGTCCGCGCCATGCCCCCGGAAACCTCCGCGAACTTCACCGAGAACGTGCCGCCGAAACCGCAGCACTCCTCGGCGGCCTCCATCTCGCGCAGCTCCAGGCCGCGCACCTTGCGGAGCAGCCGCCGCGGGCCGCCCTTGATCTTCAGCTCGCGCAGCGCGTGACAACTGTCGTGGTAGGTGACGATCTCATCCAAATGCGCGCCGAAGTCGTCCTGGCGCACCACTTCCAGGAGGAATTGCGTGAATTCCCAGACCTTGGGTTCCAGGCGGTGCGCCCGCTCCAGCCACTCGGGTTCCTTCTGGAACAACTCGGCGAAATGGTGGCCGATCATCGAACAGCAGGAGCCGGAGGGAACCACGATGTAGTCGGCGTCCGCGAACACGTTGAGGAAATGCCGGGCCACGTCGCGCGCTTCGGCGCGGAATCCGCTATTGAAGGCCGGCTGTCCACAGCAGGTCTGGGCTTCCCGGAAGTCGATCTGGCAGCCCGCTCGCTCCAGAACCTCCGCCATCGCCATCCCTACCCTGGGATAAAGCTGGTCCACGACGCAGGTCACGAAGATCGAAACGCGCATGAGAACTCAAGATTGTAACACTGCTACTTTGCCGCAAACTTTCTGGCGGCGGCCGGATCGGCGGCGCAGCGGAACCCGATGCGGGAATGACGCTCCGGGTTGAGCGAAGGCCGGACCGACGCCCGCACGGTTGGCGTGGGAGGCTGGGCGGGCTCCGGGGGATCGGCGGGGAGGCCAAAACCGCGCACCACCTTCAACCCGGCCTCGCCGGGGGGGAGCGTGGCCGGATTGCCCGGGTAGAGCCGATAATCGCTGCCCACCCACTCGGGCACGCCGCCGAGCAAATCCTGAAAACCGGCGGCGAGGCCGGCGGCTTTTTCCCACTCTTCCTCGGTGGGCAGCCGCTTCCCCGCCCACTCGCAAAATGCGCTTGCGTCGTTCCAGGAAACGTTCATCGCCGCCTGATCCGCTTTGTCGAAGTAGCCCGGAATCTGAGAAGGATCCGCGGGATACTTGCGGCCGGTCTGGTCGCAAAATCTCCGGTAGGCGTCGTTGGCCGCTTCGCGCTCATCGAGGTAGAAAGACTTCACGGCGACCTTGTGCGCCGGCGCCTCGTCCCGGTAGCCGAACTGTTTGCTGACTCGTCCGTCGTCCCTCCCCATCGTGAACTCGCCCTCGGGAACCAGCATCATGGCGCCGGTGGGAGTGACGAGTTTGGGAGGGTCGGGTTCCACGATCTGCTGGGGAGGCGGTTGAACCCTGGTGTGCATCCGCCACCACACCGCCGAGCCCACTCCCAGGATCACGATCGCCGCCGCCACCCACAGCTTCCAACGGCCGTCCGGCGCCGGCGCGGGTGTGGGAGTGGGAGTGGGCTCGGGAGGGGCAGGTATCTCGCGGATGTACAGCTTCTCCGTCGCTTCCGGAGCCACTTTGCGCAAAGCGGCGCGGATCTCCTCCCAGCGGATGGTGCGCGCCGCCAGGCGCTTCTCCATCATCTTCCCGACGGTTTCCGACAGCAGCGCGGGACACTTGGGCAACAGTACATTCAGGGGGCGGGCCCGCTTGCTGACGTCGCCGTGCCAGGTCAGCCACTGGAGCTCCGACTCGATGCCGGCGAACTCGTTCTCGAACAGCGTCCGGCCGGCCAGGATTTCGTAGAAGATGAAGCCGAGCACGTAGATGTCGGCGGCGGCCCCGTCGGCTTCGCCGGCATGAGACGACTCCGGCGTCGAGTATTTCGCCTGCATCACCGTGGTTGCGGCGGGCAGCGCCGCGTGCTCGACGATATTGCCGAGAGATTCCGGCGTCAGAGGTTCGTGGAACCCGTTCCGAGCGTGAATCTCTTCGAGCCGCCGGACCGCCTCGACAAACGCCGGAATCGCCCGCGCCAGATCCGCGGGCTCGTCGGTGAGCAGCTCGCCGCTGCCGATACCGGAGTTGTCCATGGCTTGCAGCAGCTCGTCGACGCTGGAGTATCGCCTGCCTGGGTCCGGTTCCAGGCAGCGTTCCACGACTCTCGCCACGGGAGGCGGGATGTCGGGAAACTGGCTGAGGATCTCCGACGGCCCACTGGCGGCCGGTTTCTGGCCCGTGAGCATCTCGTGAAACAGCACGCCACTGGCGTAGATGTCGGTCGCGCGCGAGGGCGGGCTGCCTCGCAGCAGCTCCTGCGCCATGTAGGCCGGAGTGCCCAGCATCATGCCCTGGGTGCGGTCGCTGGCCAAGTCGCGCGAGATGCCGAAATCCATCAGCTTCACCCCCGCTTCGTCCAGCATCACGTTGAGCGGCTTGATATCGCGGTGGATCACCTTGCGCGAGTGGATGTACCGCAGCGCATCGCAAAACTCCCGGAAAATGGGCAGGAACTCGGTCACCGGGAGACGCCCGCGATTGCTAATCCTGGCGGCAAGCGTCTCGCCGGCGATGAATTCCATCGGGATGAACAGAACCCCGCCGCTCTCGCTGATATCGTGGATCCGGGCGACGTGTGGATGCGCCATCCGCCGCGCCAGGGCCAGCTCCTGTTTGAACTTGGCCACCAGCTTGGGCTCGGCGGCGGCCATGGTGGGATCGATCATCTTGAGAGCGACGATCTCGCCGGCCAGCGTGTCGCGCGCCTGGTAGACCACGCTCATGCCGCCGGTGCCCAGGTGCTTGAGGATCAGGTAGCGTCCTGCAAACGTGTCGCCTTCGCGGAAGTGAGGTACGGTTGGGTCCTGCGATTCGTCCACGAGGTGCATTTTAACACTAGAGCCGTCACATCACCCAATGACAGCGGCGCGAACCCGCGCGCCCGATTCGCGGCGCCGATCTCAAATGCGATCCGCCATTGCGCGAACAGGGTCCGATAAGCGTCGAGCAGGCTGACGGCCGGATCGTAAATGTGAGTGGCCTCCGCCGAGACTCCGTTCAGCTCGATCACCCGGAATTCCCCGCTTTTGAAGGCCTCCACCGACGCGGCGCGGAGGTCAAACCGCCCGAAGAAAAACCCCGGATGCGACCGGCTGATCCGGTCGACCGCTTCCTCGAGAGCCGCCGTGCGAAAGCGCACGCCATCCAGGAAGATCGCGCCGCGGCAGTGCGACCCCAACTCCACCAATCGCACCCGCTCTCCTGGCGGAACCACGTCGCACGCCGGGCGGCGGCAGGACCGCAGGTACACGCCGGCCAGGCAGCCCGCGCGCTCGTCTCGTCGAATCAATTGTTCCAGGGTGCTGGCGCCGTCTCCTGTGACTTCGGGGAACCGTTTTTCGGTGATGGAAAAAATGCGCCCGCGATCCTGGCCGGGATAGCGGTAGTAGAAGACGCCGAACTCGACGCCGGGGACGTATTCCTGGAGGATGGTGGGCTGGACGGCTTTGCTCAGGTAGCGCTCCAGTTCTTCGGATGAGCGCACGACAGCCACGCCCGATCCGCGCTGGCCGACATCCGGCTTAAGAACCACCGGGAACTCCAGCCGGTTCTGCTGCATGAATTCCCGCGCCTCCGTCGCCGTCCGGACCCGGGCGAACCGCGCGACCGAGGTCGAATCCATCTGCGTCAGGATCAGCGATTTGGACTCGCCGATCAATCCCCCGGAGGAAATGCCCGGATTGGCCGCCGTGAACAAGGTCAAGGAGCGATGCTTCCAGGCGAGATAGAGGATATAGAGAGCGACCGGCAGATACGCGGCCCACGGCGGCCAGAATTCCCAGCGAAAACGGCGCCACCGCACGCGTCGCGCCAGCAGCAGCACGATGAGCGCCAGGGCCGGCACCAGCGGCCGAAGGGTCCCCGTGGCTTTCTCCCCCGCCAGCGCCGCCGCCCCCACCAGCAGGGGCGTCCAAAGGAGCGCGGCCAGCAACAAGTACCCGGCGAACACCCAGAAGCTGGTCTTGAGCAGTCCAGCGGCAAAATAGGTGGGCAGGCGCAGGCCGGGAGTGAAGCGGCTCAGCAGGATGACGCTCAGGCCTCGCCGGCGCAGCCAGGCCGAAGCCTGCTCGACACGCTGCTCCGGCAGCCACCGGCGCAGCGCGCCCCAAGCCAGGGCCGGGCGGCCGATGGTCCGGCCGGCGAGAAACAGCAGCAGGTCCCCGCCGAAGATCCCCAGCATCGCGGCCAGCGCAGCCAGGGGATAACCCAACTCGCCTCGGGACACCAGCAAGCCGGCTCCAACTGTAGCCAGATCTTCGCTGACCAGGGTCGAAAGGGCAATCCACAACAGAAGCATCAAGCCGCCTTTCGCTCCAGCCGCTGACGCTCGCCGGGAACCCACTGGCACGGCGCTTGCGGCCAATATGAGAACTGAATCTCAGCCGGATTCACCCGAACCCAACTGAAGCTGACGGTCTCCGCATCGGGACGATGCATGCAAGAGGAATAGGCGCTGGCGCGCGTCCCGTGGCTCGAGTGGAACGCGAACAGCATGGCCGGCGTGATCGCGCCCGCTTGAGCCTTCCGGCGCGCAAATTCCCGCCGGCGCATCGAACGCACACCGTCTGAGTCGACCGAAGAAGAGACCAGCGGTATGAGAGCCTCCCCGCCCCAGTTCGCGGCCAGCTCGCGGCCATTCCATTCGGCCACGTAAGCCGGCTGTCCCGGCTCGAGCGCCAGGAGCACCCAGGGCGCAAAAGCGCGAAGGTTGAAATCACGGAGCCGGCGATCGACGGCCGCGCAGTCTGGAGCGCTCAGCAATTCCGGGATCAACAAGCCGCGGCTCCGGGTGGGAACGGAACCCGCCGGCGGCCCATTCAACAGGCAAAGCGTAAGGCCCGCTTCGTTCACTCCCAGCCAGGACCCGCCGGCATCCAGGTCGCGCGGGAGCAAGACCCGCACGCCGTCGCGGTCCTCCAGGCGCGGCCCGCGCGCCGGTTTCCGGGTCAACTTCTCGTCGCGATTGCAAAGCAATTGGTAGCCGCCGTCTTCGTGCAGCCAGCTCACCGTGCACATCAGGCCGCTCCTCGCAGATGCCGGATCGTGGAGGGCGCCATGCCGAAGCCGGCGTCGACGTGGATTCCCAGCGCCCGCAGGGTCATCGAGATCAGCGCGTAGTGATGAACGGTATGGCTGCGCAGCACCTGGAGCTCGCGCGCCGTCGTGGAAGCCAGCCAGCCGCCCTCGCCGATACCGGCCGGGGCGTCCTCCATACGAACCCGGACCCGCCGGTCCGCCGTATAGCGCAGCGCATCCAGCCGGTCGGCTAGCGACAGAATCTTCATCATGGCCTCCTCGCGGCGGGTCTCCAGGCGCGGGTCACGCCGGCGGGCATCGTAATCGATCGCCCCCCGCTCGACCCCATCCAGGAAGCACTCGTAGAACTCCAGGCAATGGCGGAGGTGCCCGCCTACTCGATGCGGCGGCAGAAGGGATGGGATGCGGACATAGGCGGCGTCGTCCAGTCTGGCCAGCAGGTCCGACCCCTGCCACAACAGTCCGATGTTCTCCTCGATCAACTGATCCTGTGCTCGCATAGCGTGTTCCCAGGATTAGTTGACCCGGACCAGAGTTTTCTTTTCTGGCTAGGGATGTTCCCCAGCCTGGAACATCGAGATCCCGGCGACGCCCGCCGCGCCAGCCTCCCGGCACAGCGGCGCATTCCCTGGATTGACGCCGCCTAACGCCAGCACGGGTATCCGCACCGCCGCCGCGGCTTCACGCAGGCGATCCAGGCCCACGGGCGGACCGTACGCGGCTTTGGACGGGGTGAAGAATACGGGTCCGAAGACGGCGAAGTCCGCGCCCTCTTGCTCGGCCGCGCGAACCTCGTCCACGCTGTGGCAGGAAACCCCGAAGTGGAACCCGGCCGGCACCACCGGGCGCCACTCGGACGGCGCGACCGAGGAGGCCGGCAAGTGCACGCCCTGAGCGCCACAAACCAGCGCCACGTCCACGCGATCGTTGACCAGGATCTCGGTCCCCGACCCCCGCGCCAGCTCGACCACGCGACGGACCAGGACCACCAGCTCGCGGGTGGCGAGATCTTTTTCCCGGATCTGGATACGCTCCACGCCCGCGCGCACCGCCCGGGCGATCGACTCCAGCAGCGGCTCGACGCCGCCCAGCGCGCTTCTGTCCGTGATGTAATAGCGCAGCATCAGAGCGGCTGGTAGTACCGCTCGCCGGCGCAGGCCTTGCACAATGTGCGCCCGTCGCGGATCACCTCGCGCTTGAAGTTGATGCCCTCCCCGCACTCGGCGCACACCACGCGGGGCGATTTGTAGCCCGGGAACTCTTCCGGCCCCAGCCGCACCCGCACCCATTGGATGTCGAACAGGTCCTGGTCTGGCATCTCGCGATAGGCTCGCATCTGCTGCTCGTTCCTGGAGACGATCTCCGGGTGCATTTCGCGGGCGCGCTGCTTGGCGGACTCCTTGGCAGCCACGCGCACGGCGCGGTCCGCCTGCAGGTCGCAGAACGTGGCCGCCACCTTGCCGAAGTCGCGAAACTTCAGTGCGCGCTTGCCCAGGCGGCACCCTGTGACGATGGGAATGGCATCGGTGGCGCAGCGGTCGATCTCGACAAAGGTCACCAGGCGCTTGCGGTCCTTGCCCTCGGGATCTTCCAGGCCCAGCAGCTTCACGCCGCAGAGCGCCAGGCGCAGCCCCAGAATCTGGCCCGCGCACATGTGGCCGTGCGCGGCTTCGGCCAGCTTCTCGTATTCCTCGAAGGTCCTCATAGCACGCGAATCGCTTCCGGAGGAAACTCCACGAGCCACTCCTTATTATCCTTCTGTTTGGCGTACTCGGCGCGCGGCAATTCCGCGGTGATCCCTCCGGAAAACTCCAGGCGCACCGCCTGCGGCCTCTCCGAGACGCGCACCAACTGGGCTGGGACCTGGTTCGAGGCGATCCGCCCGCCGTTTCCGCCGAGCACCCGCAGCGCATCCGCCGGGACACACAACCAGACCCGGTCGCCGAGCAGCTTTCCCGGCAGGTACGTGCCGTGCAGCTCGAACTGCTCGAGCTTCAGGCGGCTGGTGTTGCGGCCCGGATCGAGTCCCGCGATCTCCGCGGAAAACAGGTTAGCGGCGCCCAGCAGCCGCGCCACATCGACGCCGGCGGGCCGGGCCAGGACGGCGGCGGGCGTGCCGGTCTGCACAATCCGCCCCTGGTCGAGCACCAGCATCGTGTCCGCCATTTCAAAGCATTCGTCCAGGTCGTGCGTCACCAGCAGGGCCGGAACGCGGAACTCGCTGCGCACTTGCCGCAGCACCGCATAGAGCTCGGTGCGCAGCGGGGCGTCCAGGCCCCGGGCCGGCTCGTCCAGCAGCAGCAGTTTGGGCGAGCCGATCAGGGCGCGAGCGATCGAGCAGCGCTGCTTTTCGCCGCCGGAAACCTCGTGCGGCCGCCGGCCCGCCACGCCGCCCAGCCGGAACTTCTCGATCATCTCGTTGACGCGCCGGTGCCGCTCCAGGCGCGGCGATCGCTCGGCGGCGAACTGGAGGTTCTTGCGAAGCGTCATGTGCGGAAACAGGGCGTAGTTCTGAAACACGTACCCGCAGTGCCGGCGTTGGGGGGGCAGGTTGACGCGGGCCGCCGCGTCGAACAGGATTTCGTCGTCCAGCAGAATGCGTCCCGAATCCGGCCTGACGAAGCCGGCGATCGAATCCAGGATCAGGGTCTTGCCCGCGCCGCTGGCTCCGAACAGGACGGTGACGCCCTCCGCGGCCTGGAATTCGACTTCCAGAGCGAATCCCGCCGATTCCGGTCCCGCGGGGAATCGCCTGGCGACGCGGACCTGAATCATGCACCGGCCTGCCTTCGCTCCAGACGGTTCGCGAGATACAGGACGGCCACCGCCGTCGCCGACACCACCAGCACCAGCGCGCGCGCCACCGCGCCGTTGCCCGATTCGACGGCGTCGAAGATCGCCACCGCCACGGTCTGGGTGCGGCCAGGGATGTTGCCGGCAATCATGATGGTGACGCCGAAATCGCCCAGTGCGCGGGCGAAGGCCAGCACCGCGGCTGCCGAAATCGAGCGGCGGGCCAGCGGCAGCGTCACCCGCCAAAAGACGGTCCACTCCGATGCGCCCAGGTTGCGAGCGGCCCGCTCATAGCTCCGGTCGACGCTTTCCAGCGCCGCGCGCGCCGACTTCACCAGCAGAGGCGTGGCGTGGAACAGCGCCGCCAACACCGCCGCCTGCCAGGTGAAGACCAGCGGCGCGCCCACCGCCCACTCGTAGATCCTGCCCAGCACGCTCTCCCGCCCGATCACCACCAGCAAGTAGTACCCGAGGACGGTCGGCGGAAGCACCAGGGGGAGGGTCGCGGCGGCGTCCAACAGCTCCTTGCCGCGAAATTCCCGGTTGGCCAGCAGGTAAGCCATCGCCAGCCCCAGCAGCAGCGAGAGCGCCGTGGCCAGGCCCGCCACTCGCAGGCTCAGCCACAAGGGAAACCAGTCGATGGACATGAAAGCTTGATTATAGCTGCTGGTCCCGAGCCGGCGGCGGCCCGCTCCATGTATACTCCAATTCTCAGGCCGCCGGAGCACTTGGATGGAAACAACGATCGAGGACCAAGTCCGCTCGTTGAACCAGCAGGTTGCCGCGCTACAGCGGAGCGGCGACATCGAGCAGGGTTACCAGCTTGCCGAACAGACCTTCCGCCTGGCGCGGGAGAAACTTCCAAGCGGCAGCTATCTGCTCGCCCAAAGCGCACGGAACCTGGCGATCATGAACCAGATGCGCGGCGACGAACAGGAGACACCCAAAGCCTTTTGGCTCGCCTTTGAACTGTACGATGTCGCGCTGAAACACGCTCGATCCGGGCGGATCAGGCTTCACGAGTCCGGCAGGCTACGCGAGGCACGCGATGTTGCGGCGACTGAGCTGAATGCCGCGCGCGCCCTGGTGCAAACAGGCCAACTGTTCGGCGCCAACCGCGTGCGAGATCTCCTGGAAAGCGGGATCGCCCTGGCGGAGATTCATTTCGAGATCGGCGAGCTCGACGACGGGGCGCGCCTCCTGGCCGAGTTGGAACGTTCCGCGCGAAGCGACCCGAACGATCCCCTCTGGGTGAGAACCTTGCAGTTGCACGGCCGGCTCGCGCGCGAACAGGGGAGCTTGGCTGAGGCGAAGCGGATCTACGCGGAGGTGCTGGAAGCCGCCCAGAGTGGCGGTGCGCCGCCGCTATTCGTGGCGAGCTGTCACAATAATCTCGGCTTCGCCTGCAAGGCGCTCGGGGAAGTTGGCCGGGCGGAGGCATGCTTCAGGGAAGCGGTCGAACTGATCCGGAATTCCGGCGAAACGCAGGACCGGCAGAACTGCGCCGCTTTCCTCGCCAATCTGGCCGACCTCTATTCGGGCATCGGCCAACTCGATCGCGCAGTGGAACAGCAGCGCGAGGCGTTGAGGATCGACCGGGCGGTGCGAGAACCGGCGGACCTCACGTACGCTCTACATCGATTCAACCTGGGGATCTACCTCGCGCAGCGCGGGAATCGCGAGGAGGCTTTCGAGCTTATCGCGGACGCGAGCGCGATTCTCGCTCGCGACATCAACCCCAGAAGTCCCCGATTCGCGAAACACTACCAGAATGCCGCTACGGCGCTCGTGCAGAGTGGACATTTCAAAGAAGCGGAGAGCAGCGCCGTCTTCGCGCTGGAGACGGTCCGCGAGACTCTCGGGGAGAAAACCGCCGCCTTCGCCGACACACTGCGCGTGCTGGGCTGGGTCTATATCCGGCGAGGAAAATACGGTCAGGCCGAGGGCGCGCTCCGGAAAGCGAGGGCCATCACGCGCGAACTGTTGCCCCTGGATCATCCGCAGCATTTGGAAATTCTGGAAAACCTGTTCGTTGCCCTCGCGGGCCGGGGCCAATCCGGCCAGCCGTTCGCCGTTCTCAAGGAGCTGCACGACATCGAGTCGGCCAGGCTCGATCCATGCTTGCGGCTGGGTGCGGACGCGGATCGCCTGCAATTCCTGGCCGCGCTCCAAGAGAATACGGCGCGAGCGGTGTCATTCGTCCTGGAGCAACTGCCGGACGATTCGGCGGCCGCCGGCTGGCTGTACGATCTCGTGCTCCGGCGTAAGGGCCTGGCTGCGGAGGCCCTGATGACGCAGCGCGAATCCATCCTGGCGGATCGATATCCCGGGCTTCGCGAGCCGCTCGAGAAGCTGAGATCGCTCCGCGCCCTGGCAGGACGCATGATGCTGGATCGTTCCTATGACGTCAATGTGGACGAGTACCAACAGCGGCTGGGTGCGTTGCGCGCGGAGGCCGATGAAATCGAGCGCCGGCTCAGCCGGGAAATCCCCGAGACGGGCCTCCAGCAGAGGTTGCTGGCGGCCGGCACAGCCGCTGTCGCGTCGGCGCTGCCAGCCGATACCGTACTACTGGAATTCGTTCAGTATAGGGAATTCCGTTTTGGCGCCAACGAGCAAAAGGGAGAGCCTCGCTTTGGGCCTCTCTCCTATGCGGCTTTCGTGCTTCGGGCTGGACAGCCTGCTTCGCTTCGGCTGGTGAGACTCGGCGCCGCTGCCGCTATCGACGAGCGGATCGCCGGGCATCGGGCGTGGATTACGGGTGATGATTCCAGCAGGGGCTCGACTGAGGCGGATACGCGCCTGGCTTTCTCCGGCATCATCGATGGGTTGTCCACGCTCCTGAAACGCCGCCGTACCGGTGGCGCGCGAAAGCGCGGCCAGGCGCTGCGCGCGCTGATCTTGGACCCGCTGTTCCCCTCCGGAGTACCGCCCGGCAAGCTATTCATCGCGCCTGACGGAGACCTCTGCTGGCTGCCGTTTGAGTGCCTGTTTGACGACCACGGACCGCTGATCGAGCGCACCGCCATCAGTTATCTCACCTGCGGCCGGGACGCGCTGAGCTTCGGCGCCGCGTCTACGGTCCCGCCATCGGATTCCCTGGTGGTCGCCGACCCGGATTATGAACTCGCCCAGGCCGCGGCGGCGTGCGCTCCCGGCGGCTACCATTCTTACGACATGCAGAAGAAAGCGCCGCTGTTCTCGCCTCTGGAGGGAACGCGCACGGAAGGCGCCGCCGTGGCCGGCCTCCTGGGCGTCAAGCCGTCAATGGGCGCCGATGCGACGGAAAGCCTGATAAAGGACAGCCGCTCGCCACGCGTCCTGCACCTGGCGAGTCATGGCTTCTTCTTTGAGGCCGCCGGCGGTGTGGCGGACACCGGCGGAATCGGCCGCATTCGCTACAGCGAAGATCCGATGCTGCGGTCGGGTCTGGCTCTGGCCGGCGCAAATTCGTTCCTGCGCGGGAGATCCCTGCCCGAAGCCGCGGAGGATGGAATCCTCACCTCTCGCGACGTAGCCAGTCTGGATCTGCGCGGCGCCAAGCTCGTCGTTCTGTCGGCCTGCAACACCGGGTTGGGCGCGCTGCGGCAGGGCGAGGGCGTGTTTGGATTGCGGCGCGCCTTCTGGTTGGCCGGGGCGCGTGCCTTGATCGTCAGCCTTTGGAAAGTCGCGGATCGCGAGACCTCCGAATTCATGACTTACCTGTACGAGCATTTGGTCAACCACGGGATGGGACCGGCGGACGCGCTGCGAAGTGCGCAGCGGCGCATGCGAACCAGGCATGCCGACCCCTACTACTGGGCCGCATTCGTCTTCATCGGGGACCCTACATCACAAGTGAGGTAAACGGTTATGGAACTTCCACACGACTTCTTCACTCCGCAAAGCGCGCTCACGCTCTCCGGCGCGACGACCATGACCTACGTGGTCGCCAGCGGCTGCCAGGCGGCCTTCAATTTCAATCCCCGCTGGCTGGCCCTGGCGATCGCGATCGCGATCACCGCCTTCGGCACTTGGAACGCACATGGCGGCCCGGTCGACTACGTGTTCGCGATCGTCAATGGGTTTCTTGTCTTCCTGAGCGCCGTTGGCATATCCGCAACCGTTCCGGAGAAGAAGTCGCGGAGTTTCGGAGAGACGAAACGCGGCTTTTTCGCGCGCTGGTATTGACGCTGACCCACTCAGCCCGTGACGGCGGCCGGCGCCAGGGCGATCAGGCGGTCCTCGAAGGCGAAGTCCAGCTTGGGCGCGCGGTGATGCCGCAGATACCAGCGATACGTCTCCTTCAGCCCGGTCTCGAAGGGCGTCGGCTGGAAGCCCAGAACGCGCTTGGCCTTGTTGACAACCTCGGTGATGGCCGGCAGATCGTAGTACACGCCGAAATAGGACGGCGCGCCCATGGGATTCCCGCCTGCCTCCAGGATGCGGTCGCGCGGCACCCGTACGATGCTGGGTTTCTTGCCCGCCGCCGCGGCCAGGGCCTGAACCAGCTCGGCCTGTGTCACCGCACGCTCGTTGGCGACGTTGAAAGCCTCGCCGACGGCGTTCTCCTCGGTCATGGCGCGCAGACAGGCCGCCACCAGATCCTTCACATAGGCAAACTGCATCAGCCGCAACCCGTCGCCGGGAAGAACAATGGGACGGCCGGCTCTCATGCGATCCCAGAAGAAAGCTTCCCGGTAAAAGGGATTCCGCGGTCCGTAGACGTACGGTGGACGAAAGGTGACCACCGGAAAACCGGTTCGCTGATAGAGACGCAAGAGCATCCGCTCGGTCATGGCCTTGTTGCGGACGTAGGGGTCGAGGTTGTCGTCGGCGGCCAGAGCGTCGCCTTCGTGGTGGTTCAACCCATCGCCATAGGCGGCTACGCTGGACATGAAGAGGTACCGGGTCAGCCGGTCGCCACAGGCGCGCGCGGCCGCCTCCACCTGCGCCGCCGTGGTGCCGCGCTCCCAGTCGTACACCTGATCGAAGACCACCTCGAACTGGCGGCCGTTGATGGCCTCGCGAACCGCTTCCGGATCGTTGCGGTCCGCCGTCAGGTTCTGCACCCGGCGGCCAAGGTCGTGCGCCGGCCGCCGGTGCATCACCGTCACTTCATGGCCGGCCTTCACCAACTCGGCGACCAGCAACCGGCCGATAAATGACGTGCCGCCGATGACCAGGATCTTCATTGCCGGAATCCGCCGCCCAGGGCGGGGCCTCTCCTTCCGCTCCGTCTAGTCGTAATACTCCAATCCCAAGTGCGTGATCAGATCCTCTCCTTGCATCCAGCGCAGCGTGGCGACGGCGCCCAGGCCGGGAATCAGGACTCCGAGTTTCCCCTCGGCGGGTGCAATCTTCACGTTTGGTTGCCGCGACAACAGATTCTCCTTGGGGTGCGTTCCGGTTGGAGGAACGGCAGAGATGATGGACGAATTTGCTATGATAGCAACTTCATGCAGGATCGCGCGACTGCGGTACTCACGGCGCTTCTTGTCGACGACGAGGATCTGGCCAGAGACGAGCTGGCCTACCTGCTGAAGGACTTCCCCGACATCGAGATCGCGGGCGCGGCCGGCAACGGCCTGGAAGCGGTCGACCTCATCCAACAACTGGAGCCGGACCTGGTCTTTCTGGATGTGCAGATGCCCGGACTCGACGGCCTGGGAGTGGTCCGGCGCTTGCGCGAGAAGGGCGTCGATCCGCCCCACTTCATCTTCGCCACTGCTTTCGATCAGTACGCCGTGGAGGCTTTTCGCCTGGAGGCCATGGATTACCTGCTCAAGCCGATTGAGCGCGACCGCCTAGCCGAGACGCTGGAGCGAGCCCGCCGGGCCTTGCTGGAGCGCATCAAGCCAGTCCCGCCCCAGCCGGCCCGCGCCTTGTCTCCCCGCAGCAAGCTGCTGGTAAGAAAGGATAGCCGGAACGTGATCGTGGACGCGCAGGAGTTGATCTACGCAACCATCGACAACGGGCAGATCACGCTGGTCACCGCCCAGGTCGAAGGTATCTCCAACTACAAGACGCTCGAAGACCTGCAAGCCGACCTGGATCGGGATCTCTTCTGGCGCGTCCACCGCTCCTATCTGGTCAACATCAACCGCATCCGCGAAGTGGTGCCTTGGTTCAAATCCAGCTTCCAATTGCGCATGGACGACAAGAAAGGCGCCGAGATCCCGGTCAGCCGCGTTCAAACCAAGCGGCTGCGGGAGTTGCTGAAGTTGTAGCTTACGGGGCCGCTTGAAACCTCGGCGGGCGCCCATCGGCGAACTTCCATCCCGCCAGGTAAGCCAACCGCAGGATCTTCTGCATCTTCGGGAAATTGATCTTTTCCACCGAATCCGAGGTCTGGTGATAGTCCGGGTGGAACCCGGTGAACCACCACACCGCGGGGATGTCGTGCAGCGCGAAGGGAAACTGGTCGCTGCGCTGGAAGATGTTGAGCGCCGCATCCCGGTCCCACTTGTAGTTCAGAGTCAGCCCGACTCCCCGGTTGGCCGACTCCACCGCCTCCCGGTACTCCGGGCTGTTGACCGTCCCGATCAGGTTCAGTTCGTTGGAGGTGTCGGCGGCGATCTCGATCAAGCCGTCGGTCTGGCGGCTGGGCGCCTCGTTGCGGCCGATCATGTCGAAGTTGATCACCGCGCGCGTGCCTTCCAGCGGGCGCAGGGGATGGGCGGCGTAGTGGTAGGAGCCCAGCAACCCGCGCTCCTCGGCGGCGAATACCGCGAACAGCAGCGTGCGTTTCGGACGCGTTGCGCTCCGGCCAAAGACCCGCGCCAGCTCCACCACACCCACCGTACCCGAGCCGTTATCGTCGGCGCCGCGGAAGATGTTGCCGTCGTGGGCGCCGTCGTGGTCGTAGTGGGCGCTGAAGATCACGGTCTCATTCTTGAGAGCCGGATCGCTGCCTTCCAAAATCCCGATGACGTTGGCGCCGATGCCCCGACGCCTCTCCGCGCTGACCAGCCGGATGCCGGCCACCGTGCCGGGCAGCTCGCCAGAGACCGGCTTCAGGGATTGATCGATGGCCTTCTGCAACTCCGCGGGGGTCTTGCCGGTGGCGCCGAGCAAGTCCCGCGCCACGGCTTCGCTCACCGAGAGCATGGGGATTCGTACGGGGCTCCCGGCCAGCACCTGCGTGGGGATGCGGCGAGCGCGGCTCTCGCTCGACGGGATCCGCGCCATCCGTTCCGCGTTGGAGGGATGCTTCCGCACCGGCTCCGGCACGATCAGGACCGCCAGCGCCCCGTGTTTCTGCGCGTTCAGCGTCTTCAGCCGCGAATTGGCGTGGCGGGTGTTCCCCTCCCCATTCCACACCGACCGGGGATCGCTCTCCTGCGGCTCGTGATCGAACACCAGCACGATCTTGCCCCGCGCGTCGATCCCGGCATAATCGTCATATCCGAACTCCGGAGCGGTGATGCCGAAGCCCGCGAATACCACTGGAGCGCGCACCTCGACATCTTCGGAGAATCCTCCGGTGAACCCGTCCACGCCCGCGGAATACTGCTGCTTCTTGCCGTCACGCTCTACGCTGAACAACGATGCCGCCCGGTCCATCCGGTACTCGATGAGCGGAACCGGCTGCAGGAAGGAATCGCCGGCCGCCGGCTTCAGCCCCGCCTTGGCGAATTCCGAAACGATCCAGTGGACGGCCACGTCCGAGCCGCGCTGCAAGGACAGCCGCCCCTCCAGAGCGTCCGAGGTCAGGAAAGTCAGATCGGCCTTGAGGCGCGCGGGGTCGATCGAAGGAGTCTGCGCGGGCAGCGTGGCCGCCAGATAGGCGTAAAGAAGCGCCGTTCGCATCCCCGTAGTATACTCGCGTGGATGCGCGTCGCGGTGGTGGGTGCGGGAGCCTTCGGAGGATGGACAGCCCTGCATCTCCAACGCCTGGGCGCGCGCGTGACTCTGCTGGACGCTTGGGGACC
>JACOSH010000226.1 GCA_016178945.1 Acidobacteriota bacterium
GTTTCCGTTCAAGCCGGTGCCGTAGCTGGCGCAACGACGGTGACCGTAACGGCGACTTATGGCAGCGCGAGCCGCACCACGTCCGTCACCATTAACCCATCGGCAAGCAATCAGGTGTTGGTGACACCTAGCGCTTGGCCGCCGCAGTTCACGGTTGGAGATCCACTTGCCACGTTGGGGTTCCAGATCCGCAGCCAGAACGGCGCTGCGCTGAGCGGGACCATTACCGCAGCGACGAATACTGGCGGCTCATGGCTAGCGGCAAACGGGCTCGCGTCCTACCCGTGGACCGCGCCAGAAACTGTAAGTGTGACCGCCAATCCCTCGGGGCTGTCGGCGGGCACGTACACAGGGACGTTGACGGTCACCTCAGCAGCGGCATCTAACTCGCCACTGTCAATTCCTGTGACCATGACGATTGTGACTCCGCTGCAGATCACAACACTTGCCCTTCCCCCTGCCACTTGGGGCCAGGCGTATAGCTTCCAACTGCAAGCGAGCGGCGGAAGCAGCTACGTGTGGAACCTTGAGAGCGGTAGTCTGCCGACGGGCCTCACGCTGTCGTCCTCGGGCCTGATCAGTGGCACCCTTCCCTCCGCCATCAACAACAATTCAATCACTTTCACTGTTAGCGTTAGGAATTCCTCGGGGCAATACACTTACAAGCAGTTCACCCTTACCGTGCAAGCGCCCATCGTCGTTGGCACCAACGCTCCCAGCAGCTTCCAGTTTACTCTTGGTCAGGCATATGTACAGCCGCCTAACGGAAACAACTCGATGTCGTTTTTCGCCACTGGAGGCACTCCTCCCTACAGTTGGGTCGCGACCGGGCTGCCCTCGGGCCTAAGAATTGACGGCACGTCTGGATTTGTCGTTGGCACACCGGCTCAAGCCGGAGCTTTCCCAACCGTGATCACGGCGACTGACTCAACAGGGCGAACTGGCACCACGACCTTCAACGTCGCGGTGGTGACCGCGCCTCTACTCATCACCAACGCGAACGGGCAAACCCCGGCTACCCTTCCCTCAGGCACTGTGGGCGTAGCGTATAACCAGTACCTAGTCGCCACTGGCGGCAGCTACTCCGGGTATCAGTGGACGGTACAGGGAGCGCTTCCGCAAGGCCTCATCGGCCAGGTCAATCCGGGCGCGGGGTGCACATCGTCTTGCAGTTTTCAGATTACGGGTACTCCCACGCAGTTCGGCACGGTCACGTTCACTGTGCAGGTGAAAGACTCCCTGAGCAATTCAGCTTTCCACAGCGGGGACGCTGAGTGGAACCGGTACTATGGGAAACGACTGCTATACAGGGCGTGGCATCTGGGTCGGTAATCAACCACCCTTCGGCAGTTTTCCCGAACACTACATACAAATCCAAGTGACCGATTCAGCCGGCCAATCCAGCAGCAAACAGCTTTGTCTTGTGGCGTATTACCCCACGCCTCAGGTCGTGAGTGTTTCTCCGTCGACTGTGCCCTTTGACGGGCAACCTCATACTATCACTGTCACCGGTACCAACTTCAGAAGCAACGCCGCCGTCTATCCCTTCTCTTTTTCGAATAACCCTGTTACAACAACGTTTGTCAATAGCACGACGTTAACTTTCGTGATCGTGCCGAGCGGCACGACGTTCCCAAAAAGCACCTACAAACTCTGGATTGTCCAGCCGTATTCCGACGTGAGCAACATGGATCAGACCCTTACTATCTATTGAGTCGTACGCCACGGAAGAACAGCTTCAGCCGACTTCATCAGGCTTCCAACGGCTCGCGATGTGCGTCAATCCCCGCTTGGACATCTCGCGCGAAGTCGCGATCTGGCGCCGGTGCATAGCCGAGCTTCTCTTCATACACCTTCGCCAGAGCGATGCACTCGCCGATCTTCCGGCCCGGACCTTGAGGCAACTTGATCACCGCGACCGGGTGATGGTCCCGCTCCACGATCACCTCCACGCCGGCTTGCACTTTCGCCAACACGGCTTGGAGATCGCGGGCGACTTCCGCCTCTGTCATTCTCTCCGTCATTCTATGTATGTTCGATTATAGCGGATGCCGTTCCTCGCGCACGCCCCCGGAAATAGTAGCCTGAACACATGCTCAGGCTGATGACGATGTTGACCTTGTGTGCCGGCGCCCTGTCCGCCCAGGAGCCGCCCTGGACCGAACGCGAGCGCCTCTTGTTGAATCGCATCGAGCAGCTCGAAAGGCGGCTCACCGCGCTGGAGTCGGCCGGAGGAGTTCGTCCCCCCGCGCCCCCGCCGCCCCCCGCCGCCCAACCCCCAATAATCGATCCACCGCCCGACTCGACGCTCGGCGTTTCGCTAGACGGCTACTACGCCTACAACTTCAATCGTCCCGCCGGACGGGCCAACCTGCTGCGCGCCTACGACGTCCTGAGTAACAGCTTCAGCCTCAACCAGGCCAGCCTCTTGTTCGAACGCGCGCCGAAGCCGGAGGCGGGCCGCCGCTTCGGCCTGCGCCTGGATCTGCAATACGGCCAGGCCACCGAGACTCTGCAAGGGAGTCCAGCCAACGAGCCGCGCCCGCAGGTCTACCGTCCCCTGTTTCAGGCCTACGGCACGTACGTGGCGCCGCTCGGAAAAGGGCTGGCGGTGGATTTCGGCAAGTGGGCCAGTTCTTTGGGCTTTGAGAACAACTACACCAAGGACCAGCTCAACTACTCGCGATCCTACCTGTTCAACTTCCTGCCGTTTTATCACTTCGGACTGCGCGCCACCTACCCGGTCCATCCCAAGCTGGACCTGAGCTACTGGGTGGTCAACGGCGCCCAGCAAAGCGAGGACTTCAACAACTTCAAGTCCCAGGCGGTGCTGCTGGCCTTCAAACCCTCCCAAAACGTCACCTGGAACGTGAACTATTATTCGGGCGTCGAGGGCCGCGTTTCAAACGCGAGAATCCACATTCTCGACAGCTACGGGGCCTGGATCGTCACGCCCAAGCTGACCCTGGCGGCCGAAGCGGACTACGTGCTCCAGAGCGGACACGTCGCCGCCGGCGCCGCCTACGCCCGCTACCGGTTCGCTCCCAAGTTCTCGCTGGCCGGCCGCGCCGAATACCTCTCCGATCACGGCGGCCTGTTCAGCGGCGAGAGCCAGACACTCAAGGAGACCACCGTTACCGCCGACTACAATGTCGGCAACGGATTCCTCATGCGTTGGGAATGGCGCCGGGACTTCTCCGGCCGGCCGTTTTTCCTGAGCGAGACGCCCGGCGTGCGGCGGCGGTCGCAGAACACGGCGACGGTGGGCCTGATCTGGTGGTATGGAGGCAAGCAGGGCGCCTGGTAGTCGGGTCCTTAGGCCCTGGCCCCCAGAATCTCTCTCCGCACGTCCCACACATACTCCTTCACGCTGGGCAAGTTGGCCGCTTCCGCCGCGGCCAGCGCCTCCTGCATGTACTGCAGCGAACCGCTGAAGTCGAAGGTGAAATGCGCCACGCGCGCCAGCTCGCTGCACGTATAGGCCAGGCCGGACTTGTTCTGTTCGGCCAGGTACAGGTCGCGGGCCGTGGTGTAGTATTGGGCGGCTTGCTTGAAGCGCCGCTGCCGCCGCTCGACATCGCCCAGCGCCTGCTGGACGTTGGCCAGGCCGAGGTTGTTGTTCTCGCCGCGATACAGCTCCGTCGACTGCCCGTAGTGGTCCTGCGCCACGCCGAAGTTGCCAGCGTCCAACTCCACATCGCCCAGGCTCTTGTAGATGTTGGCCAGGCCCAGCTTGGCGTCGGCCTGCCGATAGAGCTGGATGGCTTCCTGGTAGCGGCTCTTGGCCACATCCAGCCTCCCCAGCCGCTTTTCCAGGTCGCCCAGGCTCTGCAGGGCATTGGCCTGGCCCAGACTGTGGAACTCGAGCCGGTATAGCTCCATGGCGCCTTCGAAGCGGGCGCGGGCTTCCGTCATCTTGCCCAGGCGCCGCTCCAGATCGCCCAGGGCGCGCATGGCGCTGGCCACGCCCAAGTTGTTCCGGCCTTGGCCGAACAGCCTGATGGCCTCTTCGTAGTGGGCCTGGGCGTCGGCCATCCGGCCCAGCCGGCTCTCTAGCTCGGCCTGGCTTTGCAGCGCGGCGGCGAGGCCGGCCGTGTCGCCCTCGCGCCGGTAGATCTCCACGGCCTGCTGATAATGCTCCATCGCATCGCCGGCGCGGCGCACGCGGCGCTCCACATCCGCCAGGCCGGCCAGAACCTGGGCCAGACCCAGATCGTCCCACCCGCCCCGGTATTGGTCGACGGCGTACTCGTAGTTGCGGCGCGCGTCGTCCAGCTTGCCGCGCTTGCGTTGCAGTTCCGCCAGGCTGCGCAGGCAGCTCGCCAGGCTGCTGGTGTCGCGCTCGCTGCGATACAGATCGATCGCCTGGTGATAGCAGGCCTCCGCCTCGAAGCTGCCCAGCCTCCTTTCCAGGTCGCCCCAGCTCTGGAACACGGCCGCCAGCCCGATGTTGTCGCGCTCGGCCCGATACAGCTCCACGGCCTCCCGGTAGTAGCCGCGGGCCTCCTCGCTCTCGCCCAGTCTGCCCACCAGATCGGCCAGGAACTGCAGCGCCCGGGCCAGCTTCCAACCGGCCTCCTGCGTCCGGTAGAGTTCCACCGACTCCCGGTAGTGAACGGTGGCTTGCTCCAGACGGTTTTGGCGCCGCTCCATTTGCGCCAGATCCTCCAGCGCGCCGGCCAGCGCCAGCGGCTCGGGACAACTCCGCAACAATTGGATCGCATCGCGGTAATACTCCTGCGCCTGATCGTCGCTTCCCTGGCGGTCTTCGAGCGATGCCAGCCGCAGCAGCATCCGCGCGGCCGGATCCGGTTCCCGCCCGTCGCGATGGGCGCGGATCGCATCCCGGTAGTAGGCGCGCGCCTCCGCCATCGGTACCAGGCGTCCGTTCACCTCCACCAGGTCCTGCCCGCCGCCTTCCCTGGCTTCCTCCCAGGCTCTGGCCGGAGCAGCCAGCCGCTCGGCAAGCGCCTCGTAGGCCCGCAGCAACGGCGAGGGATGGGCGCCGGACTCCACCAGCGCCGCGATTTCCTCGCCATAGGCGTAGCGGGGCAGGTACGGGATCTGCACTTGAGAGAAATATTCATGCAGCCGGCAGCCGCCCAGCTCGTACAGTTCCTGAAACAAGGTCTCGAAGCCGGCCTGGTATCCCGGCCATCCGTCGCCGAACCGCCATTGGTCGCGCTTCACGGCCTCCACCAGCTCCACGCGCGCCGCCGCCGGGAAGATGGCCAGCGGCCTCGCCCCAGGCTGGCTGCGCCGGTAGTCCATGGCGAAGCGCGCGATCTCCATCACCCCGTCCAGGCTCTGGCGATTCAGGGTGAACAGCGCCACCAGCTTATCCGGCAGCATCAGCGTGCACAGGCCGCTCATGTCGTTGACGCCGCTGCGCGAGTCGATCAGGATGTAGCGATATTGCCGCCTCCAGCGATCCACCAGCGCCGAAATCAGCCAGGGCGCGCGCTCGTGCAGGGAGGCCCAGTCTAAGCCATTCACCAGCGGAAAATAGTTGCCGTCGAAGCGCCCGGCTTTCAGCAGAGACACTCCGGCAACCTCCGTCGCCAGAACGAACCGTTCCGGACGGAGTTCGGCCAGCACCGCCTCCGCGCCGTTTTCCGTCACCCCGGGAGGGGATACGGCCTCGGCCGCCTCCGAAAACAGTTCCATCAGCCCAGGTTGATCGTCCGGCGCGCGAAAATAGCGATGCAGCCCCGGCGCTTCCAGGCTCCAGTCCACCAGCAGTACACTCTCGGCCGCCCCGCAGCGACGCGCCAGCAGGCAGGCGACATTGGCCGCCGTCATCGACCGGCCCGTGCCGCCGGAGTACGAGTAAACGGTAATCACTTCCCCGGGAGTCCCGGCTGCCACCACGTAGCCATTCTAAAGCATTTGTCGTGCAAAAACAGTACGGCAGATCCCACGAAGGGACTAAGGAAAACGGCGTATTGCCTCCGGTACTAGGGCCTTTGCCCCACAACGGCGGTAGAGAAAGGAGCGAGCGCGGGGTGGAAGAAAAAAGGCAAAAGGCAAAAGGCAAAAATCAAAAGGCAAAAGGAATTAGGAAGTGTTCTACTTTATTCCCTTTGCCTTTTTGGTGCCCTTGCTGCCCCTGCCGGAATCCGCCCCACTCGAGTTCGAACCGGGCGGATGCCACATCTTCCAGGCCGGTTGGATTCAGCTTTACGATCTCTCGAGGCGCCGCCCCGGCCTCGGGCGAACCGGCATTCAGGACGCAGCCGGCGGGCGCGTGCCACTGATCGACGCACGGGCCAACGGGATTGCCGTTGAGATCGAGCGGGCAGTCCATCACCCTGGCCCGCCCAACAGCGCATGGCGCTCCCTGACCCGCACTCGTTACACAAATCGGTGTTCTTCCTTATTCCTTTTGCCTTTTGATTTTTGCCTTTTGCCTTTTCTTCCTCCCCCCTCCCCCTCCCCCGATTGCTAAGATCAATCCTTGCCCCTCCTCCGCGTCACCGTCGCCGTCCCCACCCTGGCCGCCGATTCCACCCTGCTCGACTGCATACGCGCCCTCGAGCGGCAGACGCTGCCCGGCCTGGAAGTAGTGGTCATCGACAACAGCGGCCGCGGCCTGGCGCGGCGAACGCTCGACGGCTGCGCGGTGCGGGTCATCGAGAACGACCGCAACGCCGGATTCGGCGCCGCCATCAACCAGGCCTGGCGCGAGTCGGACAGCCCGTTCGTCGCCAGCCTCAATGACGATGCCGCGCCCCACCCGCAGTGGCTGGAAGCGCTGGTCGCCGCCATGGAGGCGGACCCGAAAGTGGGCCTGTGCGCCTCGCAAGTGCGCCTGATGGGCGAGAACCTGCTGGACTCGGCCGGGATGCTGGTCTGCCGCGACGGCAGCAGCAAGCAGCGCGGGCATGGGCGGCCGCCGGCCGAGTTCTCCCGCCGCGAGGAGGCGCTGCTGCCCAGCGGCTCGGCGGCGCTCTACCGCCGTGCCATGCTGGAGGAGACCGGCGGCTTCGACGAGGATTTTTTTCTCTACTGCGAGGACACCGACCTGGGCCTGCGCGCCCGCTGGGCGGGCTGGAAGTGCCTGTATGTGCCCGAGGCGGTGGTCGAGCATCGCTACTCGCACAGCGCCGGGCGCGTCTCCCCGCTGAAGGCGTATTATGTGGAACGGAACCGGTTGTTCGTGTTGATGAAGAACTTTCCCGCCTCCTGGCTGCCCGCCGCGCCGCTGGTCTCGTTGGCCCGCTACGGCTGGCATGTGGCGTCTTTGTTCACCGGGCAGGGCAGCGCGGGCCGCTACCGCCAGGCGGGCAACGGCGGATTCTCCCTGGCCGGATTCGTGCTGCGGGCGCACCTGGCTCTGGCGGCGCGGCTGCCTCGCCTGTGGAGCGAGCGCCGGCGGATCCGGCGCACCGCGCGCCTCACCGCGGCCGAGTTCCGCGCGCTGCTGCGGGAGCACTCCATCGGCCCTCGCGAGGTGGCCCAATCGTGAAGGAGCTGCTCATTATCGTGCCCGCCTTCAACGAGGAAGGCGCGGTGGGCGGCGTGGTGCGCGGGATCCACGAGGCGATGCCGGGCACGCCCGTGCTGGTGATCGACGATTGCTCGCTCGACGGCACCATTCCGGTCGCCCGCGACGCCGGCGCCCGCGTGCTGCCGCTGCCTCATCACCTGGGACTCGGGGGCTGCGTGCAGGCCGGCTACAAGCTCGCCTTCGAGCTCGGCTACCAGTATGTGATCCGCGTGGACGGCGACGGACAGCACGATCCGCGCGATATCCCCCGCATCTTTGAGGCGCTCCGCGCTTCCGGCTGCCAGATGGTGATCGGATCGCGCTTCTACGACGGCGATGCGAACCACACCAGTCTCATGCGGTCGCTGGGGATTCGCTTCTTCCGGCTGGTGCTGCGGCCCATCCTGGGGCGGGACGTGCGCGATCCGACCTCCGGCTTCGTGGGGGTCAACCGCGCCGCCCTGGAGGTGTTCAGCCGCAGTTTCCCTCTGGAGTATCCCGAGATCGAGGCGCTGGTGGTGCTGCAGCGCAAGGCGTTCCGGTTCGCCGAAGTTCCGTGCCGGATGCGGGCGCGCACCACGGGCCGCTCCTCGATTACGCCGCTCAAATCCATTTACTATATAGTTCATGTGCTGCTGGGCGTGTTCGCCAACATCCTGCGCTTGCGCCCCCGGCGCTGACTTCAGGGAGCCTTCATGGATCGCCTTCTCGATTACACCGCGGCGCTGAGCCTTCTGCTGATCCTGCTGGTGCTGGCCTCGGTGCGGCGCGCCCATATCCGCGTCGAATACTCGGTGAGCTGGCTGGCCGGGGCGGTCGCGCTGCTGGCGCTGTCGCGGGCGCCGCGCCTGCTGGAAGCCGCCGCGCGGGCCCTGAACATCACCTATCCGCCGCTGGCTCTCGTGCTGGTCACCGGCTGCGTCTTCCTGCTCATTTTCTACCGCTTCTCGGTGATCATCTCGCGGCTGAAGGACGACAACGTCGCGCTCGCCCAGCGCCTGGCGATTCTGGAGTACCGCCTGGAGTCCCGCGACCACCACTCGGAATGAAAGCCAAGAAGAAAGAAGCTCGCAAAGCTCCTGCCGCCGGGGCCCCGCCGCCGCGCTGGCCCTATCTGGCGGGCCTGGCCGTGGCGCTGCTGGCGCTGATTCAGGCTTACCACCCGGCCCTCCACGGCCCGTTCCTGTTTGACGATTCCTACCTGCCGATGAACATTCCGGACCTGGCCGATCTGCCCCTCCGGTTCTGGCTCGCCGGGGTCCGCCCGCTGCTCATGTTCAGCTACTGGGTCAACTATCAGATGTCGGGACACTCCACCTTCGGCTATCACATGGTGAACCTGTTGATCCATTTCTGTAACGCGGCCCTGGTGGGGCTGGTGTTTCGGAAGTTGGCGGGACCGGGCCTAGCGCCGCTGTTTGCGGCCGCGATCTTTCTGCTTCATCCGGTGCAGTCCGAGTCGGTGGCCTACATCGCGGGACGATCGGAGAGTCTGAGCGGCCTCTTCTTTCTCGCCGCGTTTGTCCTGTTTCTCTACCGCCGCCGGCCCGAGGTGAGCTGGGCCGTTGCGGCCGGCGTGCTGGCCTTGTTCGCGGCCGCCCTGGCCTCGAAAGAACACGTGGTGGTGCTGCCGGCGCTGCTTCTGCTGACCGACTACTTCTTCAATCCCGGCCTCAGCCTGGAGGGGGCGCGCCGCAATTGGCGGATCTACGCGCCCATGATCCTGGGCGCGCTGGCTGGAACGGCTTTGGTGCTGCGGCGGATTGGGTCGAGCGGCGGCAGCGCCGGTCTCACCGTCGCGGGGGTCACCTGGCGGGACTACCTTTTCACCCAGTTTCGGGTCTTCTTCCGGTACCTGCGCCTGTTCGTGTTTCCGGCGGGCCAGAATATCGATTACGACTTCCCGCTCTCCCGCTCGCTGGCGGAGCACGGGGCGATTCTCGGCTTGATCGGCCTCGTGGCGCTGCTGGGGGCCGCGTTCTTCTTTCGCCGCCGCTTTCCCTTGGCCTGTTACGGCGTGCTCGTGTTTTTCCTGCTCCTGGCGCCGACCTCTTCCATTTTGCCCATCAAGGACCCGATCGCCGAGCGCCGGCTCTATCTGCCCCTGATCGGGCTGCTGCTGGTGGTGGTGGACGGCGTGGCGCGCCTGCGCGTGCCGCGCAAGAGCCTGCTGGCCGGAATGGCGATCCTCACCGCTGCTGCTGGAGCGGCCACCTTCGAGCGCAGCCAGGTCTGGAACGGACCCGTGGCCCTGTGGGAGGACACCGTCGCCAAGGCGCCGGGCAATGCTCGCGCCCACTTCCAGCTCGGCTACGCCTACTTCACGCAGAGCCGCTGCCAGCAGGCACTGGAGCACTACGAGACCGCCGCCCGTCTGGAGAAGCCCGACGGCCGCCTCCTGATCGACTGGGGCCTGGCCTTCGACTGCCTCGGCAAGGCCGATGAAGCCCTGGACAAGTTCCGTCAGGCCGCCGCGCTGGAGAACTCCGCGCATGCCTGGTCGCTGATCGGCTTGATCCACGGACGCAAAGGCCAGGCCGCCGAGGCCTGGCAGGCGCTGGACAAGGCCGTCGCGCTCGATCCCCGCTTCGACATGTCCTACGTCTATCGCGGCCATCTCTTTCTGGCCGTCAACGACCGGGCGGCGGCCGAGCGCGAGTACACCAAGGCGTACCGGATAAACCCCAATAACGTCCTGGCCCGCGAGGCGTTGGAGCGGTTGGCGGGCGCCGCCAGCCCGGCCCCGGCCAGATGAGCGGCCTGCGGATCGGCGTCAACGCGCTCTACCTGATTCCCGGCGGCGTGGGCGGCACCGAGATCTACCTGCGTGGCCTGCTGGCCGCGCTGGCCCGCATCGATTCCGCCAACCAGTACGTGGTCTTCACCAATCGGGAGACGGGCCCCGATCTGGTCCCCGAGGTGTCCAACTTCCGTTACGCGCCGCAGGACGTTCGCGCCGTGAACCGGCCCGCGCGCATCCTCTGGGAGCAGTTGGCGCTCCCCATCCAGGCCCGCCGCCATCGCCTCGACCTGCTGTTCAACCCCGGTTTCACCGCGCCGCTTCTGGCGGCTTGCCCCTTGCTCACGGTCTTTCACGACTTGCAGCACAAGCGCCAGCCGCAAAACTTCCGCTGGTTCGATCTCCCCTTCTGGCGGCTGCTGCTGTGGGCCGCGGCGCACCGTTCGCGTCATCTGCTGGCCGATTCCGAGTCCACCAGCGACGATCGCGGACCTGGGACTTCAAGACGCCGTCGATTTCACGGGCTGGATCCCCCGCCAGGATCTACGCGAGCTGTTCGCCGGGGCCTGGGCCTTCGTCTACCCCTCGCGCTTCGAAGGCTTCGGACTGCCCGTCGGCGAGGCGCTGGCGGCCGGAGTCCCGACGGCGTGCTCCAACATCCCGCCGCTGGCGGCCATCGCCGGGGATGCCGCCCTGCTCTTCGATCCGGACGATCTGACGGGCATCGTCGCGGCCCTGCACCGCGTGGCCGGCGACGAGCCCCTGCGCGCCCGCTTGACTGCGGCGGGGCCGCGCCAGGCCAGCCGCTTCTCCTGGGACAACACTGCCCGGATCACGCTGGAGGCCATCCGCGGGGCGACCGAAGCGTAGAACGAAAGTATGGAGCGAGTAGTCCGGATCTTTCGGAGTCACCAGGAAGCGGACGACGCGGATCGGGAGTATTTCCGTGGCTTGACTCCCCAGCAGCGGCTGGATATCTTCCTGGAGTTGCTGTGGCGCGGGCGGGGTAGCGATGAGACTGCCGAAAGACTTGAGAGAGTTTATCGAGTCACTCAACTCTCGCGGAGTTGAGTACGTTCTGGTGGGCGCCTATGCGATGGCCTACCACGGCCCAGATACACCGAGGACATCGACAGATCAGCGGAGTGTCGTTCGAAGAAGCGTGGCAGGGACGGCTATATGGCGAGCTGGACGGTCTGAACGTTCCGTTCCTCAGCAAGGAGTGCCTGCTCAGGAACAAGCGGGCGGCGGGACGGGACAAGGATTTGGAAGACATCAAGCGGCTCTCCTGAAACGCCAGCCTCAAACCGACGCGTGAATCTCTGACACTCCAGCTTCACCTGGGGCTATCCCGGATTCCATGGCGGGTGGAGTATACTGGCCCGTGGCCGGGAAGGCAAGATGGAAGACCCCGGCAAAAATGTCCGCGCGTTGAGAAACGGCTCCGAGTCATGACCAACCGTCTGGGTCGGCGTTGTGCATTCATTGTCCTCGGTTTCAGCGCGGGCCTTCAGGCCCGGCAGCTCCCGGTCCGGATTTATACCACCGCCGACGGCCTGGCCAGCAACCAAGTAGGTCACATCCTGCAGGACTCGCGGGGATTTCTCTGGTTCAGCACGGTGGAGGGGCTGTCGCGCTTTGACGGGTACCGATTCGTCACCTATGGCCCTCCTCACGGGCTGCCGAACCGCCGCGTCACCATGACGCTCGAATCCCGCGGCGGCAACCTTTGGGCCGGCACCACTGGGGGGCTGTGCCGGTTTCATCCCGAGGGGGCCGCGCACGCCAAGTTCAGCCTGCATCGTCCGGGAGACGGCGACGCCTCGTGGATCACGGTGCTCCTCCAGGCTCGCGACGGAACCATTTATGTCGGAACCAAGGCGGGCCTGTACCGGCTGGCCGAGGAGTGGGCACAGCCGCCGCGGTTCGAGCGGATGGAGATTCCGGACATGGACCCCTTCGTCACGGCTCTGCTGGAGGACCGCTACGGCGCTTTGTGGATCGGCACTCGAGGCGAGCTCACCCGGTGGCAGCGCGATGGCCGCCGGGGCCGTTTCACGGCGGCCGACGGACTGCTCGGCAATACCGTGCCGTCCTTGCTCGAAGACCGCGAAGGAAAGATCTGGGTCGCGTCCTACGAGGGGGGCGTCGCGCTCTTGAGGAACTCCGCGGCGGCGGGCCGTCCCGTCGTCGAGCGCGTCTACACGACCCGGGACGGTATCGCCTCTCCTCGCGTCGAAGCGATCTCGCAGCTTCGCGATGGCCGGTTCTGGCTGGGCACCAACGGCGGCCTCACGGAGCTGCTTCCCCAGGCGGCGGGACTGCCCCCCGCGCTCGAGTCCTTCACTGCCGGGAACGGGCTTGCCGAGAACGGGATTACCAGCCTTGCCGAGGACCGTGAGGGGAACGTCTGGATCGCCACTGAATCGAGCGGAGTCATGAAGATCGCTCGCAGCGGCTTCACCAGCTACACCGAACGGGACGGCCTTCCCAACACCCGGATTCGGGGCTTCTCCGAGGACCGCGCGGGCGGTCTCCACGTCATCACCCACCAGATCCGCATCTCCAGATTCGACGGCCGGCGCTTCACCACCGTCCTGCCCAATCTGCCCGAGGGAATCGCCAACTTGGGTTGGGGCTGGACGCAGACCACGTTTCAGGACCATGCGGGCGAATGGTGGGTGGCCACCGGACAAGGGCTGGCCCGCTATCCGCGGGCCCCGCGCCTGGAGGCGCTCGCCCGCCAGAGGCCCGCGGCCATCTACACCACGCGGGACGGCTTGGCCGACAACAACGTGTTCCGCCTGTTTGAAGATTCGCGCGGGGACATCTGGATCGGTCTCGACGAGTATCGCGGGCCGCTGAGCCGATGGGAGCGCTCCACGGGGTCCTTTCACCGCATCCCGGAGGTCGACGCGCTGAGCGCCAAAGCCGGAGTGCCGACCGCCTTCTGTGAAGACCGCAACGGAGATGTCTGGATGGGCTTCTACTACGGCGGAGTGGCCCGCTATCGCGGAGGCCGGCTGACCTACTTCGGCGAGGACCACGGCGTTCCACTGGGCGTTGTCAGCGCCCTCTACCTGGACCCGGGCGGGCGTCTTTGGATCGCGGCGGGCCGGGGACTGGCCCGCGCCGACACGCCCCAGACCGCCCAGCCGGCGTTCACCACCTACACCACCGAGCAGGGCTTGTCGGGAAACGCCTGCTCTTGTATCACGGGGGACCGGTGGGGACGCATCTACGTCGGCACCAGCCGCGGCGTGGACCGCCTGAACCCGTCCCCCGCCGGCATCGGCCAGATCAAGCATTACACGACCGCCGACGGGCTCGCGCGCGGCCAGTGTACGGCGGCGCATCGCGACCGCCGTGGCTGGCTCTGGTTCGGTACGCTGCAAGGCCTGTCCGTGTTGGCGCCCGAACCGGATCGGCCGCGCCCGCCTCCTCCCATCTGGATCGGCGGGCTGCGCGTGGCCGGAGCCCCGCGCCCGGTTTCCGACCTGGGCCAGACCGAGGTGCCCAGTCTCGTGCTGGCCGCCGGGCAAAATCACCTGGAAATCGACTTCTTCGGTGTGAGCTTCTTTGCCGGCGAGAACCTGCGCTATCAATACCGGCTCGAGGACGCGGACACGGATTGGCGCCCGCCCACGGAACAACGCACCGTCAACTATGCCAGCCTCTCTCCGGGGTCGTACCGGTTCCAGGTGCGCGCGGTCGGTAACGATGGCGTAGTGAGCTCGCGGCCCGCCACGGTCGCCTTCCGGATCCCTCCTCCCGTCTGGCGGCGCGCCTGGTTTCTGGCGCTGGCGGCCATCGCGTTCGCGGCGCTGGTGTATGCCGCGCACCGCTATCGGGTCGGGCAGCTCGTCGCCATTGAGCGCGTTCGCACCCGAATTGCCAGCGACCTGCACGATGACATCGGATCGAGCCTGTCGCGGATCGCCTTGTTGAGCGAGGTCGTCCAGCGAGGCTGGGACGGCGGTTCCCGGAACGGTTCGCTCGCCAAGATCGCCGCCATCTCGCGCGAGACCGTGCGCTCGATGAGCGACATCGTCTGGGCCATCGATCCGGAGCAGGATACGCTGAGCGCGCTGATCCATCGCATGCGCCGTTTCGCCGGGGACCTGCTCGCCCCAAGCGACATCGAGTTGCGCTTCCGCGCCGCCCCCGTAGCCGGGGAGATCGGGCTCGACGCCGATCTCCGCCGCCAGGTCTTCCTGATCTTCAAGGAAGCTCTCCACAACGCGCTGCGCCACTCCGGCGCCGCGGCCGTCGAAGTCGAGATCGGCGCCAGCGGCGGGTGGCTCACCTTGCTCGTCCGCGACCACGGCCGCGGGTTCGATCCGGCTAGCGCCCCGGCCGGCCAGGGCCTCGCCAGCATGCGCCGGCGCGCGCAAGACCTGGGTGGCGCCCTCGAAATCGGGCCGGAAGCCGCGGGCGCCTCGGTCCGGCTCGCCATCCCGCTGGCGCACCGCTCCGCTCCCCGCTGGAGAAGATTGCTACACCTATGAGGAGTGCCCCGGGACTTGGCCGCGGCCTATGCTGAAGAACCGGACCATGACCCCGCAGCCCGGCGCCATCCGCGTCGCCATCATCGAGGACCAGACCGAGATCCGCCAAAGCCTCGGCGTGCTGATCGATGGGACCCCCGGCTACCGGGCGACCGGCAGCTTCGGCGCCATGGAAGCGGCGCTGGACGCGATTGTCCCGCCGCTTCCCGACGTGGTGCTGGCCGATATCGGCCTGCCCGGCATGTCCGGCATCGAAGGCATCCGGCTGCTCAAACAACGCTATCCCGGCCTGCACGTCATCGTGCTGACGGTGTATGACGACGACAAACGCATCTTCGACGCCATCTGCGCCGGGGCCTGCGGCTACCTCCTGAAGACCACGCCGCCGGCGCGTCTGCTGGAGGGCATCCGCGAGGTACTGGAGGGTGGCGCGCCGATGAGCCCGTCCGTCGCCCGGCGCGTCATTGCGCTGTTTCAGGCCGTGCGGCCGCCCGTCGAGGCCGATTATCATCTGACGCCGCACGAGAGCCGCCTGCTCAAACTGCTGGTGGAGGGCCACAATTTCAAAAGCGCCGCCGCCGAGATCGGGGTGACCACCCACGCCATCTCGTTCCACATGCGCCGCGTCTACGAGAAGCTGCAAGTCCACTCCAAGACCGAAGCCGTGGCCAAGGCCCTGCGGCACAAGATCGTCTGATGGACTCCCGCAATTCTACCTGTACAGGTAGTGACTTTCTCTTTGATCGGAGATATCAATCCAGGTGGGAGGGGAAAGTATGCGCAGAACGTTCATTCTCGCCGTGGTGGCGGCGCTGACCGCCAGCCGGCTGCCGGCGCCGGACTGCAGTACCTGCGGCTCGTCGTTCGGGATGATCGGGGTGGCGCTCGGGCAGACGCTGCGAGTCAACGTTGTGGCCGTACTGGGATCGCCCTGCTCGGCCATGCTGGGATTCGTGGACCGGAACGGCTTGCCAATCGGACCGCCCAACAAGAGCGTGAATCTGGCGGCCGGCCAGGCGGCGTTTCTCGATCTTAACGCCAACACGCTGCTGGCCGCTTTCGGCCAGCGCGCGGAGGTGCGTCCCGTGGCGGCGCCGCAGCCCGGCCCGGTCCCGTCGCTGTGCTCGGCGACAGCCGAGGTCTTCGACAATTTCCTCGGCCTCAGCCAGGTCATGGTGCCGAACGGCCCGCCACAGATTCCGTCGGGCCCCCCCAATTTCGGGATGATGGGGCTGACCCGGGGTCAGGCGGTACGGTTGAGCGTGGTCAGCGTGCAGATTCCCAGCGGTCCGCCGCAGGGCCCGTGCATCGCGGAGCTGGGCTTCTTGGGCTCCAACGGATTGCCTATAGGGCCGCCTAATAAGACCGTGACGCTGAACGCCGGAGAGTCGGCATCGCTCGATCTGGCGGGCGCGGGCCTGGTGAGCGGCTTCGGCGCGCGCGCCGAAGTGCAGCCCTTCGTGAACGTGACCTCGGCGCCCGGCGCCCTGTCCTGCTCCAGCTACCAGGCCGCGGCGGAAGCTTTCGACACTCTGACCGGCCGGACTTGGACGCGCTTGATTCCGGTCGGGCCGCCGAACTAGCCGACATCTTGCCCGTCACGGCACCGCGATCACCGTCACCGCCGCCGTCGTGCCGTTGAACGTCGTGCTGATGGTCCCCGCGACCACGCTGCGGGCCCCAGACGCGGAGACCGAGAACAGCACCGCGGTTTGACCTGGGCTGAACGAAGCCAAGGATGGCCTCAGGTACGGCGTGCTGCTCTGCAGCGGCATCGCGAAGGCGCTCGGCGCGATGGACGAGTTCAGTGTCACGCTGCACTGCGTGGACCTCCCGATCTTCACGGTTGCGCCCGCACAACTGATGCCGATGGGTTTGATGCCCACCAGGCTTACCGTGGTGGCCCGCGAGGTTCCCGCCAGCGCGGCCGAAAGGGTCGCCGTCTGATCCGTCAGGTTGGGCGCGCTCGAGACCGTGAACTGAGCCGACGTGGCGCGCGGCGCGATGGACACCGACGCGGGAGTCACCAGGGCCGCATTGCTGGAGGCCAGCGCGATCCGGCTGCCCTGATCCGGCGCGGCCCCCGACAGCGTAACGGCGCACACGGTGGATGCGCCGCTCACTAGCGACGCGGTGGTGCAACTGAGGCCCGCGAGCGTGAGAGCCGAGCCCGGATTGATCGTGACCAGGCCGTTACTGAGGGAGGAGCTGGTCGCGATCCCGGAAGCGCCCGGTGACGCAGCCGCGCTGCTGGTCAGCAAGACCCGCGACTGGCGCGCCGCGGCGCCCGGCGTCGTCTGAAGAGTGGCCACCGCCACCGTTCCGTTGCCGATGGGCCTGGCGTTCATGCCGCTCAGCACGCAAGTCCGGATCCCGGGGCGACCGGCGCAGACCAGGTTTTTTCCGGCCGCCGTCGCCGCCGGGCCCGGAGAGAACTGGATGTTGGAAAAGTCCGAGGGCGAGTAGCTCAGCGTAAATTGCAGCGCCGCGGAACCCGATCCGTTCACATCCAGGTTCAGGGTTGTTGAGCTGCCCGCGATCGCGGCGGCGGAGTTCAGCGCCAGGCGAATCGGTTGCGCCTGAACGATCTCCGCGCCGAGGATCAGTATGGCTGCCGCCGCCCAAGATCTCTTCCGGGGTTTCCAAGGGTGTGTAAGTTCTGTAGGTACCATAGTGTAGAAAGTAGGTGGTCGCTTCGCTGGATCCGCGCCTTGGCGGATACCCCTGCCGCTTGGCCTAACGAATTTATGGTGTTAGCCTTAGACACCCAGGACACCTCCGGGAGAGCCGGTGCCACAGCATGAGCCCAACCTGGGGAAACACCTTAGAGCAATTGCTATACCATCTAGTACCATCAGACCGTAGCAATGTCCGCTTGCTGACGCGCGCGGCTCGGTGCGGAAATCCTTTGCCTTTGTGTTACGCTGAGGAGATACCAACCCTTGGTGAAGGAGTTCAGCGAGATGTTTGGAAGACTTTGGATGCGGCTTGCCGTCCTGGCGGGCGGGGCTGTTTGGATGGCGGGCGCCGGATGGGCGCAATCGAAGGTGGCCATCATCAATCTCCAGCGGGCTGTTCTGGAAACAGCCGAGATCAAAAAGGCGTCCAATGAGTTGGAGGCCAAGTTCAAGCCGCGCCAGCAGCAGATGGAAAAGCTGCAAAAGGATTTGCAGACCATCCAGCAGCAGTTGACGACCATGGCCGGAAAGCTGACGCCCCAGGCCGAAGCCGAGCTCAACCAGCAGGGACAGCGCAAGCAGCGCGACCTGCAGCGGCTCAGCGAAGACCTGCAGGCCGACGTGGATCGCGAGCGCAACGATATTCTCTCCAAGGCCACGCAGCGGATGCAGGAAGTGGTCAAGAAGATGGCTGAGGAAAAGGGCTACGACGTGGTGGTCGACGTGAGCAATACGATTTACTTCAAACCCGCGCTGGAGATCACCACCGAGTCCATCGCCGCCTATGACAAGGCCCATCCCGTCAAATAGCCGGGGGATCTTGCCGTCACATGCCGGGCTACCTGGAGCATTACGGGGAGGGCGATGAGACGCGGGAGAAACGGACCAAGCGCCTCGCGCTGATCTTCCTGGCCGCGGTCATTGTGGGCGCCGTCGCCTATTTCCTCCAACTGAACCACCGGCAGAAGGCGCGCGTGCGCGAATTCATCGCCTGCCTCCAAAAGAGCGACTACAAGGCGGCCCACGCCTTTTGGGGATGCACCGAGGCCAAGCCCTGCGACTACCGGTTCGACAAGTTTCTGGAAGATTGGGGTCCCCAGAGCAAGTACGCCCGGATCTCGTCCTTCTCGATTGCCAAGAGCCGGAAGTGCGGCAGCGGCGTGATCGTGACGGTGAGCCTGGGCGAGGGCCGTGAAGAAAAGCTGTGGGTCGACGGACCTGATATGATCGTCTCATACTCGCCGTGGCCGGCTTGCCCGCCCCGGTGAACGGGTGAGCCGGATTCATGTCGAACATCTCGAGACGAGCGTTGCTGGGCGGCGTGGCCGCGGCGCCGGCCCTGCACGCGCAGCCCGGGCCGGGCGCTCCCCTGAACATCATCCATATCGGCGTCGACACCTGGGGCGTCCTGGCGGCCCAGTCGGCGATCTTCACCGACGCCTTTGCGGAAGCGCTGCCCACCCTGCCGGCCCGCCGCGCTCTCTACACGGGACGCCGCGTGTTCCCCTCCGACCGCTACGTGCAGCCCGACGACCAGGTGCGCATTCGCGGCTGGCATCAACTCTATGCCGAGGACGTGACGCTCTCGGAAGCGCTGGCCGCGGCCGGCTACACCACGGCCCTGATCACCGACATCTATCACCAGTTCAAACCCGGAAAGAATTTTCACCGCGGCTTTGAGTCCTGGCGCTTCATCCGTGGCCAGGAGGGCGACCGGCTGGAGAGCGGCCCGCGCAAGAGCATCCGGATCGCCAACTATCTGCATCCCTCTCAAACCGCGCAGCGCACCGCGCGCGGCGGGCCTATCCAGTACCTGTTGAACCGGCGCCACTGGCGGACCGAAGAAGACTGGCTGGCGGCGCAAGTCTTCCGAGAGGCCTCGCGCTGGCTGGACAACAACGTGGAAGAGAACCAGCCCTTTTATCTCCACATCGAGTCGTTCTCGCCGCACGAATACTGGGACCCGCCCGACGACTACTACCGGCTCTACATGAAGAGCCCCTACAACGGGCCGCGCCTGATCCAGCCTCCCCTGACCGCCAAGGACATGACCTCGCTCGAAGTGGAGCATGTGCGCGCGCTCTATGCCGGCCTGGTCACTTTCGTCGACGCCTCGATCGGCAGGTTCCTGCGGCGCGTGGAAGCGCTGGGACTGATGAAGAACACGGTGATTGTTTTTGTGGCCGATCACGGCACGATGATGGGCGAGCAGGGGCAGCTTCACAAAGCCGAGACGCGGCTGAGGGCCCAGGTCACCCAGGTCCCGCTCACCATCTACCATCCGCCCCTTCCCGACAAGCCCGGTTGGGCGGGGCATCGCGTCCGCGGATTCGTGAATCACACCGACTTGATGCCCACGCTGCTCGATTTGGCCGGCGTCAAGGCCCCAGCCCGGGTCACCGGGGAAAGCCTGCGCTCTCTGCTGGATTCCCGCCGGGACAGCATGATCACCGGGTGGGGCGATCACGGGTCGGTGCGCACGCCGGAGTGGAATTACATCGGCCGCTGGAATAACTCCGGGCCGCCGTTCGAAGAGTTATACAACCTAACGAAAGATCCCGAAGAATTGGACAACGTGGCGGCTCACCATCCCGCCGTTGTCAGCGAGCTGCGGGCCAAGCTGAAGAATCACGTCGACAGCGGCTGGGCGATTACCAAAGGGAGCTTCGCCAAGACCTGGTAGAGACTAGAATTATTTCGCAACCCTGGCCGCCAGCTCCTCCGGGCTGAACGGCTTGGTCAGATACTCATTGGCGCCTTGTTTCAGACCCCAGTGACGGTCCGTGTCCTGGCTCTTGCTGCTCATCAAAATAATCTTGGTTTCCCGCGTCTCCGGCGCGGACCGCACCTGCCGGCAGATCTGGAACCCGTTCCGCTTGGGCAGCAGGATGTCCAGCAGGATCAGATCGGGCCGCTGCTGGGTCGCCTTTCGCAGCGCCTCCTCCCCGTCACCGGCGGTGAGCAGGTTGTAGCCCCTCCCCGCCAGCGCCTCTTGCATGAGGCTGATTTGGCTGGGGCTGTCGTCCACCAGCAGAATGGTTTTACCAGGCATCTGACACCAAAGTACGCCGTCGCCTGATCCTGGGGTATCGCCTATCCCTCTTAGCCGCACGCAGGAAACGCCCCTAGGCTGAGTCTAGTACCGCGCCAACCGCTCGACGACTGCACTTACCGAGCCGCGACGGTGACGGAGCGGTTGCCGATACTTTTCACAGCCTTTAAGGGAGCGGTTGCTGGCGGCTGCCTCTTGACAGGCATGTTATGGTGAGGGTGAGAAGAGGGTATTGCGCTTTCTCCCTCTCCACTCACCATTATCCATTGAAAAATAAAGGGATTACTCGCAGAATGGCGGGCGCCGTTCTGCTGGGGCAGGGGTCTGCCTTCGCCCAGCGTTCACAGCCGAATCCGTGGCCGGAGACGCGTGTCTGGATCGACGAGGAGGAGGCCCGGCGCCGCGCTGCGGCCGAGGATTTACGCCGGCTGCACAAGAAAATGGAGGAATTTGTCCAGGCGTGGAACGATTTTACGCACGAGTACAGCGCGCGCGGCGTTTTCAACGTGAAGAAAGCGCGGCGCGTTCGGGAAGCATGGCGGGCGCTGGAGAAGGAAAACACCTGGCCGAGATGAGCGGATCGGCCGCGCCCGGGGCGGCCTCGGAGGCCGCGGCGGTCTCCCGGCGGACGGCGCGCAGCAGGTCCAGCGACTCGGGCAGCGCGAACTGCTCGCCCACGGAGCCGCCCACGAAGCGTCCGCCGCGGATCTCCCCGCGCGCTTCCATGCGGCGCAGAGCGACCAGCAGGTCGCGCCAGGGCGGAGCGAGGGACTCCCGCGCGGCCAGGTCGCGGAACACCACGCCCCAGCGCAGCAGAAGCTGCCGGGCGAAGGGCTCGGCGGCCACTTCCGGGGGCGCTTCGGCCTGCCGCAACAGCGCCCAGCGCCCCGCGGCATGGCGAGGACGCGCCAGGCGGCCCCGGCCCTCGCCGCGCCGCCGCTTGGGATCCACCAGGGAGCGCAGGTTCTCGAATCCGTCGGCGGTGATCAGCCCGGCGGCCACCAGCTCCCACAGCGCGTCTTCCACTTCGCTCGCCAGTCGGCCGGTGGCCCGCACCAGATCGGGGAAGAAAGAGGCCCCGCGGCGCTGGATCTGCTCGAAAACCTCGCGCGCCGGGTGGGACAACACGGGCGGCTCGACGGCCGGTCCGGGCAGCAGCCAGCCGGCGTCTTCGCGCAGGAACAGGGTGATGGGGGCCACCCGCGTCGGACGGACGCGGCGCGGCTCCTCCCGCTCGAAGGCCGG
Source organism: Acidobacteriota bacterium (assembly GCA_016178945.1). Taxonomy (GTDB): domain Bacteria; phylum Acidobacteriota; class Terriglobia; order Bryobacterales; family Bryobacteraceae; genus JACOSH01. The sequence continues at coordinate 21,713 of JACOSH010000226.1, forward strand.
ATGCGGCGACAGCCGCCCCCACATCACCTCGCCGGACAGGCACAGAGTGTCGAGCAGATCCGGCGAGTATCCGGCGATGCGCGCCGGCAGCACCTGCTATTCCCAGGCCGAGGCGGCGATTTCGAATCCTTGAAGCTGCCGGATCACCTGGAAGAGTCCGTCCACGCCGTGTAGGCGCGAGCTCGGCGCGAGGTGCTGCCAGCGCTCCAGGAAGCGCAGGAACTGCGCCGTGGTGACGGGCTCAATCTCGCGGCGCAGCCGCCCCAGGGTCAGGCGATGAATGCGGGCCAGCAGCCGCCGGTTGCACCACTCGATTTCGCCGCCCGCCGAGCCGGGGGTGAAATGGCCGCGCAGGATCTGCCCCTCGCCTTCAAGCTGGGCCAGCGCGATCTCGACCTCCTCCTGGGTGAACGCCAGCCGCGTGGCCAGCTCGGAGGCGCGCGTGGGGCCTGTGGATTCCAGCCACCCTCGGATCGCTTTCACCGGCGGGCCGGGCTCCCGCCCCACGGCGATCCAGAAGGCGGCCTCGCCGGCGCGCAGCGTGACGGCGCGGCCGTCCGATTCCAGCGCGTCGTAGAACTCGCGCCATTCGGGCACGGGCGGCAGCAGGACCAGGGTCAGGAGCGCGTCGTGCAGCTCGTCGGGGTCGCGCACCAGCGGCCAGGATTCCTCGCGCACCGCGGCAATGGCGGCCGAATCGAGCGCGCCGATCTCGCTGGCCGCTTCCGGCAGCGTGCGGCGCAACTGCACGGCGCGCGCGCGCCGCTCCTCCAGGGGAGCGTCGTCCAGGTAGGCGTAGGGGTTGGCGTTGAGGATCTCGTGGGAGAAGGGCGAGGGCTCGACCGTGTCCACGGCCAGGGTGCGGATCTCGCCGCGCTGGATGGCATCCAGGATCTCGATCAGGCGCGTCAGGTCCATGGCCTCATGCAGGCAGTTGCCGATGGTCTCGTTGACCAGGGGATGATCGGGGATGCGGATCTCGCCGGTCAGGTTCTCCGCGCAGGCGGCCTGGTCCGGGAAGACGGCGGCCAG
>JACOSH010000195.1 GCA_016178945.1 Acidobacteriota bacterium
ACGTCGTTGAAGGGGGTCATGCCGAGCAGCGAGCCGAACGGGCCGTCGTGCCCGAGCAGCGGGGTGGCGCGCGCCATGTTGGTCCCCACGGTCACCGCCCAGAAGCCGAGCTGATCGTCGGGCAGCAGATAGCCGGTGAAGCTCAGCAGAAGAGTCAGCACCAGCAGGATCACCCCCACCACCCAGTTGAACTCGCGCGGCCGTTTATAGGAGCCCGTCAGGTAGACCCGGAACATGTGAAGCTCCACCATGATCACCATCAGGTGAGCGCCCCAGCGGTGCATGTTACGCAGCAGCTTGCCGAACGGCACGTCATGCTCCAGGTAGAGGATGTCGCGGAAGGCCACCACCTTGGAGGGATGATAGTAAAACATCAGCAGCGTGCCGGTGAACACCAGGGTGATGTAGACATAGAAGGTCATGCCGCCCATCCCCCAGGTGTAGTTGTAGGCCACCGCGTCGCGGTTGATCTTGGCCGGATGCAGGTGCAGGAAAACGTTAGAGAGCACCCCCAGCGCGCGGCTGCGGGGCGTTTCGTCGTGTTTGACGCGCAGGACCGACTTGAACAGGTCCGTCTTCTCGACGTGCTTGTAGCCCTTGGCCTCTTCGAGCGCCCTCGCCTTGACGGCCTTGGCATCCTCGACCAGCGCCGACACCAGGCTGCGGCCGCCGTCGGACGGGCCGGCCGGCGCGGCTCCGTTTCCGGAGTCCCCGCTTTTTCCGTTGGATTCTGCCATAAGGTCTCCTCAGTCAGACGCGAATGATGGCGCCAGGATCGCCGAACTGCGACCGCTCGCCTTTGGGCCACTTGTAGACATGGCTCAGATCCACGACGATCTGGCCTTCCGGATCCAGCTCGACGTGCGCGCGATCCATGGGCCGCGGCGCGGGTCCCTCGAAATTGACCCCTTCCGGGTCGTAGCCGGAGCCGTGGCAGGGGCACTTGAACTTGTTTTCGCTGCCCTTCCAGTCCGGCGTGCAGCCCAGGTGCGTGCAGATGGCCGAGATCACGAAAATCCCTTCGGTGTTGCGCACCACCCAGATGCGGTACTGGTTCTGGAATTTGGTGTCGACGCCGAAGCCAAAGTCCGAGGGAAAGCCGATGCGGAACTTGGTCTTGGGCTCAAACAGCGCCCGCGGAAAGAAGAAGCGCAGGAACATCAGGAAGTTGACGCCCAGGAAGCCGAGCACCGAGGCCATGACGAACCGGCGCCGGCGGGCGATGACCTTTCCCTCGTCGGGCTCTTCCGGACTTTGCAGGATCTTGAAGATGGCTTCCTTCAATCCAGGCTGGGAGGGCGGTTTGGGAGTTTCAGTCGTTGGAGTCGGCATGGATACCCTTACTCGGCCGTCCCCCAAGGCAGGGGCGGCGTTCTCTCGATTTCACCACAGACCACAATACCGGCCGCGGGCGACGAGGACGGCGGGTCGAAGCAGCGGGGATCACGCCTCTGGAAGTCCGGCTAGTAAGTATGCTGCACCTGAATGAAGGTTGGTTCTGCTGCCTCTGCCCGCCCACTCCCGGCCACGTCCCAACCGGAAGGGTCCGCCTTTGGATCAACAGGTGTTTATACCACTTGGGGATGCCGGTTCGCAACTGCCGCTCCAGGGGTTAGGAGTAGCTTACTAACACCTGTAAACTCTAGGCGCGCCCCTTGCCGCCCGGCTGCCCATGTGATGTACTCGAGTCGGAACCAATTCTATGCACAAGACTACTGCGCTCCTGGCGCTTTGCGCGCTCTCCGTGTTTGGCAAGACCGCGGAAACCGTGACCTACCGCGCCGTGATGTCGCCGGCCAATGAAGTGCCGGCCATCACCGGCACGAACGCGACCGGCGTGGCGACCCTGCGGGTGCACGTGGTGCGCGACGACGGCGGCCAGGTGGAATCGGGCTCGGTGGATTTTCTGGTGAGCTACTCCGGCTTCCCGGCCGACACTACCTTTACGGGCCTCCACATCCACGGCGCACCCGCCGGCGTCAACGGCGACGTCCTGATCAATACCGGCCTCAGCGGGACCAACACCCTGGTCTCAGCCACCGGCGCGGGAACCATCGACCGCCAGGCCCCGGCGCGCCCGGACCAGGCCGCGGCCGTCGCCGCGCTGCGCGGCATCCTGGCGAACCCCAGCCAGTATTATGCCAACCTGCACACCACCGTGTTTCCGGGCGGCGTGATCCGCGGCCAGTTGCAGCGGACCGAGCAAGTGGTGCTGATGGGGTTCATGAGCACCCGGAACGAGGTCGATCCTCCTCCGGCGCTGGCGAACCTGAACGCCTCCGGCCTGGCCGCGATCACGGCGATTCGCAGTTTCGACGACGCCGGGAATGTCGCCTCGGCGCAGGTCGTGTTCGACATCAACTACAGCTTTCCGGAAACCACCACGTTCACCGGGCTGCACATCCACAACGGTCCGGCGGGCGTCAACGCCGGTGTCGTCATTCCCACCGTGGTCGGCGGCGGCCCAGCCTCGGTGCAGTCCGCCGAGGGAGGAACCGGCAGCTTGTCCTACCCGGTGGAAATCAACTTCGCCAATCAGGCCCAGAAGGATGCATTGAACGGCCTGTTCAGCAACCCGGCGGGCTACTACGCCAACCTCCACACCACGCAATTCGGAGGCGGCGCCATCCGGGCCCAGCTTCGAACCACCGACCGCATGACCTTCCCGGTGGAAATGTCCTCGGCCAAAGAGGTCGCGCCTCCAGCACCCAGCGTCCAGGCCAGCGGGACGGCCCTGCTTACCGTCTACACCCTGCGCCAAGTGGACGGCGACATCCTCACCGGCCGCGTCGTATTTGACGTCAACTACCGCTTTCCCGGACGAGCCGAGTTCAGCGGGTTGCACATCCACAACGGCATCGCCACCGTCAACGGCGGCGTGACCATCAACACCGGCCTTTCCGGCTCGGCGACAGTGGTCAGCGAGACCGGCATTGGCAACATCATGCGGGCCGTCACCGTGAACACTGCGGCCGGCCTGGCCACGCTCAACTCGCTAGTGGCGAATCCCGAGCGGCATTACGTAAACCTGCATACGCTGGTCGATCCGGGCGGGGTGATCCGCTCTCAGTTGGCCACTGGCGTAACCGGCAATCCGTCGCTCACCGGCGCGGCAAGCGCGGCCGGTCCGGCCTCTGTGGCTCCAGCGGGTCTGATTTCTATCTACGGCGGGAACCTGGCTGCAGTGGGGACCAACCTCGACGGATGGGCCGGCGATACAGTGCCGGCTTTTCTGAACGGAGTCCAGGTGACCATCGGCGGCAAGAGCGCGCCGATTATCTATGTCTCGCCGGGTCAGATCAACGCCCAGGTTCCCGTCGACGTGGGGATGGGCGCGCAGCAGGTAGTGGTCAACAACGGCACTAGTACGGGTCCTTCCTTCATGGCGACCGTGGCGGCGGCAGCCCCCGCCCTCTTCACTGCCTCCGGCAGCGCCGTGGCGCTCAAGAGCGCCGACTCTTCTCTGGTCACATCCGACAATCCGGCGGGCGCGGGCGATATTTTGCTGATTTACGCAACGGGTTTGGGCCAGACCCGGCCGCCGCTGGCAACCGGGGCGGTCGTTGGGAATCAACCGCCCGCCGAAACAGGGCCGGTCACAGTGTCGATCGGCGGCCAAAACGCCGACGTCATGTCTTCGATCGCCGCGCCGGGTTCTGTGGGAGTCTACCAGGTGACGGCGCGAATGCCGGCTGGTGTCGCCCCCGGCAATGCCGCCGTGGTGATGCGAATGGGCGCCGCCAGCTCGAACACCGCCACCCTCGCCGTGCGTTAACTAGCTAAAGAATCGGCTCCGAGCAGTCGATGATCCGAGGGTGATTGCTGTCGCAGAGCTGGCGAAGATCCCTGCCTTCCCCCCGGTGGCCGCGCGGCTCCTGCAACTCCTTGCCGACGATGCAGTTAGTACCGAAGCTCTGGCCGAAGCGATCCGCATGGACCCGGCCCTGACGGCCGATATCCTGCAACGCGCCAATTCGCCGCTGTTCGGGTTTGAGAGCCGCATTGACAGTGTTCAGCACGCCCTGGCGCTCCTGGGCACTCATCGCATCCGCAAGATCGCCTTGACCTTACTGGCCGGAACCTACCTCCAAGGGGTCCAGACGCTGGAGGATCACCGCCGCTGCTGGCGCCACACCCTGGCTACCGCCTTCCTGACCGAAGAGCTGGCCTGGGCCTGCTCGATGCAGGAAGACATGGCCTACACCGCCGGCTTGTTACACGATATCGGTCGTATGGGCCTGCTGGTGGCTTACCCGAAGGAGTACGGAGATCTGCTGAAGAAAGCCCGCGAAAACGCCTACGATGTCCTGGAGAGCGAGCGCCTCCTGTTCGGCATGGACCACTGCGAAGCCGGCCGCCAACTGGCCGATACCTGGCGCCTGCCGCACGATCTGATCGTGATCGCCGGACGCCACCACGACACTCCCGCCACGCGGGAGATCGATCTCCTGCACCTGGCGCACCTGGGCTGCCGCCTGGCCGACACCCTGGGGTACTACGTTGTGGAGCCCGCCGCGACCCTGGCGGTGGAGGAGATCAAGGAGTCGCTTCCGGAAGCGGCGCGTGCCCGGTTCTGTCCCGATATCGACCACCTCAAAGAGGCCCTTGAGGCTGAGCTGGCCGTCTACGGGGCCAGCGACGCGCCACCGAAAGTTCCCGCCCCGAGCCCCCGCCAAGAGCCGGAAGTCGAGCCGGAACCGGTGCCTACTCCTCCTCCGGTCTCAAAGCCCGGCCTGACCCGTTCCCAAATCGCCTTGGCTTGCGTGGTCTTCCTGCTGGTTCTTCTCGTCGTGATCGTCTCGCGGTAGGTCCCTACAGCTTGTCCAGCCCCTCGGTCAATTCCACATACGTGCCCCACGGGTCCGTCAG